>JBBIQE010000084.1:0-14989 GCA_037442485.1 Methylomirabilis sp. (SeqCode)
ACAGGAATTCGAGGCCGCGCTTCGCATGCAGGAGGCAGCCCAAGCGGCTGCGTAGAATGACTCACTCTCACCCCCAGAAAAAGTGTCTTGACAAATGGGGAGCATTACACTTCATCCCGGACTTCCTTGCCCCTGCCCTCGTGGGCGATGGGCCAGTTCTGGCAGAAGACGCAGCGGAGGTTGCAGTTGGAGAAGAAGATGGTGCCAGAGCCGTTTTCACCCGTGATGGGCAGCTCCTCTCCAAAATGCGGATGGGCGCTGAAGACGACGACTTTGGCAGGGGCGCGGCAGAAGCCGCGTTCGCCCTTCACACGGTTGACGCCGCACTGCCGGGGGCAGAGCTGGCACTTCTCGAAGATGGCGTACGCCTCCTCGACCCGCGGGGCGAACTCCCCCTGTTTCTCCGGTGCGTCATAAGCCGGAGTCCATGGCTCCTCTTTCTTCGGGGGAGCGGAGAAGGATCGGGGAGGGGCGAGCAGGGAGCCGCCGACGAGGAGCCAACTCTTGAGGAGATCCCGGCGCGTCAGCCTCATCGGCATCCCTCCCTGTCTCCACTGGAGGAGCTATGAATCCGACGCTCTCCTGTCAAGACGAGCCGTGGCATCCCCACCCCGCCATCCCTTCCCGGTTCCCCCTCACCAAGTCCCGCTTCCTGGCAGGGCTCCAGTGCCACAAGCAGCTCTACCTCGAGGTGCACTCGCCGGGACTGGCGACTCCCCCGGATGCGCAGACGCAGGCGCGTCTGGAAATGGGCATTGAAATCGGCGAACTGGCGCGGGACGGCTTCCCCGGTGGCTTCCTCGTGGATGTCCAGGGCCTGGGGATCCCGGGAGCGATCGCGCGGACGGCGGAGCTGCTGGCCGATCCCAATGTCCCGGCCATCTTCGAAGGGATGTTCTCGTACGCGGACGTGCGGGTCCGGGTAGACGTCCTGGAACGGGCGGGTGGGGGCCGCTGGCGCCTGATCGAAGTGAAATCATCCACACAGGTCAAGGAGGACCACCTCGACGATGTGGCCATCCAGGCGTATGTGCTGGCGGGGGCCGGGATCCCGCTCGAGAGATCGGAGCTGGTGCACATCAATAACCAGTACGTCTACCCCGGCGGCGACCTGGACTTGAGCCAACTGTTTCTCCGCCAGGATGTGACGGCGGAGGTGGCGGCGCGCCAATCCGAGATTCCTTCCCGCCTGGCCGCCATGCGCGAGATGCTGGCCGCCCCCTCGCCGCCGGCCATCGAACCGGACCACCACTGCTTCGATCCCTGCGAGTGCCCATTCTGGGGTCACTGCACCCGGACGAAGCCGGCCCGCTGGGTGTTCCATCTCCCCGGAGGAAGACGGATGTTCCAGGAGCTGGTGGGCCAGGGAATCGAGGTCATGGATGACATTCCGGCCGGATTCCGGCTCACGGGCATCCAGCAGCGGGTGAAGGACAACCTCGAGTGGATCGGACCTGGTCTCAAAGCGGCGCTTTCCGCCGTCCGCTACCCGGTCCACCATCTCGATTTCGAGACGTTCATGCCCGCCATTCCCAGGTATGCGGACACCCGGCCATATCAGACTATTCCCTTCCAGTGGTCGAACGACATCGTTGCCAAGGATGGCGGGGTGCGGCACGAGGAGTATCTGTGCGCGGAGCGGAAAGACCCGCGCGAGGATTTTCTTCGCACCCTGCTCGCGTCGGTCGGTCGCGAGGGAACCATCTGCGTATATTCCGGCTACGAGGCCCGAATCCTGAGAGAACTGGCGGGTGCCTTCCCGAGATACCGGTCGGACATTGACGGGGCGATGGAGCGGATCTGGGACCTGCTCTCCGTCATCCGCACCCACTATTACCACCCGGCATTCAATGGGTCGTTCTCGATCAAGTCGGTCCTGCCGGCCGTGGTGCCTCACTTGGGGTACGATGATCTGGAGATTCAGGAGGGCAGCATGGCCTCCCTCCAGTACTCCCGGATGATCTTCGAGGTCGGTGACGAGGACGAGAAGTCGCAGCTCAGGACCGCCCTCCTGAAGTACTGCGCGCGGGACACGCAGGCCATGGTCGAGCTGCGCAAGGCCCTGATGGCCAAGGTGGCCCTGGCGGGACCGTGACGCGCCTTCCCGTCCAGGGGGAGAAGGCCAAAGGTCCCATTGACTGCCCCTTTTGCAGAGAGCAGTGGCGCTCTTCAAGCGGCCTGGTGTAGCGTGGCGACGCCGGTGTGTGGTGGGTCAGGATCGTCGCGTGGCCTTCGCATGTCGGAGCAGGGCGGACATCCGACGGATGTTCTGGCCTGGTGCTTGCGCGGTTGCGCAAGAACCGAACGCTGTGTCCCACGAGTGGGGTTGTTGCGCGTGAGCGCAAAAACCAGGAGGGAGCCATGAAGGGCAACCAGAGAATGATCGAACGGTTGAATGCGCTCCTTGCCGAGGAGCTGACTGCCATCAATCAGTACATGGTCCATTCGGAGATGTGCGCCAACTGGGGGTACGAGAAGCTTCACAAGGCGACCGAGAAGCGGGCCATCCAGGAGATGAAGCACGCCGAGAAACTGATCGGGCGGATTCTTTTCCTGGAGGGATCGCCGACCGTGAGCAGGCTGAACAAGATCGAGATCGGTGCGGATGTGGAGGCGCAACTCAAGACCGACTGGACGGCCGAGGAAGGGGCCGTGAAGGCGTACAACGAGGCGATCCGGCTGGCGGTGGAGGTCGGTGACAACGGGAGCCGGGAACTCCTGGAGTCGATCCTCAAGGACGAGGAGGAGCACATCGACTGGCTCGAGGCCCAGCGCGACCAGATCAAGCAGATGGGGATCCAGAATTACCTGGTGGAGCAGCTCGGCTGAGGGTCGGCCTCGGCCGGCTCAATGTGCCGGCGCCGACTGTCTTGCCGACTCGGGGCGCAGGATGAACAGGTCCCGACCCTTTCCTTCCCCGGTGGCGGGGGGCGCCGGCAGCCGCATCTCGTATTTCACCGGCTGGTGGTGATCGGCGAGCTGGAGCTCCGGGTGGTAGACGCGGTTGAACTTCCAGAGCATCCGGACGAAGTTGGTCTGCCCCCGGAGGAGGAGGCGCGCCGCGATGCGCGCGGTGTTCTTGAGGGCGGTCAGGCCGAGGTGCTTCATGTTCAGCACCTGCTGGGTCTTCACCAGCTCCTGGTAGAACCGATCCAGGGGGAGGCGGGTGGGCAGCACCGCGTGCTGGATGTCGAAGAGGCGGTAATCCCGCGTGGCCAGCCGGCCTGATTCGGCGAGGAACGTCTCGGTGCCGGGATACGGGGTGTTCACGCTCACGTTCACGATCTCGGGAATGGACAGGGCCCACTCGCGGATCACGGCGAAGCGCCGCTCGTCCCAGTCGGGATCGGCGATGATGTTGACCGCCACCCGGATCCCCAGGGAGCGGGCGTACTCCAGGGCCTCGAAGTTGGTGGACAGCTTGACCCGCTTGCGGTGCAGCTTCAGCCCCTCCTCGTCAATGGCCTCGAGGCCGAGGAACATGTACTCCAGGCCCAGCCGCTTCCAGCGCTCGAAGACCTCCCTGTTGCGCAGCAGGACGTCCCCCCGCGTCTCCAGGTAATACTTCTTCCGGATGTTCCGCCGCTCGATCTCCCGGGCGATGGCCAGGCCGTGCTCGGCCTGGATGAAGGCCACGTCGTCCACGATGAAGACGCCGGGCTCCCGGATCTGCTGAAGCTCCTCGGCCGCCTTCTCGGGGCTGGCCTTGCGGTAGCTCCGCCCGTAGAAGGTCCAGGCGCTGCAGAAGACGCAGTCCCAGGGACAGCCCCGGGTGAACTCGATGGAGGCGGCGGGATCCAGGACGCCGATGAAATACTTCCGCCGCCTCGACAAGAGGTCGCGGGCCGGCCGGAGGCCATCCAGGCTCTCGACCATCCGGGGCGGGGGACCCTCGCCATCCAGCGTCACGACGCCCGGGAGGGTGTGGAGGCGCTTCCGGTCGCCCGCCGCGGCCAGGAGGAGGGGGGCGGTGATCTCTTCGGCCTCGCCCTTCACCACGCAGTCAATGGCCCCGGCCGCATGCTCGAGGATCTCCTGCGCGGTGAAGGAGGCGCTGTGGCCTCCCACAAAGAAGAAGCAGCCGGGGAGCCTCTGCTTGGTCTCCTTGGCCAGGTCAATGACCTCGGGGATGTTGGCCAGGTAGTTGACGCCGAAGCCCACGGCCTCAGGCCGCCACTGGTGAAGCAGCCGGAAGTAGTCGGCATGGGTGAAGACCTGGAGGTCCAGGATCCGCACCTCGTGGCCGGCGGCCCGGGCGGCCGCAGCCAGCAGTTCGACGCCCAGGGGTTCGAGGCGCAGGAAGATTTTGGTGTACAGGAGGCCGCTCGGATGGCAGCAGAGGACCCGCATCGCCCTCCCTCCCCACACGGGCCAAGCCCTCGCGGCGAATCGCCCCGGTCGGGACCAGAGTATGCCCCGAGAGCGGGGGATCGCCAAGCGTTTTTCGCGGGCCCTCCGCCGGCCCCGTTCTTGACAGGGTGGCCTTAGGCGGGCAGCTTCCCGCGCGAGCACCGGGACCGCTTTGGGGGATTCGGGAGGGAGGAAGCGATGCCGGTCGCGCATCGTCCACCGGTACCTCTTGCTCAGTCTTCATCTCGCGCCAACCAGGACGGCCCTTCGGGGAGCGATGAGCCCTGAAGGGCCGTTCTCTTTTTTTGGGGAGGGGAGTGCATGAAGCCGATTCCGCGCCGAGAGTTCCTCAAGGCCCTGGGGATGCCTGCCGCCTCGGGAAGCGTCCTGGGGCGGCCGGAGCGGGCGATGGCGCAGCCGGATCCGACTCTGGCGGGCCGGCCCCTCGTCCGCTATCCGGAAAAGACGGACCTGATCCTGCTCACCTCGCGGCCGCCGCAGCTCGAGACCTCCATGAAGTACTTCGACCGGGCGATCACGCCGAACGAGGCGTTCTTCGTCCGGTACCACGTCTTCCCGATCCCGACCAGCGTGGATCTCACGACCTGGCGGCTGAAGGTGACCGGCCACGTCACCAGCCCGCTTGCACTGTCCATGGAGGATCTGCGGACAAAGTTCCCGCGGGCGGCGGTCACCGCCGTGAACCAGTGCACGGGCAACAGCCGCGGGCGGTTCACCCCGCGGGTCCTGGGCGGGCAGTGGGGCGACGGGGCCATGGGAAACGCCGAGTGGGCCGGTGCGCGGATGCGGGACATCCTCGCCATGGCCGGGGTGCGGACGGGCGCCATCGAGGTCGCCTTCGACGGGCTGGCCAAGCCCGCCCTGGCCACGGTCCCCGACTTCGTGAAGAGCCTCAGCCTGGACCGGATCATGGACGATCCGGACGTCCTCGTCGCCTACGAGATGAACGGGCAGCCGCTGCCCATGCTGAACGGCTACCCGGCGCGGCTGGTCGTCCCCGGCTGGTACGCGACGTACTGGGTCAAGAACCTGTCCGAGACCACGGTCCTGGACAGGCCGTTCGAGGGCTTCTGGATGAAGCCGGCCTACCGGATCCCGGATCCCCCCTGCGGCTGCGTCCCGCCCGGGACAGCGCCCAGGCGCACCGTGCCCATCAACCGGATGACCGTCCGCTCTTTCATCGCCGCACCGGAGAACGGCGCCCGGCTTTCCGCGGGCGGTTTGGTGACGCTCCGGGGGATCGCCTTTGACGGCGGGTACGGCATCCGCGCGGTCGAGGTCTCGGATGACGGCGGGACGACGTGGCGGCGCGCCCAACTCGGCACGGACCTGGGCCGATACTCCTTCCGCGAGTGGTCCGCCCCGTGGCAGCCTCCACGCCCCGGGGCCTACCGGCTCATGGTCCGGGCTTTCAACACCATCGGGGAATCGCGGGACATTTAGCCGCTCTGGAACCCCGCGGGCTATCTGCGGAACGTCATCGAGCACGTGGATGTCCAGGTGGGGTAGGGGCAAGTTACCAACGACCTGGTTTTTGCGCGGCCGGGCAAAAACCACAGGGCTTCCCTGAGGCCGTTCACACTTGGTTTTTGCGCGCGAACGCGAAAACCAGGAGGGCGAAGATGAAACGCGCGCTGGCACTGGCACTGGCACTGGCTCTCCGTGTGGTACCCGCGGCAGTCCGGGCCGCGGAGCAGAAGACGATCGCCCTTCCCAGCGACAACGAGATGGCGACGCTGCAGCCGGGGCCGGGTCTGGAGGTGGCGCGGGCCAACTGCCTGATCCGCCACTCCACCGATTACATCGTCCTGCAGCCGCGGGGCGACGCCCAGCAGTGGCAGGCGGTCGTCACGAAGATGATCAAGGTGTTCGGCGCCCCCATCAGGCCGCAGGACGAGAAGACGATCGTCGAGTACCTCTCCGCGGCCGACGGCGCGGCGAAGTAGGCCGGAGAAGCCCCCTGACCCTGCGGCCCGCAGCCTCGGGTCGGTCCGGGGGACCGGCCCATGCGATGGCGATCCGCGCGGCGCCCGGGGGACCGTCCCCGCCGCCACCGCCGGGCCCTCGCCAAGTCGCAGAACACCTCCCGGCGATCCGCCACGGCATCCGGCAGACCAAGGGGCGTCAGTGCGTCGCGGCGTGTGGCCGCACACGTCCGATGCTCGCCCCACCCCTCCCCCCGCCCCACCGCGCGATTCCCGGGGGACGGCCTGGAATCGAAATCGCGCCCCCGCAGAATCGTTCCGTGGTCGCCACAATGGGGTCCGCCCAGACGTCCCGGCTCGACGCTCGGGGTGGGGAGGTTGTTGTCGGAGTGGACTTTCCAGCCGCTCGGATGGATTCCCTGCCTCTCCTCCTCTGCACGTCCTGGCAGCGGCCTGCTCTCCGGGAAGCAGGCTCAGGCGACAAGGGGCGCCGGCGGATCCGCTCCGGCGCGCCAGGGCCGTCACGTGCAGGATCGCGACCCGGTTGCGTTGCGCCGCGCCACCCTTCACGCCGGGGCCCGATCCGCGGTCACTCGATTCCCATGATCAGCCGGGGGAGGAACAGGGCCAGGTCAGGCCAGTAGGTGGTGATGAGGATGACCGGGAGGCTGCCGAAGAGCATGAACACCGTGGCCGGCCCGATCATCTTGTCGAAGCTGCAGTTGGCCATCCGCCCGCCGAGATAGAGAATGGGCGCGCAGGGGGGCGTCACGTTCCCCAGCCCGAGGTTGGTCCCCAGGATGGCGGCGAAGTGGTAGGGGCTGACGCCGATGTGCTTCATCAGGGGCAGCAGGAGGGGGGCGGAGAGGAGGGTGCCGCTGAAGTCGTCCATGAGCATGCCGATGATGATGAGGAACACGTTGACCATGGCCAGGATAACGTAATAGTTCTCCGAGATGCCGGTCATCGTCTTGATGAGCCGCTGCGGGACGTTGAGCATGGTATAAATCCGGCTGAGCATCATGACGAAGAAGAGCATCAGGATGACCACCCCCGAGGTGGTGGCCGTGGTGAAGAGTGTGCGGCCCAGTTCCCGCCAGGTCAAGCTCCGGTAGATCAGGAATCCCACCAGGACGGTGTAGATCACGGCCAGGGTGGCCGCCTCGGTGGGCGTGGTGAATCCGCCGTAGATCCCCACCATGATGATCAGGGCTCCCATCAGGGCGAAGGTCCCCCGGAAGAGGGCTTGCCCCACCTCGCGGGCCTGCTGTCGGAGCGTCACCTTGGGGTAGACCTTGATGCTGGGGATCTGGCGGCACATCCACCAGTTGATAATGACATACATCAGCATCGAGAGGATCCCGGGTCCGACGGTGGACAGGAAGCAGGCCCCCACCGACAGGCGGGAGACCCAGGCGTACAGGATCATGGGGACGCTGGGCGGGATGAGCTGCGCCAGGACGGAGGAGACCGTGACCAGCCCCGCGGCGTGCCCCCGGGGATACCCCTCGGCCTCCATGCGGGGGATCATGATGCTCCCGATGGCCGCCACGGCCGCCGAGCAGAGACCGGCGATGGCCCCGAAGATGGCGGTGGCCACCACGGTGGCCCCCCCCAGCCCGCCCCGGAACCTTCCCACGAAGGCCAGGGCGATCTTGACCAGCCGCTCGGCGATCCCGGAGGAGCCCATGAGGCCTCCGGCCATGATAAAGAAGGGGACGGAGAGCAGCGTGAGCGAGTTCAGGCCATAGAAGGAGATGGGCAGGAGAAACTCGAAGCTGAAGCCGTGCAGGACGATCAGATACAGGACCGCGGCCATGAAGCAGAACGGGATCGGCACCCCCAGGGCGAGAAGCCCGAGCAGGATGCCCAGGTCGATGACGATGTCCACGGGCGGTCACTCCATCCCGGGGGGCATGGTGACGGGCGCCAGGCCCAGAGCCTGGCGGATGTTGTCCACCAGCTCCACGAGGAAGTAAAACGACATGAAGACGGCGCCGACGAAGATGCTGCTCTGGGCGTACACCAGGGGCAACTGGAGCACGGGCGATCGCGCCCATTTCTGGATGCCCCAGAGAAAGAACGTGTAGCCCCAGTACGACAGGATGCCTGCCAGCACCAGGGAGATGAAGCTGGCAACAGATTTCGCCACAGCGTAAGGGCGCGGCCGCCTGAGGATGAGGTGAATCAGCTCGGTCTTGATGTGCGTCCGCTCGTACGTGCCATAGATGGCCCCCGTGAAATAGAGCCAGAAGGCAACCAGGGTGGCGATCTCCTCGACCTCCATGCCCGGGTAGTGCAACACGTAGCGCATCAGGACTGCCCCGAAGACGAGCAGGGTGATGAAGGCGGAAGCCAGGATGAGGACGGCGCGCTGGAGCCTCACCAGGCCGTGCCATATCGGCAGGAGAATTCGCTGCACCGTGGGGGAGGATGACCGATCCATGATGGCGCCACCCGACACAGTGCAGGAGGCTCGAGGCGCGCTCAAGCCTCCTGCGGGCCGCGAGTCCCCCGGGGGCCGGGAACCGCCCCCCCGGCCGGCTACTTCACGGGGACTCCGACGTTCCTGCGGGCGATGTCCATGATGGCCTTGCCGACGATCTTGTCCAGCTCGGGCCACACATCGGCCCGGATGGCCGCGGCGATCTTTTCGAGCTCCGCCTCCGACAGCATGATGATCTTCAGGCCGCGCGCGGCCATCTTCTGGCGGTACTCCTCATCCTGGGCGAGCGCCAGCTCCCACTGTTTCTCGCCCTGCCGCTCGGCCGCCTCGATCATGATCTGCTGGTCTTCCTTCGTCAGGGAGTCGAAGAGCTTACGGGTCACCTTGAACCAGTGGGTTTCGACGAAATCATTGTACTGGATCCAGGCGCCCTGGATGTCCCGGAACTCGTGACCCTGGAAGGGCGGGCCGCCCATCTGGCCGTCGGCGATCCCGGTCTCGATGGCGCTGTAGGCCTCGGCGTAGGGGATGGCGACAGGGATGTAGCCCAGGCGCTTGTAGGTCAGCTCGCAGACCTTGAGGGGCATGACCCTGATCTTCAGTCCCTTCGGGACATCGGGATCGCCCGGGCTCGGCGGGACCCGGCGCACCGTGGCCCCCGACATGCCCAGCGGAAGGACCGAGAGCCCCTTGATGTTGACGCCGGCCAGGAGGTCGTCCACCATCTTGTTGATCCAGCCGCCCTTGGCGTAGGCGGCCTTGCCCTCTTTGAAGGTCTTGAAGAGATACGGCGTGTAGTAGGCGATGTTCAGGCGGGGATCGTAGGTGGGGGCGATGGGGCCGAGGTTCACCTCCACGCTGCCCCGCATCACCATCTCATCGCTCAACACCCAATCGCCCAGCGCCCCGGCGTGATAGACCGTGATGTCAATCCGGCCATTGGTTCGTTTCCGCACCTCCTCGGCAAAGGCCTCGGCCGCCCTGCCGAAGGGGCTGTCGGCCGGGTGGGTCTGGTTCATCCGCCACTTGTACTTGTACTCCCCGGCAGCCGCCGTTGGGCTCTGCACCAGCATCCCCAGGACCACACCCATTGCCACCGAGACAACGATCGCGAGGAATACCAGCCTCCGTTCCATTGCGGACCTCCTTTCTGATGCGATGAAATGCTCCCCGCCTGCTCGCTGGGAGCTCGAAATGATTCCGGCTTCTCCCCGGCCTCGGGAGGTACGTGGATTGCCGTGGTATGACGGATTCCCATCCCGGCGACAGCACGCCTGAACAGGTCGCGCCGAAGAACTACGCAGGAAGGCACAGCCCAGGTCGAACCGGACAGCGGGGGTCACCCCGAAGGAGAATCTCGAAGCCCGCATACCACGTCCCGGCGATCCTGTCAAGGCGAAACGCCCGGACGAAATGCCCGAAAAGATCAACCAGACGCGGAAAATCCTGTTTAGGCCGCAGGGGGTCGGTGGGCTCGCTCCAGCGCTCCGGGGCCTTTCCGTCCAGGACGATGACCCGGCCCGCTCCGGGCGGATGGCGCCCGGCTCCATGCGAAGCGCTGTCGGATGGTAAGCGCTCAGCCCGGAGTCCCGACAGGTCAGCCCTTGACGGCGCCGGCGCCCCAGCCCCGGATCAGGTAGCGCTGCACGGCCACGAAGAAGAGGAGGGCCGGGATGGTGATCATCATCCCGGCGGCCATGATCAGCCCCCAGTCAATCAGGGCCGAGTGGAAGAGGTCCTGCACCCCGACGGGCAACGTCTTCAGCTCGTCCGAGGAGATGAGGATCCGGGTGAAGATGTAGTCGTTCCAGGCCAGGATGAAGGTGAAGATGGACGTGGCGATGATCCCGGGCAGGGCCAGGGGCAGCACCACGTGGATGACCGCCCGCACCCGACCGGCCCCATCCACCAGGGCCGCCTCTTCCAGCTCCAGGGGAATGGTCTGGAAGAAGGCCCGCAGGAGCCACAGGGTGAAGGGCAGGCAGAAGGAGGTGAAGGCGAGCACCAGGGCGGTGTGGGTGTTCTCGATCCCCAACCGCTTCACCAGGATGAAGAACGGGATGACGACCATGATGGGGGCGAACATGTATGTGCACAGGATGAGTCCCGCGATCTTCTCCCGCCCCGGATACCGGAAGCGGGTGAGGCTGTAGGCGCCGGCCGCGCTGACCACCATGGTCAGGAGGACTGCCAGGCCGGAGACGATCAGGCTGTTCCGGAAGTAGGTGAGGAAGGCCGTGGCCGTGAAGAGCCGCCGGAAGTTGTCCAGGGTCGGATCCTGGGGGATGAAGGAGGGCGGCTGGGCGAAGACCTCGCCCGGCGGCTTGAACGAGGTCGAGGCCATCCAGAAGAAGGGGAAGGCTGCCTGGAGGGCGAGCAGGGCCGCCCCCAGGTACAGGAGGGCTCGAACCGACACGCGCCGCAGCCGCCAGCGGTTCATCCGATGTCCGCCTCCTCGCGGAACAGGCCGAAGTAGATGACGGTGCAGACCACCAGGATGGCGAACATGATCACGGCCAGGGCCGCCCCCAGGCCGGCCTGGTAATAGGTCAGGGTCCGCATGTAGGCGTAGACGGGGAGGGTGCGGATGAAGCGGCCCGCCCCCGCCCCCTCGCCCATCAGCCAGACGGTGTCGAACTTGGTGAACATCCAGATGCTGCGGAGCAGGATCACCACGAACAGGATGCCCCGGATCTGGGGGAGGGTGATGTGGGTGAAGCGGCGGAGGGGGGAGGCCCCGTCTACCTTGGCGGCCTCGTACAGCTCCTCCGGGATGGTCTGGAGGCGCGCCAGGATGGAGAGCAGGACGAAGGGGAAGAACTGCCAGATGCTGACCAGGACGAGGGAGAGCATGATGTGATCGGCCCCGAGCCAACTGATGGGCTCCCGCCCGATGCCCAGGGCCAGCAGCCAGTAGTTGATGACGCCGTAGGTGTCGTTGAGCAGCCACTTCCAGAGGATGACCGCCACGATGGTCGGGATCATGTAGGGGAACAGGACGATCCCGCGCACGAGGTTTCGCCCCAGAAAGGTTTCGTTGAGGATGAGGGCGGCGGCCACGCCCAGGATGATCTGAAAGAGAATCGTCCAGAACGAGTAGACCACCCCGTACCAGAGGCTGGTCCAGAATTCCGGATCCCCCCACAGGTAGCGGTAGTTCTCGAGCCCGACGAAGCGCTCCTGGGGGAAGAAGGAGTGCTTCTCCAGCAGACTCAGCCAGATGGAGTAGGCCACGGGGTACAGGGTGAGGGCCAGGATCAGGACCAGGGCGGGCGCGATGGTGAGGAGTCCCACCAGTGAGTGGCGCTGCTGCCATCCGGCCGGGCGGCGCCGGGCGGCTCGCGGCCGGAGGCCGGGCCCGACCAGGGCAGCCCCGGGGGGACGATCCAGGCGGGCAGAGGCTGCCGGCTGCGGATCCCGATCGGAAGGACGGGCCATGCGCATCCTGTCACAGCGGGCGAAAGCCGGGCGCGCACCCGTCCTCCTCGAACGCGGGCGCGCGCCCGGCCGCCAGGGCCATCTACCAGCGCTTGTAGCCGAGCTTGGTGATCAGTTCCTCCGCCCGGGCCTGGGCCTTGGCCGCCGCCTGGGCCGAGGGCATCCCCCGGACCGCGTCCGTCACCATGTCCGGGACGATCCCCGAGCCCAGGATCTCCAGCCCGAAGGGCAGCCGGAGGTCGTCCCATTCCACGATCAGCGTGGGCTTGGCCCGCCCCGTCTCGAAGTAGCGGTACTGCATGTCCTGCCATTCCTTCCACTTGCGGACCATCGCGTTGGCCTGGTAAGCGGGATTCGCCCGCACCGACTTCAGGGTGGGCAGCAGGTGGATCGGCACCGTGTGCAGGTACTTGATGTAGTTCTCCTCCTTGAAGAAGAACTTCAGGAACTCGGCCGCCTCCTCCGGGTACTTGGCGTTCTTGAAGATCATCCAGGGCTCGGCGTCGATCTGGGCCGCGGTCTCCTTCCCCGAGGGGCCGTGGGGCTTGACCATCACGCCGAAGTGTTCGGGGTTGGCCATCTCCTTGGGGGCGTACTTCTCGATGTAGCCCGCGCCCCGGCCGTAGCCCTGGTAGAGCATGGCCGCCTTGCCCGTGGCCAGGTTGGCGAAGGTGTCCAGGTAGCCGTGACCCAGCCAGCCTGGGGGCAGGACGGTGTCGTTAAGCTTCTTGTAAAAATCCAGCACCTCAATGACCTGCTTCTCCGTGAAGGTGGGCCGGCCGGTCCTCAGGTCGAAGAGCCGCCCCCCGTTCGCCGCGGTCAACTCTCCCACGGCGATGTTGATGAACAGACCCACCCCCGGCAGCGACAGCCCGTAGCGGGTCACGCGTCCGGAGGCATCCCGCTCCATCAGGGCTTCCGCCACCTTGATGAAGTCGTCCCAGGTCTCCGGCGGCTTCAACCCCTTCTGCCTGAAGATGTCCTTGCGGTAGATCAGGAGGGAGGTGGCGGCCGAGTGGGGGATCCCGTAGTACTTGCCGTCGTGCAGGCACTGCCGGCGGACCGCCTCCCAGATATTGTCGCGGCCGATGGCGGCGGCGATATCCTCCTGGTCGCGCAGCAGCCCTTTGGCGTAAAAGGAGGCGCACGTCACGGCCTGCCCGTGGCTGGCGTCGGGGGGCGCCCCCGCCGCCAGGGCCGCGGTGAGCTTCGCCTCCAGGTCGCCCCAGGCCAGGGCCTCTTGCTTCACCGTGATGTCCGGGTGCAGCTTCTCGAAGTCCTGGATGATCTGCTGGAAGGCCGCCACGGATTGCGGCTCGGTCTCCGTGTGCCAGATCCTGACCACCTTCTTCTCGCCGCCCCAGGCCGACGCGGACATTCCCAGGATCACGGCCAGGCACGTTATCAAGGCTCCTCGTCTCATGGTTCCTCCTCCCGGCGGGCGTCGCGCCCGCCGGCGACCCTGCCCCGGGTCCTCAGCGGGAAGGCCGATCGGCCCACAACACCCCGCCCAGCCCCCAGTCCGTGCGCGGCACGTTCTCGAAGATCACGTGGACGCCCTCCAGGGGTGTCTTGGCGATCCGCGAGACGGCCTCGCTGATGGCCTGGGTCAGCTCGCGCTTCTGCTCCAGCGTCCGTCCCTCCAGCAGGCGAATGGTGATGATCGGCATAACTTGCCCTCACCTCCCTTCGCGGGGGATCCGTCACCCCGCCTTCAGGCTGAAGCCCCCGTCCACCAGGAGCATCTGTCCGGTGATGAAGTTGGCGTCCTCCGACGCCAGGAACAGGATGGCCTTGGCGATATCCTCCGGCTGGGCCATCCGCTTCAGGTAGGTGCCCTCGATCATGCCCTGCTTGACGGAATCGGGCAGCGGGGCCGTCAGCTCCGTCAGGGTGTGGCCTGGGGCCACCGTGTTGACGTTGACGTGGGGCGCCAGCGCCTTGGCCAGGGTCTTGGTGAGGCTGATCACGCCGCTCTTGGCGGCGCTGTAATCCATCACCCCCTCCCGGCCGCAGTGGGGAACGCCGCGGATCGAGGAGATGTTGACGATCTTGCCCGACTGCTGGGCCAGCATGTACTTCGCCGCGGCCTGGGCGCAGAGAAAGACCCCGATGAGATTGACCTCCAGCGTCCTGATCCAATCCTCGGCGGTCTTCTCCATGAACGGTCTCGGGATGGTCATGCCGGCGTTGTTCACCAGGATGTCGATGCGGCCGACCTCTTCCACAAAGGCATCCACGCTGCGCCGCACCTGCTCCGTCTTGGACACGTCCGCCTGATAGGTCTTGAGCGTGTAGCCTCGGGCCGCCGCCGTCTCCGTCACCCTCTTCAAATGGTCCGGATTCACATCCAGGACCCCCACCTGCCCCCCCTCGGCCAGCATCATCAGGGCGGTGGTGGCCCCGATCCCTCTTCCGCCCCCGGTGATCAGGGCGGTCTTCCCCTGAAATCTCATCCTGTCACCTTCCTTTCCTGCCCTCCCGTGCCATGGGGTCGCGCGGGATGCGCGCGGTCAGAGTCCCTCCGACCGTCCTGGCATGCGCCGGGACCTCAAGACCCACGGGGCCGTGCCGCGGCGCTCCTCTGGCGAGTGGCTGGCTGGAATACCCGAGGCGGCGGGAGATCTCCCGCGCGGCGGCCCGCACCTCCTCCCCCCGGCGCGGCAGGACCGGGTCGGGCAGCCGGTGGGTGGGTCCCGAGATGCTCAGGGCGGCCACCACCGAGCCCCGGTGGTCCAGGATCGGCGCGGCCACGCAGCGAAGGCCGAGGCTGCACTCCTCGTCGTCGAGGGCGAAACCCCGCGCGCGG
>JBBIQE010000085.1:0-14989 GCA_037442485.1 Methylomirabilis sp. (SeqCode)
TCAGCCAGCGAGCTCCGTGTCTGGTCCCGGTCACCGCTCATCTTACCCGAGGTCTCCATTGAGTGCCTCTGGATAAATATAAGGGCAGGGTGAGGGGGCTGTTGCACCGTACGCAGCGACTTCACGAACAGTCCGGGTTGGCGAAGGGCGTACGAGTAGGAGTGCACGAAGGTACGCGAACTCCGCGGAACGTTTCACGCTGCCTCTACCTTCTGCCCTCTGCTCCCCTGCCCCCCTTCCGTCTCACGCTTCAGGCCTCCACCCGGGGGACCAGCGAGAGCGCCTCGTCGATGGCCGACTGCGGCAGCGCGTAGTCCTCGAGCTGCCCCGCCAGATAGCGCTGGTACGCCCCCAGATCGAAGTGCCCGTGGCCGCAGAGGACAAAGGCGAGGACCTTCGCCTCGCCCCGCTCGCGGCACCGGATGGCCTCGTCCATGATCACCCGGATGGCGTGGGACGGCTCCGGCGCGGGGACGATCCCCTCGGCGCGGGCAAACTGCACCGCCGCCTCGAAGATGGGATTCTGGTGCACCGCCACCGCCTCGATGATCCTGGCATCGTAGAGCGCGCAGACCAGCGGGGCCATCCCGTGATAGCGGAGGCCGCCGGCATGGATGGGCGCCGGAATGAAGGAATGGCCCAGGGTGTACATCTTGATGAGAGGTGTCATCCCCGCCGTATCGCCGAAATCGTAGAGGTACTTCCCCTTGGTCAGGCTGGGGCAGGCCGAGGGCTCCACCGCCACGATGCGGAGCCCCCTCGCCGTGCCCGACAACTTGTCCTGGATGAAGGGAAACGTGAAGCCGGCGAAGGAGCTGCCGCCGCCGACACAGCCCACCAGAACGTCCGGGTACTCGCCGAGCAGCTCGAACTGCTTCTTGGTCTCCAGGCCGATCACCGTCTGGTGCATCAGGACGTGGTTCAGAACGCTCCCCAGGGAGTACTTCGTGTCCTCCCGGGAGGCGGCATCCTCCACCGCCTCGCTGATGGCGATGCCGAGGCTGCCCGGGGAGTCCGGATCCTTGGCCAGAATGGCCCGGCCGGCCCGGGTGTCGGTGCTGGGGCTCGGCACCACCTTGCCGCCCCACGTCTCCATCAGGATGCGGCGGTAGGGCTTCTGCTCGTAGCTCACGCGCACCATGTAGACCTTCGACTCCAGGCCGAAGGCGTTGCAGGCGAAGGCCAGGGCGCTCCCCCACTGGCCCGCGCCCGTCTCCGTGGTGATGCGCTTGATGCCCTCCTGCCGGCAGTAGAAGGCCTGCGCCACGGCCGTGTTGGGCTTGTGGCTGCCGGCGGGGCTCACCCCTTCCCACTTGTAATAGATCCGGGCCGGCGTCTGCAGCGCCCGCTCCAGCCGGTGGGCCCGGTACAGGGGGGACGGGCGCCAGAGGCGGTAGATGTCCCGCACCGGCTCGGGGATCTCCACCCAGCGCTCCCGGCTCACCTCTTGCTTGATGAGCTCCTGGGGAAAGAGCGGCGCAAGGTCCGCCGGTCCGATGGGCTGCCGGGTCCCCGGATGGATCACCGGAGGCAGCGGGACCGGCAGGTCCGCCTGCAGGTTGTACCAGTGCGTCGGCAGATCCTTCTCGGTGAGGACCACCTTGGTCTCAGGCATGAGATCGCTCCTTCGAGGAATACGCAGGACGTTCGGGCGTTCTGGAGTTCCGAGGTTCGAGACCGCCCGAACGGTTAACCCCGCGAACGCCTTCCACACATTCCTCCCACGAGGAACTCCCGGCCGTCGCGCTCGCGCGACCCCTCCGGCACGTCTCCCTTATCCGCAGATGTGACAACCTCCCGCGACCGAGCCACGCGTTGAATTGATTGCCGGCGGTTGTCCGAAGCTCCGAAACGTTGTTGACTTCCCGGTCACCATGCTGGCAAATTCATGGGCAGCCAAGCTGAGGTCAGGGAGATGAGCCCAGGGATCAAGGTCAAGAGCTTCCTTTATACGATTGTCCTCGACGAAGAGGACGATGGCCGGTGGAGTGCCGTCATTCCCGCCCTCCCCGGCTGCAACGCGTGGGGCACCACGAGAGACGAAGCGCTCACTGCCATCCGCGAGGCCGCCCAGGCATATGTTGATGTCCTCCGTGAGGACGGCCGGCCTATTCCCGTCGAATCCGACTCCCAAGTCATGGACGTCCCGCTTGTCAGCGTCACGGTATGACCGACGCGGGACGCCTTCTCCACCTCCCTCAAGAACGCCCCTGTCCGCGAAATCATCCGAGCGCTCGAGCGTGATGGTTTTCTCCTGCGCCGTAGCACGCGCAGCGGGGGTCATGTTTTCGCCCATCCAGATGGCAGAATCACGGTTGTTCACTACCATCACGGCAGCGATACCTTAACGCGCAAGACCCTGGTCAGTATCCTTCAGGCCGTCCGATGGACCGAGGATGATCTGAGACGACTGGGCCTCAGCTAGACCTCCGCTCGCCTCTTCCACGGGCAGAACCCTGCCTCGATCCCATTACGCACATACTGCCTCGGAGGATCTGCCAACATACACGACGACTGAACCCGCCTACCTACACCTGCTTGGCCAGCTTCAGGAACCGGTCATACGGGATGAGGGTCCAGCTCTCGGCCGCGGTCGCCCCCTCGGCCATGCTGATCAGGGAAACCTTGGCGGCGGTCTCGGCATCCGGGGCCTCGTAGATGTCCAGGAAGTCATAGGGCCCCAGCATGGCGTAGTGGCACAGGAACTTCACGCCCGGGCACCGCTTGTGGATGGTCTGGATCCACTTCTGCCCCCTGGCCGCGCGCAGCTTCGGGTGCTTTCGCTCGGCCTCTCCCAGCTTCGTCAACAACACGAACGTCGGCATGGCTCGTCCTCCCGCCATTACCCGGCTTGCCGCGGCCCAGACAATACCCGGCGACCGCTCTTATTCCCTATGCCTCCCAATCGAGCGAAAGCGTACGACTGTACGAAGGTACGAACGTACCCGTGGACAGATTCACATGGCGCTTCCGCCGGCCTTGGGTCCACCCGTACAGTCGTACTCTCGTACCTTCGGTCGCCGCTCGCATGCCCGCCCCCCTCGCTGACTCACCTCGCCACTCCATCACTTTGTCACTTTATCACTTCCCAGCCCGTAGCGGGCAACCGGCCGCGAGCCGCCCCGGGTTCTGGGTACCCCAGATTCCTGGACCGGTCAAGGATTTTTTCCACCCGGTCGGTCCGGCGAAGAAGGCGGGAGGAATGTCGGTGCCAAAGGGGGGCCAAAGGCCGTGGGGCAGGGGCAATGCCGACGGGGAGGGCCTGCAGCGCATGAAGAATCCGCACAGTCTGCGGATCGAAGGGGCAGGTCTTCCGAGGGTCCGGATCAGATGGCGGGAAGATCTGAGAGGGCCGGCTCCGCCTGGCGATCCAGGCAGCGGCGCATGAAGATGCGGGCCAGCTTGGGATGCTTGAGGAGGAACAGGATCAGCTCCCGGTGCCAGTCGAAGCTCACCTTTTCCGTGATCCGGGCCAGCAGCCCGTCCGAAAGCAGTGTGCGGAACAGGTCGTCAATGTCCCGATCGGCCATCCGGGCGAACAGGCGGCGGAAAAGCGTTCCGACCTTCAGGTCAAACCCCAGTCGCGACTGCCACCGTCTCTCGTAACCCGAGAGGCCGTGCGGGGTGAAGGCCCCGCGCCTGAATGCCTCGGATATCGTTTGGGCCGCTTCGAGGGCGCTGAGCATGCCGTAGTAGATGCCGCCGCCCGACGTGGGCTTGACCTGGCCGGCGGCATCGCCGACGGCGACGACCCGGTCCGCATACGTCCGGGACAGGGGCAGGACGGGGACGACCCACGAGCGGTAGGGCAGCGGTCCCTCTGGCGGCACGAGGTGCGGGAACTTCTCCTCGCACAGCTTCCGGAGGTACCGCCGAGCGTCGCTATGGCTGTTCACCCCGACGCGCACGTACGGCCGGCCGCCCCGCTGAATGGGAACCGCCCAGCCAAAGGCACCCGGAGCCACGTCGCGCCCCAGATACACCTGGGGGTGCGCGAGGCTGTTTCCCGGCAGTTCGGCATGGGCGCTTCGCCACAACAGGGAGGACGTCCCCAGTCCCAGGCGCTCGTGGAAGGCAAAGCGGGGTCCCCCTGCCAGGATCAGCACCTTCGCCGACAGCCGACGCATTTCCCCTTCGGGGCGGCGGCACGTCACCTGGACCCCCCGGTCGCCCCGGGCCACATCCACGGCCTGAGTGCTGAGCAGGAAGGTGGCACCGGCGTCTTCCGCCCGCCCCGCAATCGTCCGGTCCAGCTCGGCCCGGTCCACGATGTAGGCCATCGGCGCGGTGCCGTGGTAGGTTGCGGTGATCCCTCCGGGTGAGTGAATGGTGACCGCATCCACCGAGCCCACGACGATCCCCGGGGGAAGGTCGAAGGCCTCGAAGGCCTCGGCCCCCAGGACACCGGTGCAATCCACCGGCTCGCCGATGACCGCGTGCTCTTCGAGCACCGCCACGTCGAATCCGGCGCTCGCCAGCCGCTCGGCAGCCGTGGAGCCTGCCGGTCCCGCACCAACCACGAGGACGTCGTAGGATGATTTCATGCTATCGGGAACTCTGGACCGGGCGCGTCAGGCGGCTCACCGGCCCGCCGTGCCGGCGTGGCGCGACAGCATCAGAAGGCATAGTCAGGAATGCGAAAAATCGGTCCCGCAAAAACGGGCGTCTTCTATCACAGGTCTTCTTCTCCTGTCAATCGAAACCTGCTGCATCGCTCCATGGACCGTCCGCGTTATCTTCGGGCCACACGGCTTTCCCCGCTCCCCCTCACCCCACCCTCCTCTGCCTTCTGCCCTCTGCCTTCCGCCCTCTGCTCCCCTGCCCCGTTTCCCCTTGTCTCCCCCTCTCCTCTTCTTCATCTCCCCGTTTCGCCGTTTCCCCGGTTCCCTCCTGCCGCCTCACGTTTCACGCCTCACGTTTCGCGCCTGCCTCAAGCGCTCCTCGAACCACCGGAACGTCTGAGCCAGGCCCGTTCGGATGTCCGTCGCGGGCCGCCAGCCCAGGCTGCGCCAGGCCAGGCCAGAGTCCAGGGCGCTCCGCCGCTGCTCCCCGGGCCGGGGAGGTCCGTGCCGCCAGGTGAAGGCTGTGGCGGCGATCTCGCGGAGGAGCTGCACGAGATCGTTCACCGACGTCTCTGCGCCGGTCCCGATGTTCAAGACGAGCGGTGAGCCTCCGGCCCCCCGCTCGTCGCTCATTCGATCGCTATCCCTGTCGATTCTTCCTCCCTGCACCTCGGCTCGCGGCTCGCGGCCCTCGGCTCGCGGCTCTCCCCGCTCCAGCGCCAGCAGGTTGGCCCGCACCACGTCCCCGACATAGACGTAATCGCGGGTCTGTCCGCCGTCCCCGTTGACCGTGAGTTCCCGCCCCTCCAGGATCGCCTTGGAGAAAATGGCCACCACGCCCGCCTCGCCATGGGGGTTCTGCCTGGGCCCGTACACATTGGCATAGCGGAGGGCGACGGCCGAGAGGCCGTGCATCGCGTGAAAGGCGTGGAGGTATCGCTCCACGGCCAGTTTGGCGACCCCGTAAGGGCTTACCGGTTGAGGGAAGACTGTTTCGGGCGTGGGAAGGGTGTCCTGATCCCCGTACATCGCGCCGCCCGTCGAGGCGAAGATGATCCGCCTCACACCGTTTCGGACGGCCGCCTCCAGCAGGTTGAGCGTCCCCAGAATATTGATGTCCGCATCCAGTCGCGGATCCCGCGCGGACACCGAGACGCTCATCTGGGCGGCATGATGATTGACCACCTCCGGGCGGAAGTCCGCCAGCACGGCCGGAAGCTCAGCGCTTCGGATGTCCACCCGAAAGAAGCGGGCGCGGGGGTCCAGGTTCTCTTTGGAACCCGTCGAGAGATCGTCCACCACCGCCACCTCGTGTCCCGCCGCCAGGTAGGCATCCGCCACGTGCGATCCGATGAAACCGGCACCACCGGTCACGAGAATACGCATGGTCTCCTCGTTGCGAATTTCAGAGTGCGGAACCTCATTGTAGTCCCGTGAGGCGCGAGGCGGTAGGCGTAAGGTGACGAGCCTTTCATGCCTCGCCTCTAGCGCGCCGCTGCTGGCGAATCAGGCCCCTGAGCATCTTGTCCACTCGCTCCGTTACCAAGTCGAGAGCATTTCAGTCCATCGCACCGAGGTATTCCAGCCGCAACGCCGGCTCCAGCAGTGTATCCAGCTCGCTCAGGGAACCTTGGGCCGTATGGAGGTAATTCATGAATTCCTTCTTTGTCTGGCGTGCGGCTCCCTCGGCAATATTGCTCGGAATGCTGACTGCAGCCCTTCGAACTCGGTCGGTTAGACCAAACCGCTCCTCCCTTGGAAACCTCTTCGAGATCCGATAAACATCCTGAACCAACTGCATGGACAGTTTCCAGACATCCAGCTTCTCGTGCGGCTTTTCCATTTTCTCTCCTCACGCCTTACGCCTCACACCTTCCGACGCCGCCTTTCCCCCTTCGCGTCTGAAGGCACCACTCCGCACCCCACACTCGCCATTCCCCATTCGGCCCGCACCCCCTCACGCCTCACGCCTGACGCCTCACGGTCTCATTCGTTCCGCAGTCAATGATGCGCGTCGGGAGCTCGGCCAGGACGGCCCGTCGGGCACCCGTTGCACAGGCCGAAGAACGGGCTAGCGGCGGTGCCGCCAAGGGAGGGAGCTGTCGGTCAGGAAGGCGCGGACGCCCAAGAGCAGGAGGCGCGGCTGGCGAAGGCACAGATTCCAAAGCAACGTGCGGGCCTCGTCCCGGGTATAGACGCTGAGAGGGTGCCGGGCCGATGCGTGCAACAGATCGAGGAGGCGGCTGTAATCCGCCTGCGTGAACCCATGGAGGATCCTCCGGATGAGCAGGTGAAGATCCAGCTCGCGCCGCAGGGCGCGGAAGTGGTGGCTTTACCGGCCGTTCAGGATCCGCTCGGCCACAGCCATGGCGCCGCGAAAGCCGGTGACGATGCCGCCCACCGTGGTGATCTTCACGTGCCCGGCCGCGTCGCCGACGAGATAGACGTCGCCCTCCCCGACCTTCCGGTGGACGGGGATCCAGCGGGTGTAGAGCGGGATGCGGGCCCCCTGATATTCCACCGGCGTCAGGCCCCGCTTGTCGAGAAACCGATCCAGGCGCTGCCGTGTCGGCTGCCCCTCTTCGCCGATCAGGCCGAGGACCGCGCGCCCGGGCGACTCGGGGATCAGCCAGTAGAAGTAGGGGGTGTCCTCGGGGATGAACCAGACCCGCGTGGTATCCAGCCGGAGGTCTTCGGGGGGTCGGACCACCGCCTGGATCAGGGACACCGTCACCGGCCGGGGCCAGCCCGCCGCGCCGGCCACCCGGCTGAAGGCACCGTCGGCCCCGACGACGGTCCCCGCCCGTATCTCCTCGGTCCCCCCTCCCTTTCCCCTCTCCAGCCTGCAGGCGAGGCCGGCACCATTCGGCTCCAATCCGACGAACCGCCGCCCGAAGAGGAGGCGGGCGCCGGATGCCTGGGCCTGCTGCGCCAGGCTCCGGATGAGCCTCGAGCGCTCGATGATCAGGTCCGGCCGGGCGAGGGGGATCGTCGCAACCCGGCCGTCGGTGAACAGCTCGAAGCGGCGGATCTCGTTCACCACCACCTTCCCGCCAAGAGGTCCCAGCAGGTCCCGCATCCGGCTCGTCACGATCAGGGTCCGAGGAGCTGGATCGAGGCGATCTGCGCCTTCGAACACCCGCACGTCGGCGCCCCGGCACGCCAGAAGGTGCGCTGTGAAGAGTCCGGCAGCGGATCCGCCCATGATTGCAACGTTGCCTGTCATGCTTTTATCCGTTCCTGTCGTTCGTACGGAGCGCGCTCCCGCGCGGGGGAACGCGAAGAGTCGCGGAGACCCTCGAACGGTGAGCACTGGCGGTCTACCCTCTTCCCCCAGTCGGGATCTTCGGCGATGCCGTTTCGACCGTACACCCCCTCGCGCCGGAAAAGCAAAAGGAAGGCCTTGACGAGGATATACCCATCCAGGCGAAGCGACCAGTTATCCACGTACCAGACATCCATGCGCACCCGGTCGTCCCAGGGGACCAGATTTCGCCCGTGGATCCAGGCCCAGCCCGCCAGACCTGGCCGCATATCGAACCGCCGGCGCGCCCACGCGGGAAGCCCCTCGGTCTGCCGGGGCACCCAGGGCCGCGGCCCCACCACACTCATGTCGCCCTTCAGAATACTCCAGAGCTGCGGAATCTCGTCGAGAGTCCAGGCCCGTAACAGCCGCCCCACGCGCGTCAGGCGCTCGTCGTCGGCCGCCACCACGCCGCCCAGGCCCCTCTCCTCCGCCCCATCCCTCATGGTCCGAAACTTGGGACACACGAAAGGCTTCCCGTCCTTGCCTGCCCGCTCCTGCCTGAACAGGACGGGCCCCCCGTCGCTCAACTTGATGGCCAGCGCAATGAGCACCATGAAAGGCGTCAGGAGGAGCAGGAACAGGCCGGCGATGAGGATATCCAATCCGCGCTTCACGCCGAGCGCCATCCATCTCCCCAACCTCCGATCCCCTGCGCTCACCAGGATCGCCCCCGGGTCGGTTTGCTCGCCACCGACCCGACCTCCTCCAGCAGGTCACACCAGGCCGACACGGGCACGGCCCGCTCGAAGTGTCGCTCGAACGCCGCGCGGGCATTCGTTGCCAGGCTGCCATAGAGCACGGGATCGCTCGAGAGATCCTCGATCGCCTTCACCAGGCCGTCCACGTCGCCCGTCGGCACTGTCAGACCGCAGCGGTGCTTGGAGATCAGGCGCGGAATCTCCCCATCCGGATGGCCCACGTAGAGCGTCGGCCTCCCGGCCGCGGCGACGCCGTAGAACTTGCTCGGCACGATGAGGCCCTCCATTCCAGGGCGCAGCGTCACCAGATGAATGTCCGGCACTGTCAGGGTTTCGGCCAGGCGCTCGAAGGGCTGAAACGGTTTGAAGACCACATTGGCAAGTTGCCGCGCCTGGACGGCCGAGGCCACCTCGGGCTGCCGGATCCCTCCGCCAATGAACAGGAATCGCAGGTCCCGGCGATGCCGCAACCTGTCCATCGCCTCCACCACCGTCTGGAACTCGTGGACCCGCCCCATGTTGCCGGAGTAGCCGATGACGAACGCATCGGCCATCCCCCACTCTCGCGCCAGGGGATTCCGATCCTTGTCCACAGGCCGGATGCGCGAACCGTCGGCCCAATCACGGATCACCCGAATCCGGTGGCCCGAGATCCCTTCCTTGAGCAGGTGCTCTGCCACCGCGTCACCGAGGACGACATTGGCCGAGGCCCCCTTGAGGCTGACATTTCGAGCGCGCCGCAGTGCCTTTCCCAGGAGGCCTGCCCCGCCCGGGAGGTCGAGTTCGGAGGCCACCTCGGGGAAGAGGTCCGCCAACCAGTTGACCAGCTTCGCAGCCCGCAGGCGCGCCACGAGCCAGACCACCACGGATATGACGGGCGGGTCCGTCCGGGCCACCACGATCCAACCCGGGCGGAGGGTGCGCCAGAGCCTCCAGGCGGAACTGAGGTAGAAAGTGAGATAGTCGAGCGCCAGCCCGCCCACCGAAGTCCGCCCCCTCCTGCTGGTCAGGATCCGATGGATGCTCACTCCGCCGACCTTCTCCTGCGGTGGAAATTCCCGCTTGGGATCCTCGTAGGCCTGCCGGCTCGTGACGGCGATGACCGGATGACCCCGCCGGGCCAGCTCGAAGGCCAGGTCGCTGGTGAACTGGCTCGTGGCTGACTCGTCGGGGTAAAAGTAGCGATTGACAAAAACCACGGGGACGTTCATGCCGTCACCGCTCGGTCAGCCTCCGTCCCAGGATGGACCGGACCTCCTCTCGGTCTTTTGACGAGAAGTACCAGTCTATGGTCCGGTGGAGCCCCTCGATGAATTTCACCTGGGGCTCCCAGCCTAGCAACCTCTTGGCCAGCGTGTTATCCGCCACCCGGTTCAGCGGGCCGGTGGGCATCTCGGGTCGGAAAACGACCTCGGCCTTATGCCCCGTATACTCCAGCACCAGCCGCACCGCATCCATCACGCGCACTCGCTCCATGGTGCCCAGGTTCACGGCCGTCCCGTCGTCAATTTTCTCGGCCGCCAGGATGGTGCCCCGCACGATGTCCTCGACGTAGGTCCAGTTGCGGACCTGGGTCCCATCCCCCCAGACCTCGAAGGGATCCTGCCCGATGAAGGCTCTCGCGATCATGGCGATGACCGCGTGGTTTTCCAGGCCACGGGGACCGTAGACGGTGAAGTAACGGCAGGAGGCGGCCTTCATCCCGTACTCTTTGTGATAGGCGCTCAGGGCCAGCTCTGCCATCAGCTTTGCCCAGCCGTACATGTTGTCCGCGTCATAGGGTGCCTTGACCAGCTCTTCGGTGAGGTACAGCTCCTCCTCGGGGTTGCCCTGCAGACAGTTGGGGTAGACGCAGCCCGATGAGGCGAAAACCACCTTCTCGACGCCCGCCCGTCGGGACTCCCAGAAGATCAGGCCGTCCAGGAACAGATTGGATGCCGGCCCAGCCTGGTGCAGGTCCACGTAGCCGCGGCCGCCATGGTCGGCGGCGAGATGGAACACGACACTCATCCCCTCCACCGCAGCCCTGGCGACCCCCGGCTCGCGAAGGTCCGCGTTGACGAAGTGGACCCTGCCGTTCGTCAGATGGTGCTGGATGTTCTCCCGCCTCCCGCTGCTCAGATCGTCCACGATGCGGACCGCGGCTCCCCGTTCCACCAGCGCATCCACCAGGTGCGACCCGATGAACGAGGCCCCCCTGTCACCAGAACCTTCCGCCCTTCCCATGTCATCTCTCACTCCTTGATTGCCGATGGCCAATGGTCAATGCTAGGAGCCTGTCGGAGTAATCCCCCCAAGCCCGTCCCGGGGGGTCCTCACGATATGGACTGACTCGAGATCGTCGATTCTGGCCCAAATGTGGAGGCCGTTCTTCTGTAAGACAGACTCAAAGCCGAATTCTCCGACACGCTCCTAGCCCGCTGGAAGGCTAGGAGGCTGGGAGGCCAGGAGGCAAACAACCCAAGGCCTGAGGAGGCTCAAAACTTGCGGAACACGCAGCATTGCATCCAAGCCTTTAAGCTTTCCAGCCTGCCAGCATCCTGGCGTCCTAGCTTTCCCTTACCTTCGTGTAGAACTTCCAGAGCTTCCGACCCAGCGTCTCTCCTTCCTCCGCGAGGGCGTCATATTCAGCATCGCGGAGATACTCCAAGGCGTGAGCGAAATGGAGAAGATATTTTGTCTCGGCAAGCGATCCGAGGGCGATGTCAATGAACCTCGTGAGCTCCTTATCGCCCCGCCACGAGTAGCCTTCGACAATATTGGCTGGAACCGATAATGCCGCTCTGCGAAGTTGTGAGGTAAGACCATAAAGCTCATCTTTGGGAAAGGTCTTTGTCGCCTTGTAAACTCGAAGGGCAAGGCGATCTGCAAGTTTCCACACCTCGAGATTCTTCCACCGATCGGTCGTCTCACCCATCTTCCCCTCCCGATCTTCTTGAGTTCCTAGCCTCCTCGCCTCCCAGCTTCCCTGCATCCTAGCCTCCTCGGCCCCTGGCTTCCTAGCTGTCCAGCTTCTCGATCACATAGCTTCCCAGTACCAGGACGTCCATCTTCGTCCGGAGGAAGCAGTCAATCGCCTCTTCGGGCCTGTGGACGATGGGCTCGTTTTCGTTGAAGGAGGTGTTGAGAAGGACGGGAACGCCGGCCTGCTTCTCGAAGGCACGGATGAGTTTCCAGAAGAGCGGGTTGCTCCGGCGGCTCACCGTTTGAAGGCGACCCGAGCCATCCACGTGGGTGACGGCTGGAATTGCCGCGCGTTTGTCCGGTCGAACCGGGCAGACCTGGATCATGAACGGGTCCGGGACGGCACCCACGAAGTAATCGTGCAGGGACTCTTCCAGGATCGAGGGCGCGAAGGGGCGGAATCTCTCCCGGAACTTGATCTTGGTGTTGATGATCTCGCGCATATCGGGCCGGCGAGGGTCCGCCAGGATGCTGCGATTTCCGAGGGCGCGCGCCCCCCACTCCATCCGCCCCTGGAACCAGCCCACGATCTTGCCCTCGGCGATCTGCCCTGCTGTCCAGCCACACAGTTCGTCTTGATCATTGATCTGCCTTGGCTTACACCTCCGCCCGTGCAGCTGCTCACGCCTCACACCTAACGCCTCACGAATTTCGGCGTCGCTGAAATCCGGGCCCCAGAAGGCGTGATCCATGAGGAAGGAGCGGGGATTGCCCAGCAGGTGATTCCAGACATAGTACGCTGCCCCAAGGGCCGTCCCATTGTCGGCGGCGGCCGGCTGGATGTACACATCCTCGAATGGCGTCTTCGCCCGGATCTTCCCGTTCAGGACGCTGTTCATGGCGCAGCCGCCCGCCAGGCAAAGATGCCGGAGTCGGGTTCTTGCATAGAGGGCGTTCAGAACATGGAGGGCCGCCTCCTCGAAGACCGCCTGAAGCGAGGCCGCAATCGCCTCGTGCCGCTCCTCGAGGGGCTCCTCCGGCTTCCGCCGGGGGCCAAGCCATTCCTCCAGCTTCGGGGTGAAGACCGGACCCATCGTCGGCTCGCCGTCCTCCCAGGTCATGGCGACCCCATCCGAGTGGTGGCGGAAGCAGGAGAGGTCGAGTTCGAAGCCGCCGCCTGGCCGGAGACGGATGAGCCGCCGCAGCTCGCGCGCGAACGCCGGCTGGCCATAGGGCGCGAGGCCCATGACCTTGTACTCGTCGCCGTATTTTGGGAAGCCGAGAAACTGGGTGATGGCCAGATACAGCAGCCCCAGGGAATGGGGAAAATAGGTCCGGTGAATGACCTCCAGACGATCTCCCCTCCCGATCCCCCAGGAGGTGCTGACGAAATCCCCGAACCCATCGATGGCACAGACCGCTGCCTCGTCGAAGGGCGAGACGAAAAAGGCGCTGGCCAGGTGGGCCGGATGATGCTCCACCCAGTGCAAACGGGTCCGAACCCGCTCCCGCTCCAATCCCAGTGTCTCCGCAATGACGCGGGCCACATCCCGCACCCGGCTGGCATTTTTCGCACGGTCCCAGATGAGACTCAGGCTAGGCCTCCGACTGGCGGTGAAGAGTGCCTTGCGGAGGAGGTTCGCTCTGGGATTCCGAGAGATGGCAAAGTGGTCTATCTCATTGGGGCTGACCCCCGCCATCTCAAGGCAGGCGCGGATCGCCTCCCGCGGGAACCCGGCCCAGTGCTTGACCCGCCGGAACCGCTCCTCCTCCACCGCGGCCACCAACTCGCCGTCGCGGAGCAGGACCGCCGAGACGTCCCGTGGTAGGCGTTGATCCCGAGGATCACCATCTTGCCCGGTTGCGCCTTCGCCGCATGCCCCACGAATTGCTGAGAGCAGGAACCTCAGCCGGGAAATAGGAGTCCAGCGCGGTGAGGCCAATCTCGAGGGCGAGGGCCGGATGGAAGAACAGCGCCTTTGCCTCGGAAGCGAAGACCAGGTCGTTGCCCGCTCGGGCGTAGTAGAGCGGCTTGATGCCGATCCGGTCCCGCACGAGGACGAGACGCCGCCGCCGGGAGTCCCACAGGGCGTAGGCGAACATCCCTCGCAAGAGGTGCACCCCCACCTCGCCGTATTCTTCGTAAAGATGAACGAGCACCTCGGTATCGGTCCTGGTGCGGAAACGGTGCCCCTGGTTCTCCAGTCTGCCTCGTGGATCTCGGTGGTTGTAGATTTCGCCGTTCAAGGCAACCCACACCGTGCCGTCCTCATTGGCAATGGGCTGATGCCCACCCGCCAGGTCGATAATGCTCAGGCGCCGGACCCCCAGTCCCACCCCCTCGTCGAGGTACACTCCCTCGTCGTCGGGCCCTCGGTGCACCATGCTCCGCGTCATCCGGCGTAGTAGGGGCTCCTCAATGCTCCCAACGACTCCGCAAATCCCGCACATCAATCAACCCCGAAGACCATTCGGCAGCTTCCGCCCAAGGCGGATTCAGATGTTCAGCAGTTCCACCGCGTGCTGCGCTGAAACTCGCACAGAGGGACTGCCTTACCCGATCCCAGGGCCCTGGATAGGACCGGAGCCAGATGCCCGGGTGGCAGGCGACAACTCAAAGGAAGACTTCGCTGATTCGGGGAACCGACCGGTCTTAGCGGTGTGGAAGTCGGATGAAACGACCGTACTGCTCGAAGTGGGCGTCGAAAGCGAATGCCGAGTCGAGATGGAGGCGTTCCATCAGGGCAAACGAGGTGCAGTCGGTGTAGCTGAAACCTTTGTCAGCATACCTGGTGAAAATGCTCCAGGCTTGCATCTCGTCCTCGGCGGTCACCCGGACCAGCCTCGCCACCTCTTCGCCCCACAACCGCTGACCGAAACGCGTAGCAGTCGCGTGGCCCAGGTGTCTTTTCGCCAGGGTGACCGTCTCGTCGAGAATGTATGTGCTTGTCACGAAGGGAGCAGTCGCCTGCCGGACAAACCCAGCCGCGAGGGCATGATTCCGGTCCGTTCGGTCAAGGAGCGCATACCACGCGCTCGTGTCCACGAAGACAAGGATGGGCGACATCTCTTATAGTCGCCGTGGGTACAGGAACTCGTCGTGGCGGACAGAGATCTCGCTCTCCCCGGATTCCCCGATCCCAATCAGGGCCTCAAGGGAGGCACGTTGTGCCGCCGCGACTTTTCCAGGCTCGTCGGGGAGAACGAGCATGTACACCCGCTCGTTTTCCCCCAGATTGACTGGTTCAAGGGGTCGGAACACCCCCCCCTCGAAAACCGCTGGAACTATGGTCGTCATTTTCGTCCCCCCACGCAGAATTTCCCAGGCGCATTGTCCACGAACATTGTACGTCTTCCGTCAACACGAAATCAAATTCTCCTCCTCCCGCTCCCCCTTGCCCCCTCTCCGTGTCTCCCCCTCAGTTCACCGCTTCCCGCTTCCCCGCGTCCCCGATTCTCCGGTTCCGCCGTTCCTCGTCTCCCCATCTCCCCGTCTCCCCGTCTCCCCGTCTCCGGTT
>JBBIQE010000086.1:0-14681 GCA_037442485.1 Methylomirabilis sp. (SeqCode)
CCTGGCCTGGCGGCGCAGCGGCCGCCGCGGCGCCGCGAGCGGCGGGCCCGGCCGATGGGGAGTGCCTCGGCTGCCACGGGGATCCGGCGCTCACCCGGGCGCAGCCGGGCGAGCGGGCGCGGAGCATGTACGTGGACCCGGCCGTGCTCCGGCGCTCGCGCCACGCGCGGATCCCCTGCACCGGCTGCCACGCGGAGATCGCGGCGCTCCCCCACGCGCCGAAGCTCGCGCCGGCCACCTGCGGCGGCTGTCACCCGCGCGAGGCCCGGGCCTATGCGGAGAGCATCCACGGGCGCGGGCTGGCCAAGAGAGACGCCGACGTCCCCACCTGCCAGCGCTGCCATGGCGGGCACGACATCCTGGCGGCGAAGGACCCCGCCTCCCGCGTGCAGCCCCTCCGCCAGGCGAAGGTCTGCATGGAATGCCACGCCGACAGCCGGATCACCGCCAGACACCCGGAGATGCCGAGCGTGCTCGTCATCCGGGCCTATGGGGACAGCGTGCACGGGCGGGCGGTGGCAAAGAGTGGCCTGGCGGTGGCCCCCACCTGCACCGGCTGCCACGGGACGCACGGCCTCACGCCCGCCGACGAGCCCGCCTCTCCGGTCAACCGCGCCAACGTGGCCGCGACCTGCGGTCGCTGCCATCAGGGGATCCTGGCGGAGTACCGGGAGAGCATCCACGGCGCGGCCCTGGCCAGGGGGGTCCGGGAGGCCCCCACCTGCACCGACTGCCACGGCGAGCACACCATCGCGGCCCCCTCGGATCCGGCCTCCAGGGTGGCGCCGCGCAACATCCCGAAGACCTGCGGCGCCTGCCACGAGGCGGCGGGGATCGTGGCCCGATACGGATTGCCGGCCAAGCGGGGGCAGAGCTACGCGGACAGCTTCCACGGCATCGCCGTCAAGTACGGAAACCTGGAAGCGGCCAACTGCGCCAGTTGCCATGGCTTCCACGACATCCGGCCCTCCAGCGATCCCCGCTCGCGCATCGCCAGGGCCAACCTGCCCGGGACATGCGGCAAGTGCCACCCGGGGGCGGGGGCCCGGTTCACCGAGGGGCGGGTCCACTTCGAGAAGACCCGAGAGAGCGCGCCGGGGGTCTTTTACGTCCGCAGGTTCTACACCTGGTTCATCGGCGCCCTCATGGTGTGCTTCCTGGGCTACATGGCCATGGAGGTGTACGGCTACCGGCGGCGGCGCCAGGCGGGGCGGGACCGGGGGGATGGGAGATGAGGGCGCCCGGCCGGCCGGAGGGGCCCAGCGTCCTGCGGTTGACGCTGAACGAGCGGCTGCAGCACGCCCTGCTCATGCTGAGCACCCTGGTGCTCCTGGTCACCGGCTTCAGCCTGCTGTTCCACGACGTCTGGATCGGGCGATGGCTCCTCTGGCTGGAGGGGGGCGTGGCGGGCCGGGGCCTGATCCACCGCGCTGCGGCGGCGGTCTTGATGCTCGTCTGCGTCTGGCACCTGCTCTACATCCTGTTCACGGAGCGGGGACACGCCCAGTTCATGCTCATGCGGCCCCGCTGGCGGGACGTGCGGGACTTCGCCCAGATGGTGCGCGTGAATTTGGGCCGCCCGGTCGAGCGGCCGGCCTTCGACCGCTTCGACTACCGGCAGAAGTTCCAGTATTACGCCTTCTTCCTGGCCAGCGCCAGCATGGTGCTCTCCGGCCTCGTCTTGTGGTTCGCCACCGAGGCCATGGCGGTGATGCCCAAGTGGCTCTTCGATCTGGTGGCGGTGCTGCACGGCCGGGAGAGCATCCTCATCTTCCTGCTGCTGTTCGTGTGGCACCTGTACGATGTGCACCTCCGACCCGAGGTGTTCCCCATGGACTGGTCCTGGATCACGGGGCGGATCAGCCTGGCGGACCTCCAGACGAGACACCGGGCGGAATACGAGCGGCTGCGCCGCGCGGGGAGCCTCGATGCGCGGCAGTAGCGCCCCCGGTGGGAGGGGGCGGACGGCCGCGCCAGGGCTCGCCGCCGGGCTGGCGGCCCTCCTCGGCGGGCTGGCCCTGCTCCTGCTGGGGGCGGCCGGGGCCGAGGCCCTCGCCAAGTGCCTGGTCTGTCACGGCAAGCCCACCCTCTCCAAGCGGCTGAGCAGCGGCCGGCTCCTCTCCCTGTTCGTGGACGAGAAGCAGCTCAAGGAATCGGTCCACGCGGCGCGGGTCTGCACCGACTGCCAAAGCGACATCACGGTGATTCCCCACAAGGGGGAGATCAAGCGGGTGAGCTGCGTGCGCTGTCATTTCAAGGGCAACCCCGTGGGGGCGCCGCAGAAGGACATCTATGTCGAGTACGCCAAGAGCGTCCACGGTATCGCCGCGGCCGCGGGCAACACCAGGGCGCCGGTGTGCCAGGACTGCCACGGCAACCACAACATCCGCGCACCCCGGGACGCCGCCTCCCAGATGAACAAGGCCCACATCCCCGAGACCTGCGGCCGCTGCCACCTCCAGGTGTTCGGCGACTACCGGGAGAGCGTCCACTGGCAGGCCTTCGCATCCGGCAAGAAAGACTCGGCCGTCTGCACCGACTGCCACGGCGAGCACTCCATCCGCTCCCACGCGAGCCCCGAGTCCTCTACCTACGTCTCCCGGGTGCCCGAGACCTGCTCGAAATGTCACGCCTCGGTGGCGGTGGTGGGCAAGTACGGGATCAAGACGGAGCAGGTGGCCACCTACGGGCGGAGCTTCCACGGCATCGCCATCAAGTACGGCGAGAAAACGGTGGCCAACTGCGCCAGTTGCCACGGCGTGCACGACATCCGGCCCTCCAGCGATCCCCGGTCGGCGGTCTACATCGAGAACATCCCCAAGACGTGCGGCAAGTGCCACACCGGGGCCAACGTGAACTACGCCAAGGGCAAGATCCATGTGGATCCTACCCAGAAGGAGGCCGGGGCGGTTTACTGGGTGAGCCTCTTCTTCAAGTGGCTCACCATCTCGGTGATGGTGGGCCTCACGGCCCACATCGGCCTGGACCTGTTCCGTCGCCTCCGCCGGCGCGGCGCGGCGCAGTAGCCAGGACGGGTCGCCAGCGAATGCGGGCGCGATAGCCATGGACGAGCAGCGAAACGACGGGCGGGGCGCGTCCCGGGGGGAGGCCGACCCGCAGGGGGCGCTGCGACACGAGCTGGAGGCCGAGATCCGCCAGGCGGTCGAGGCGGAGCTGCGCGAGGTGCTCGACCAGGAGCTGCGGGAGCGGGTGGTGGCCCGGGTCAAGGCCGAGCTCTTCGAGGAGATCCAGGCGCGGATCGCCCGGATCAAGGCGGAACTGGAGGCGGAGCTCCTGGCGCGGGCGGCGCCGGGACCGCCGCCGGCGCTCGAGTTCGAGCGGTTCAGTTGGAACTTCCGGGCCCAGCACTGGCTGCTCATGGCGAGCTGTCTCATCCTCATCATCACCGGATTGCCCCTGAAGTTTCACGAGGCGCGCCTCTCCGAGCTCTTCTTCGACCTGGTGGGGGGCGTGCAGGTGAGCACCCTGATCCACCGGATCGGGGCCGTGGGTCTCATGGCGGTCGGGGCCTATCACCTCTTCTATCTGGTCGCCTTCCGGGAGGGGCGGCAGAACTTCGCGAAGCTGCTGCCGGTCGGGAAGGACGTCCGCGACTTCTTCCAGATGCTCCGCTACTTCCTGGGCAAGACCGACGAGAAGCCGCGCTTCGGGCGGTTCAGCTACGTGGAGAAGTTCGACTACTGGGCCGTCTACTGGGGCATGGTCATCATGATCGGCTCGGGCCTGATCCTGTGGTTCCTCGAAACGTCGCTGCGCTACCTGCCCAAGTTCGCGGCCGACATCGCCCGGGAGGCCCACAGCGACGAAGGGCTCCTGGCCACGCTGGCCATCATCATCTGGCACTTCTACAACGTGCACCTGAACCCCGAGCATTTTCCCATGAATCGCACCTTCCTCACCGGGAGGTTGAGCGAGGAGGAGATGCGGAGGCACCACCCGCTGGAATACGAGGAGATCCTGGCCGCCCGGGCGGCCCACGCGCCCATCCCCGAGGGCCCGCCGGCACCGGCGCCGGGATCGCCCCCGGCGAATCCCTCGCTGCCCTCGCCGGGCCAGCCCTCCTCATAGGCGGGGAAAGCGGAAAACGTAAGGCGTGCATGGCGGAGAGCTGATCGCTGACGAGAGGTGTGATGCGGGCATTCCTGCGAGATCTCCTGGAACTGCTGCGAAAGCACGTCAAGGTCCTGGCCATCCTGGCGGGGGCGCTCCTGCTCCTGGTCCTGCTGCTGAACGTCGCCGTGTCCCGGGTGGCGACGCGCTCCGGCTTCTGCGTGACCTGTCACTACATGGCTCCCTACGTCGAGCAGTGGAAGACCTCCACCCATGCCGCCGTGGAGTGCGTCCGCTGCCACCCGTACCGACCCCTCGCCGTGGCCGCCTCGACCGTCCGCTATCTTTCCGGGGCCTACAACCCCCGTCCCCGGGCCGAGGTGGAGGATGGGAGCTGCCTCGCCGGCGGCTGCCACGCGCAGCGCCTCCTCAAAGCCCAGGAGACCTTCCGGGGCGGGATCCGCTTCGACCACCAGGTGCACCTTGCGTCCAGGCCCCGGGGCATCCCGCTCCGCTGCACGAGCTGTCACAACCAGATCGTCCAGAAGGGGCACGTGACGGTGACCGAGCAGGTCTGCTACACCTGCCACTTCAAGGGCGCCGGCCCGGGGGAGGCGGTGACCGGATGCGAGACCTGCCACGGCAGCCCCAAAAAGGCCGTCGAGCACGCCGGCTTCTCCTTCAGCCACCAGTCCTACCTGAAGGTCGGGGTCACCTGCAGCCAGTGCCACGTCCGGGTGGTCACGGGCGATGCCGGCGTGGCCAAGGAGCGCTGCGCCGCCTGCCACGTGGGCCGGGAAGCGCGGATCGGGGATGTCCAGTTCATCCACGACAACCACATCGGCAAGCACAAGGTGGACTGCCAGGAGTGCCATGCCCCCATCCGCCACGGCAAGATCCAGCTGGTGGAGCCGCTGGAGGTCCGCTGCGAGAGCTGCCACATCCGCCAGCACAGCCTGCGGAAGCTGATGTACATCGGGACCGGCGGGAAGCTGATCCCCGACATGCCCAGCCGCATGTTCGCCGCGCAGGTGGCCTGCACGGGCTGCCACATCCACGTGACCGAGAAGGGGGATGTCCTGTCCCACGAGGCCCGGATCACGGCCCAGCGCGAGGCCTGCGTCAGGTGCCACGAGCCGGGCTACGACAAGATGTACGACGACTGGAAGGCCGTCATGGCCAGGCTGGTGCAGGCCTACGGCGCCTTCCTCGCCGAGGCGGAGAAGCGCGTGGCGGGCAAGACCGCTCCCAAGCGATATGCCGGCGCCCTCACGGAGGCCCGGGAGGCCTACCTGTTCGTGAAGGAGGGCCGCGGCGAACACAACGTGGAGTACGCCGTGAAGCTCGTCCAGGCGGGCGTGGCCCGGGTGGACGGCCTGCTGGCGGCCCTGGATCCGAAAGGGAAACCCATCCCGCGCGACGACCTGCTCGGCCAGAAGGACGCCTACTGTTTCCCCCTGTGCCACCAGCGGTTGCCGTTCGAGGCAGAGGTGACGCTGGAGGGCAGGAAGCTGCCGCACCAGTTGCATGTGGACTCCGGCGTGGGGTGTGGGACATGCCACTCCCTCAGCAAGCATAAGGCACTGCACCTGGACCGTCGTGCCTGTCAGAGCTGTCACCCGCCAGCCTCCTGAGTTCGCCCCGGGCCTCGTCTAAACGTGCGGTTCTCCTGACCTTCCCGGGCGAGGGCCCGGATGAGGCTTGCGGCCACCGGCCGGGGGTGGTAGCGTGGCATGAGGAACGCATGGATGCAGGAGTCGGAGGGGGGACGAATGCCCGCGACGGACCAACCGGGTGGGAACGGGAGGCTTCGGCGATTCTGGCAGAACCTGTGGGGCCAGGACCCGGACCTCCGCCTGGAGACGCGCTGGCAGAAGTTCATGGCGTTCTGGGGCCTGCACGTGCCCCCGCCCGGCCGGCAGGACCGCCTGCACATCCGCCCCCGCTTCTTCAAGGTGGTCGGCGCCTTCGTCGTCCTCGTTCCGCTTGTCCTCGCCGGCGCCGCCTTCGAGATCAGCACCTCGCCGCTTCTGTGCAACCAGTGCCACATCATGAAGCCGTACTACCAGGCCTGGAAGACATCCAAGCACAACTTCGTCCCCTGCGTGGACTGCCACTACCCGCCGGGGTTCCGGGATACGTTGTGGGTGAAGTACCAGGCCCTGTCCCAGGTCGCCAAGTGGGCCACCCAGACCTACAGCAGCAAGCCCTTCGCCGAGATCGAGGACGCGAGCTGCCTGCGCTCCCAGTGCCATTCCACCCGGCTGCTCCAGGGCAAGGTCACGTTCAAGCGCGGGATCATCTTCGACCACCGGCCGCACCTGGAGCAGCCGCGGCGCGGCCGGCAGCTCCGTTGCACGAGCTGCCACTCCCAGATCGTGGTGGGGACCCACATCGAGGTGACCGAAGTCACCTGCTTCCTCTGCCACTTCAAGGGCGAGAAGACGGCCCGGGGGCTCAGCCCGATCGGCGGCTGCCCCCTGTGCCACCAGCCCCCCAAGGGGGACATCCAGCTGGCGGGCGGCACGCGGTTCAATCACAAAGACTTCGTGGATGCCCGGGGGGTCCAGTGCCAGAAGTGCCACCTGGACGCGGTGCAGGGGGACGGGGCGGCGCCCCGCGAGCGGTGCCTCACCTGCCACAACCAGCCGGAGAAGCTGGCCAAGTACGACGACCACGCCTTCCTGCACGAGCTGCACGTGGCCCAGCACAACCTCGAGTGCACCCGCTGCCATACTGAGATCAAGCACCAGATCCAGACGAAGAAGGAGCCGCTGGCGGTGGGCTGCGAGGCCTGTCACGAGGCCAAGCACAGCGGCCAGCGGGCCATGTACCTGGGGGTGGGGGGCAAGGGATCGCCCAGCATCCCCAGCCACATGTACACGGCGCGGGTGGACTGCGTGGCCTGCCACGTCACGCCCAAGGCCGAGGACGCCCACCGCGTGCAGTTCACCGGCCGGACCTTCGAGGCCTCCCAGGCGGCCTGCGTCTCCTGCCACGGCCAGGTCTACGCCGGGATGCTGGATAGCTGGAAGCGGACCCTGGACACGATGCTCACCGAGCTCCGGCCCAAGCTGGCGGCGGCCCGCCAGGCGGCCGCGGAGCCGATCAAGGACGCCAGGGCGGCGGCGGAGGCGAAGCGGCTGCTCACCGAGGCCGAGTACAACTACGAGTTCGTGGAGCACGGGAAGGGGGTCCACAACGTCTTCTACGCCGCCGACCTGCTCCAGCGCGTGAACGCCACGGCCAACCGGGTCATGGCGCTCGCGGGCAAGCGCCCCCTGACGCTGCCGCAGGAGAACCTCATCCGGGGCGGCTACTGCGCCACGCTCTGCCACAGCCAGGCGGGCGTCCTCTTCAAGCCCGAAGTGCAGTTCGAGAAGAGGACCCGCGTGCCCCACCAGAAGCACTTCAACGAGTACGGCGCGGTGTGCACCGACTGCCATTCCCAGGACAAGCACAAGGCGGTGACCATCACGGCCGAGGGTTGCCAGGCCTGCCATCACAGCGCGACCAACACCCGGTGCACCGCCTGCCACGCGGCCCAGGCGGCCCTGTATGCCGGCACGGTGGAGACGGCCCTCCCCGTCAAGAAAGGGCCCAACGTGATGGCCGGTCAGGTGGACTGCGTCGGCTGCCACGACCTTACCCGGAAGCACTCGCTCGCCGGCCAGGCGGAGAAGTGCGCCGAGTGCCACGACAAGGGCTACACGGAGATGGTGGCCCTGTGGCAGGGGCAGGTCGGTGAGGCGCAGAAGGCCGCCCGGGCCGCCCTGGCGCGGGCCGAGTCGGCCCTGGCGGCGGCCAGGAAGGGTCGGGGGGACGTGGGCGCGGCCGGGGACCTCCTGGCGCGGGCCCGGCGGGACTTCGACTTCGTGGTCAAGGCCAAGGGCCTTCACAACCCGGACCTGGCCGAGGCCATCCTGACGGAAAGCCAGAAGGCGGCCGAGCGGGCGGTCCAACTCTTGCGGAAATGACGAATATCGAACACGGAGTGTCGAGTGACGAACCTGTCTGCCGCGTCGGCGCAGGCAGGCACCGAGGGGACGCTGTCCTGGGAATGCCTCTCGTTCGCAGTTCGTCACTCGCTGTTCGCCATTCGATATTTCTTCAGCGTGGGCATGAAACGCGTTTCGCCACGGCGGATGAAACCCCTGGCGAACGGCCCGGAGTGAGCGACCCCCACCGGGTCCGGGTACCCTCTGGGTGCGGTGCCCTCCCCCCGGGTCCCCCGCCTTTGGCGAGGTGCGGGGGAGGGGGGATTTTCGTGGCAGATGTGCTCTGTGTGCGTCCAGCGAGGCCGGGTTAGACGCAAAGGGATGAGATGAGCACGGGCTACCGGATCCTCAAGAAAGAAGTCTACTCGCCGGTGACCTACATGTGGGAGGTGGAGGCGCCGGACGTGGCCCGGGCCGCGCAGCCCGGCCACTTCCTGATCGTCCGGATGGACGAGGAGGGCGAGCGCATCCCGCTCACCGTGGCGGATTTCGACCGGCAGCGCGGCACGGTCACCGTGGTCATCCAGGCGGTGGGGAAGTCCACCCGCGAGATGATGCAGCTCAACCCGGGGGATGCGATTCTCGACCTCATCGGGCCGCTGGGCGAGGCCAGCCACATCCAGAAGCGCTCCAAGGTCATCCTGGTGGGGGGCGGTCTGGGGGTGGCCCCGGTGTACCCGCAACTGCGGGCCTACAAGGAGCTCGGCAGCACCACGCTCTCCATCATCGGGTTCCGGACCCAGAGCCTCATCTTCTGGGAGGAGCGCTTCCGGGCCTACAGCGACGAGCTGCACATCGCCACCGACGATGGCTCCTACGGCCACCAGGGCTTCGTGAGCCAGGTCCTCCAGCTCGTCCTGGAGCAGCACCGCGACACGGAGGAGGTGGTGGCCATCGGGCCATTGCCCATGATGAAGGCCTGCTGCGATGTGACCCGGCCCTTCGGGGTCCGCACCATGGTCAGCCTCAACTCCGTCATGGTGGACGGGACGGGCATGTGCGGGAGCTGCCGGGTGACCGTGGGCGGGAAGTTGCGGTTCGCCTGCGTGGACGGCCCGGACTTCGACGGGCACCAGGTGGACTTCGACGAGCTGATGCTCCGCCAGCGGCGGTTCCAGCGCGAAGAGCAGGAATCGCTCAGACGATACGAAGAGGAGTGCCGGCTGCGGGGGCGCACGCCCTGACGAGCGTGCCCCCCTCCCTGTTCCTCCCCCCGTCGGGGGGAGGCGGGGAGGGGGGCGGGAGAAGGATCGGTTCATGGCGACCGTCAAGAACATCCACACCATCCCCCAGGGCCGGACCCCCATGCGCGAGCAGGACCCGCAGGCCCGGGCCAAGAACTTTGACGAGGTGGCCCTGGGGTACAGCCTGGAGGACGCCCTGCGGGAGGCCGACCGCTGCCTGGAGTGCAAGAAGCCCCGCTGCATCGCGGGCTGTCCCGTGGAAGTTGACATCCCGGGCTTCATCCGGGCCATCGCCCAGCAGGACCTGCGGAGGGCGTACGAGATCCTGCGCCAGGACAACCCGCTCCCGGCCGTGTGCGGCCGGGTCTGCCCCCAGGAGACGCAGTGCGAGATCCGCTGCATCGTGGGGGTCAAGGCCGAGCCGGTCTGCATCGGCCGGCTGGAGCGGTTCGCCGCGGATTACGCCATGGCCCACTTCGAGCCCGAGGTCACCCGGGCCGCCCCGACGGGGAAGAGGGCAGCCGTCATCGGCTCGGGGCCGGCCGGGATCGCCTGTGCGGCCGACCTGGCGCGGGCCGGGGTGGAGGTCACGATCTTCGAGGCGCTGCACATGGCCGGCGGCGTCCTGAAGTACGGCATCCCGGAGTTCCGGCTGCCCAAGGCGATCGTGGATCGCGAGCTGGACCTGTTGAAGCGCATGGGGGTGAGGATCGAGCTGAACACGGTCATCGGGAAGCTGTTCACCATCCCCCAGCTCATGGGGGAGAAGGGCTTTGATGCCGTCTTCATCGGGACCGGGGCCGGCTTTCCCAAGTTTCAGGGGATCCCGGGCGAGAATCTGAACGGGGTCTTCTCGGCCAACGAGTTCCTGACGCGGGTGAATCTCATGCGGGGCTTTCGGTTTCCCGAGTACGACACCCCGGTGGGGATGGGCCGCCGGGTGGCGGTGATCGGGGCGGGCAACACGGCCATGGACTGCGCCCGCTGCGCCCTGCGGATGGGGGCCGAGAAGGTCACGGTGGTGTACCGGCGCACCCAGAAAGAGTCGCCGGCCCGGGCCGAGGAGCTGCACCACGCCATGGAGGAGGGGATCGAGTTCCAGTGGCTCACCAACCCGGTGAAGATCCTCGGGAACGCCGAGGGGTGGGTGACCCACATGGAGTGCATCCGGATGGTCCTGGGCGAGCCGGACGCCTCGGGCCGGCGCGCCCCGGTGGAGCAGCCCGGGACCAATTTCCTGATCCCCGTGGACACCGTCATCTACGCCCTGGGGACCCGGGCCAATCCCATCATCGCCAAGAGCACCCCCGGCCTGAAGACGAACCAGTGGGGCTACATCGAGGTGGACGAGCAGACGGGGATGACCTCGCTGCCCGGCATCTTTGCCGGCGGGGACATCGTGACCGGATCGGCCACGGTGATCCTGGCGCTGGGGGCCGGCCGGCGCGCGGCCAGGGGGATGCTTCAGTACCTGGGCCTCCGGCCGGCGCCGGCCGAGACCGCAGAGGCCAAGGCCTGACCCGGGGACGCGAGTACAGAGGTTGTCGAATACGGCGTACGAGAGTCCGAATGTACGAATGGACGTCCAGGAAGAGCCGCAGCCCCGCCGTACCTTCGTACCCTCGTACCTTCGTACGCCCTTGTCGAGCTCTGACTCTCGTATCCTCGTCTTGTGAGGTGTCCGCGACATGCCGAGCGTCTGTCCCAAATGCCACCAGCTCCTCGACGAGGACTATGTCTGCTGCGCGGACGTGACCTATACCTGGAAGTGCGCGCGGTGCCGGAAGCTCTCCAAGGGCTTCGTGATCCCCTTCGGGCGCTGCGAGGCCTGCGGGGGTACCCTGGAGATCGTAGAGGACTCCGCGTACCGCGAGGCGGCCCGGCTGAGGCCGATCCAGCAGGCGCTCCAGGCCGAGATGAACGCCTACACCTTCTACGCCGCGCTGGCGGCCGAGGCGACGGACCCGGAGGTGCGGACGCTCTTCGCCAGCCTGAGCGAGATGGAGCGCGGGCACCTGGAGAGCCTGGCGGACAAGTACCACGCGCACCTCGAGGGGGATCCGGGGACCGCGGCGCACGGGAAGATCCGGCCGATCATCCTGGAGGGGATGGATGCGGTCCCGCAGGAGGACCGCCTGCTCCACCTGTACGGGCGCGCCATCGAGATGGAGCGGCGGGCGCGCGCCTTCTTCCTGAGGCAGGTCGAAGGTCTGGCGGAGGGCCTGGAGCGGGAGATTTACCGCGAGCTGGCGGCCGAGGAGGACGAGCACATCGCCCTCCTGGAGGCGGGGCTGGCCAAGACCAAGGCGGCGCTGGGTCGTCCCTGATCGCCCCGCGCCGGAATTGCCGGAGCGGAGCTGCTGCCCCGACGGCCGATGCTGTACAGCCTGAAGGTCAAGTTCGTTGCGGCGCTGGTCCTGCTGGTGAGCGTGGTGCTCGGCCTGTCCACCTGGTGGACCCTGGAGGTTCACCGGGGGCACATGCGCCGCGCCACGGAGGACAAGGTCCGGGCCATCACCGAGGCCATCGACCGGGGGATCTACGTGGCCATGCGGGAGGGCCGCAGCCAGGATGTCCAGCGCATCCTGGAGGAGATGGGCCGCGACCCGGACATCGAGAGGATCATCGTCTTCGACGCCCGGGGGAAGATCCTGCGCGCCTCCCGGCCCGAGATGGTGGGGCGGGTCCTGGATCGCGACCGCCTGTCCCGGTATCTGGATCAGCCGGATCTCACCCCCGCCCAGGTCCGCGAGAACGGGGGCCTGATCCACGCGATGGTGAAGAAGATCCGCAACCGTCCGGAATGTACGCCCTGCCATGGGACCCAGGCCACGGTCAACGGGATCCTCCACGTGGATATGTCCTTCCGCCAGACCGAGGAGCAGATCGCCGAGATGGAGCGCTCCGCGCTCTGGATGATGGTCCTCACCGCGGCCGTGCTGGCGGCCGGGGGCGGGGTCTTGATGGTCCGGCTGGTGGAGCGTCCCATCGCCGGCCTGATGCGGGCCATGGCCAGGGTGGAGGAGGGCGATCTGGAGGTCCGGGCCGCCCTGGAGACTCGGGACGAGGTGGGCCGGCTGGCCGAGAACTTCAATGCCATGGTGGAGAAGCTGAAGGCGGCCCGGGCCGAGATCGAGGAGTACCACCAGCAGCGCCTGGCCCGGGCGGAGCGGCTGGCCACCCTGGGAGAGATGGCCGCCTCGCTGGCGCACGAGATCAAGAATCCCCTAACCGGGATCGCCGGCGCCGTCCAGGTGATGGCCGAGGAGCTGCCGGAGGCCGATCCGCGCAAGGGGATCATGCACGAAATCCTCACCCAGGTGCACCGGCTGGACCGCACGGTGCAGGACCTTTTGGCCTTCGCGCGGCCGGGCCAGCCCGACGTGGAGCCCTGCGACATCCACCAGATCCTGGACCGCGTCCTGATCCTGCTGGCGGAAAATCCCGAGGCGAAACGGGTGCGCGTTGTGCGCGCCTACCAGCCCGGCCTCCCGTGGGTGACGGCGGACGGGAAGCAGTTGCGGCAGGTCTTCCTCAACCTCATCCTGAACGCGATCCAGGCCATGCCCGGCGGCGGCTCCGTCACCATCGCCACTCGCCGATTTGACGGAGGTCAATTGGTCAATTCGTCGATGAGTCAACTGGGAAGAACATGGGATCCGGGAAACAGCGACGAATTGACGAATCGACAAAGTGACCACTCGACTGATCGACTCGCCGAAGGCGGGTGGGTGGAAGTGGCCGTGACCGATACGGGGCCCGGCATCCCGCCCGGCATCCTGAAGGACATCTTCACGCCCTTCGTCACGACCAAGCGCCGGGGGACCGGCCTCGGCCTCTCGGTCAGCCGCCGGATCGTGGAGGATCACGGGGGCCGGATCACGGCCGAGAGCCCGCCGGGGCAGGGCGCCACCTTCCGGGTCCTCCTGCCCCTCGAGGCCGCACGGCAGCGCACGGGGGAGGGGCGGCCATGACGCCCGCACCGGCCACCATCCTGGTGGTGGACGACGAGCATCTGATCCGCTGGTCGCTGGAGCAGCAGCTCAAGCGCGAGGGCTACGGCCTCCTCCTGGCCGAGACCGGGGCGGAGGCCCTCGGCAAGGCGCAGGCGGAGTCCCCCGACCTCGTCCTCCTGGACATGCGCCTCCCCGACGCCGACGGCCTGGAGATCCTGGAGCGCCTGCGGGCGAACGACCCGGACTGCCTGGTCATCATGATCACGGCCCATGGCGGGGTGGATTCGGCGGTGCGGGCGATGAAGCTGGGCGCCCACGACTACGTCATCAAGCCCTTCGACGTGGAGGAGCTGAAGCTCACGGTGCGGAAGGCTCTGGAGACGCGGGCGCTGCGCCGCGAGGTGGCCCGCTTCCACGCCGAGCAGCAGGAGGGCTGCCGTCTCGACGACATCGTGGGGGTGAGCCCCGCCATCCGCAGCCTGAAGGCGCTCATCCGCCGGATCGCCGAGAGCGACGCCACGACGGTCCTGCTGGAGGGGGAGAGCGGCACCGGGAAAGACCTGGTGGCACGGGCCATCCACTTCGAGAGCGCGCGGGTGCAGAGGCCGTTCCTGGCGGTCAACTGCGTCGCGCTGCCCGAGCACCTGCTGGAGAGCGAGCTGTTCGGCCACGAGAAGGGCGCCTTCACCGACGCCAAGGCCCTCAAGAAGGGCCTGTTCGAGCAGGCCGACGGCGGCACGGTGTACCTGGACGAGATCGGGGACATGAAGCCGGGGATGCAGGCGAAGCTCCTCCGCCTCATCGAGGAGAAGAGCTTCCGGCGAGTCGGCGGGGTGAGAGACCTCAAGGTGGACGTCCGGATCATCGCCGCGACGAACCGGGACCTCGCCAAGGCCATGGAGGCGCAAGAGTTCCGCAAGGACCTCTACTACCGGCTGAAGGTGTTCCCCATCTTTCTCCCGCCGCTGCGAGAGCGGTCGGAGGACATCCTGCCCCTGGCGATGCACTTCATCTGCCGCTTCAACCGGGAGATGCGGCGCGAGGTCCTCGGCCTCCATCCCGAGGCGCAGGCTTGCCTGCAGGCCTATGCCTGGCCGGGCAACGTCCGGGAGCTCCGGAACGTCATCGAGCGGGGCATGATCCTGGCCAGTGGCGACACGCTGTGCGTCGAGCATCTGCTGCCGGAGATCGGGGCCCGGCCGCCGCAGGAGGCGCTCACGCCGCCCCCTCCCGCCCGGACCTCCCCCATCGCCCTCCCTGCCGAGGGCCTGCGCCTGGAAGAGGTGGAGCGGGACCTGGTCCGCCAGGCGCTCCAGGCCACCGAGGGAAACCAGGTGCGCGCCGCCCGCCTCCTCGGAATCAGCCGCGATGCCTTGCGCAACCGGATGAAGAAGTTCGGGCTGCTGTCCTCACCGTAACTCTGCGGTTCAGGCCAGTCGATCCTCCCGATTAGGTCTCTTCCCCTGTCCTCA
>JBBIQE010000087.1:0-14619 GCA_037442485.1 Methylomirabilis sp. (SeqCode)
GAGGCATCGGCAGGAGCCGAATCTGCCCAGGCGGGCCTCTCCAGGACGGGGCCCGCCGCGGACAGCTCGGCGAGGAAGTGCCGAAGCTCCGGCTGATCCGGAGCGAGCCGCAAGCCCTCCTGGATCTCGCGCTGGGCGGCCGCCTCCAGGCCGCGCGCCAGCAGGATCCGGGCGATGGCCAGGATCTCCCCGCAGGCCTGCTCGACCTCCTGCTGCTCGAGATAGAGCGCCTTGAGGTGACGGTGGGTTCCCAGGTGTTCCGGGGCGAGCCGCACCACCTCGAGGAACCGCTCGCGCGCCTTCTCGATCAGCCCGTACTTCAGGTACACCTCGGCCTCGGCGAACTGCTCCGCGACCTCCTGCGGCGCCTCGTCCTCCCCGGCAGCCGCCAATTCCGAAAGGTCCTCTCGCCCCTCCTCGGCGGGCAGCTCGATCCCCGGCACCGTTAGGCCGGCAATATCCTCCGGGCCGGCGCCCTGCGGCTGCCCGGCCGGAAGGCGGATGGCCGCCACCTCTCCGGATTCGTCCAGCTCGTAGACCGGGGCGGAAGGCGCCCCGAGGCCCACCCCTCCGGTCTCCAGACCGGTCCCGTCGCCCGGCCCCCGCGCCCTTTCGCGGGAGAGCTCCAGGGCCGGCGGCTCCTCCGGCACCAGCTGTGCTGGTGCCGGCTGCGCTGGTGCCGGCTCGGTTGGTGCCGGCTCGGCCAGTCTGAGTTCTGCCGGCGTCGGCGCTGCGGCTGCCTCTCTCTCCAGGGCCTCCAGCCGCGCCCTCGCCTCGGCATCGGACGGATCACGCTCCAGCAACTGGTGATAGACGTGGAGGGCCGCCTCGGTCTCGCGGCAGGCCTCGTGCGCCGCCGCCAGGGCCAAGCTCGCCGCGCGCGCCTCCTCCTCCCGCCCGAGGTCCTGCAGCAGCCGGACCAGATAGGCGTGGATCGGCGCGAGGTCCGGCGCCACCGTGAGCAAATCCCGGCACGTCGCAATGGCCTCCTGGGGGTCGTGCCTGGCCAGCGCCTCCTCGGCGAGCTGCTGGCAGAGGGTGATGCCCTCCTCCGTCCGGCCCTCCAGGAGCAGGGCCTTGGCCATGGGACGCCGCACGTCCGCCTCGGGAACCCCCAGCTCCACGGCCTGCTCCAAGGCGGTGATCGCCTCGGAGGACTGACCCAGCCCGACGTAGGCCTCCCCCAGCAGGCGCCAGGCCCGGGCGCTCACGGCATCGCCGGCCGTGGCCTTGAGGAGCGCATCCACCGCCTCGGCGTGCTTGCCCTCCCGGACCAGTTGCTCTCCCATGGCCAGGTTCGCCTGGGGGGAATCCGGCGCGAGCTGGCGCACCTTGGCCAGCAGCCGCCTGCTCTCCGCCGCCTGTCCGGCCGCCTCGGCCGCCTGCGCTGCCAGCTCGTACTGGGTTGCCGCCTCCTCGCGCCGACCTTCCTTGACCAGAAGGTCTGCCAGCTTCGTCAGGAGGCCGTGATTGGCCGGATCGAGTCCCGCCAGGCGCTGATAGACCCCGATGAGCTTGGGCGTGTCCCCGGTCTTGGCGTACTGCTCGGCCACGCTGGCGAGCTGGAGCTTGGCCTCCCCGGTGAGGCCCTGCTCCTCATACAGGTCGGCGCAGGCCAGGAGCGCCTGGGTTCGGCCGGGGTCGAGCTTGATGATCTTCTTGTAGACGGCGATGGCCTTGACCGACAATCCATCGGCCCGATACAGCTCGCCCAGCTTGAGATACTGCTCGATGGCCTCGGCCGCCCGGCCGGCCCGGGCGTACAGATCGCCGAGATTGTTGCAGACGGTCAGGTCGTGGGGATCGGCCTTGAGGATGCTCTGGTATTCAGCGATGGCCTTGTCCCACTTCCCTTGCTGGGTAAAGGTGAGGGCGCTTTGCAGCGCTTTGCGCTTGTCGAAGGCCATTCGCGGTAGACCCCGTTTTCAGAGGCATTTCGGCAGCGTACACTAACAAACCCCCTGGGGGGTGTCAAGCGGCGCCTTTGCCCTCGGCCGACCGGCCCGTCCGCGCGCTCAGCGCCGGAACGTCCAGCTGTTGCTTCCGTAGCGCGCGTGGACCAGCTCGTCGGCCCTCCGCCTCTCGACCGCGAGGAGCTCCCCCGGGATGCACGGGACACCCAGGGCCTCGGCCCATCCCGCCCGCAGGGTGGACAGCAGCTCGCCCATGGGCGGGAGTCCCCCCAGCAGTGCCGCCAGCGTCGTCACGCCGGCGTCCGGGTCGCCACGCGGCCAGTCGGGGAAAATCGCCTGGTGCAGTCGGGGATCGAAATCCAGGAGGAGGGAGCCATGCTGGAGCAGGACGCGATCCCACCGCCGCTGGGCCGAGCCGACGAGCTTCCGTCCCCCCACGACAATGGCGGGCATCCGCCGGAGGAGGAAGCAGGCACCGCCCTCCGGGCCGCGCTCCGGCGAACCGGCGCTCTCGCCCAGCACCGCCTCTACCCCCAGCCGCCTGAGGCCGGCGATGAGGCCGCTACAGATCCGCGCGAAGAGCTGCGGGACCGGCAGGGACCGCCAGGGCGCCTGAAGGGGCAGGACCACGCTGTAGGTGATCTCGGCCGCGTGCAGGACGGCGCGGCCCCCCGTGATCCGACGCACCAGGCCGATCCCGTGGCGGCGGCACGCGGCCATATCCACGCCGCCCCGCGTCCGCTGGAGATAGCCGAGAGAAACGGTGGGGGCGCTCCACCCGTAGAAGCGCAGGGTGGCGGGCGCCAGGCCGTCGCCCACGGCCCGGGCCAGGGCCTCGTCCACCGCCATGTTCCAGGGACCGTCGGCGGGGCCATCCTGAAGAACGCGCCACCCCATCCCCATTCACGATGACCGATTGGGCCTATGTACTTGACGCAACTTCTGGCAACATCTCATGGGCGAGAGGGTCTTGCCGCCCGATGATTCCGGATGGCCCGGTTTTTCATCGCCGGTCCGTTTTCAATTCGCACCTCACGCCTGGCGCAGGCGCGGGTCCAGGACATCGCGGAGCGCGTCACCCAGCAGGTTGGTGCCAAAGACCGCCAGGCTGATGGCCGCCCCGGGGAAGAGGACCAGCCACGGCGCCTTCTGCGCGTACTCGGCGGCCGAGACCGAAAGCATCCGGCCCCAGGAGGGATACGGCTCGGGCACCCCCAGGCCCAGGAACGACAGGGCGGCCTCCACCAGGATGGCGCTGCCCAATTGGGCCGTGGTGAGGACCAGGAAGGGGCCCATCGTGTTAGGCAAGATGTGCCGCAAGGCCACGCGGGCGTGACACACCCCGAGGGCCCGCGCCGCCTCGACGTAGGGGGTCTCGCGGATGGCCAGAACGCTCGAGCGGATGACCCGGGCCGCCCGCGGGACGATGGGCACCGAGATGGCGATGATCACGTTTGCCAGCGACGGCCCCAGGGCCGCCGACATTACCAGGGCCAGGACCAGCAGCGGCAGCCCCTGCATGATGTCCATGACCCGCTGGGTGAGCAGATCCGTGGCTCCCCCCACGTAGCCGCTCAGAAGGCCGGCCATCCCCCCCACCACCGCCCCCAGGAGAGTGGAGGCGACCCCCACCACCAGCGAGATCCGCGCCCCGTGGACGATCCGGCTGTAAATGTCCCGCCCCAGATAATCCGTCCCCAGCCAGTGCTGGCGAGACGGCTGACTCAGCGTCTCGGCGGCATTGGTGTGCACCGGATCCTGGGTCGCCAGGATGTCCGCAAACAGCGCCATCGCCACCATCAGCAGGACGAGGGCGGCCCCGACCGCACCCAGAGGCTTCTGCCGCGCCAGGCGCCAGAGGCTCGGCCCCCCACGCGCCAGCCGTGCATGCGGCGTGGCCTGGGCCGCCCCCGTCCCGAGGAGGGTCCCGTCTTTCACGCCATCACCCATACCGCACCCTCGGGTCCAGCCAGCCGTAGAGGACATCCACGGCAAAGTTGGCCAGGATGACGACCACGGCGATGAACATGACCAGATTCTGCACCACGGGATAATCCCGCCAGAGGATAGCCTCCACCAGGAAACGAGCCACCCCGGGGAGGTTGAACACGGTCTCGGTCACAACCAGGCCGCCGATAAGAAAGGCGAACTCGATCCCCAGGACGGTCAGCACGGGGAGGAACGCGTTTTTCAGCGCGTGCCGCCAGACGACCACCCGCTCCCGCTGCCCCTTGGCGTAGGCGGTGCGGATGTAATCCTCGCGCATCACCTCCAGGAGCGAGGAGCGGGTGATGCGCATGATGAGGGCCGAGCTGCGGGAGCCCACAGCCAGGGCCGGGAAAAGAAACTGCAGCAGGTGCGCCTTCAGGTCCTGGAACGGGGAGACGTAGGTGAGGGCGGGGATCCACCCCAGGCCCCAGACCAAAAGGAGGATGATCACCATCCCCAGCCAGAAGGAGGGCATGGACAGGCCCGCCAGGCTGAGGATCCGCATCACGTAGTCCATCCAGCGATCCTGGCGGACCGCGCTCACCACCCCCGCAGGGATGCCGATGAGGCTGGCCACCAGCATGGCCAGGATCGCCAGCTCCACCGTGATGGGGATGCGGGGTCGGACCACCTGCCAGGCGGGGATGTCGTACCGGTAGGATTTGCCCAGATCGCCCCGCAGGATCTCGCCCAGCCAGCGGGCGTACTGGACCGTGATGGGCCGATCCAGCCCCAGCTCTCGCTGGATCTCGGTCTTGGCGGCCGGGTCCACGTAGCCGGCGGAGGCGAAGATCATGTCCACCACGTCGCCCGGCGCGATCCGCAGCAGGACGAAAATCACCACGGACATCCCCAGGAGCGTGAGAACGGCGATCGCCACCCGGGTGAGAACGTAGGTCCGCATCGCGCCCGCCCCTCCGCCTTACCTGTCCAGCCAGACCTCCTGCATCCGGCCGTAGTTGTAGACGGATTGGTGCGGGATCAGGTTCTTCACATAGGGCCACATGAGGTAATACTCCTTGGCCCAGCCCAGGATGATGCGCGCCCCCTCGAGCTGCAGCCGCGTGTCGAGATCGTGGACCAGCCGGAGCCGCTTGGCGAAATCCGGCGTCTGCGACTGCTCGTCGATCAAGCGATCCACCTCGGGGTTGCAGTAGTCGGAGTAGTTGCGGGGGGAGCCGCACTTGAAGTTCTCGTACAGGTTGGCGTCGGGATCATCCGGCCCCAGGCCGGTGTTGTTGACCGCCATCTCGTAGTCCCGGCGGGTCAGCTTGGCGTGCCAGATTCCCGTCTCCACCTGCTCCAGGGTGGCCTCGATCCCCACCTGCTTGAGCTGGTCAATGATGAAGCTGGCGAGGTCCACGTAAAAGGAGCTGGCCCGGGTCGAAACCGACAGTTTCAGCGGCTTGCCCGGACCGTAGCCTGCCTGGGCGAGGAGCTGCCTGGCCTCCTCCTTGTTCTTGGCGGGGTCGCCCATGCCCGGCAGCTTGCCCAGCTCCTTCTCCGACAGCCCCCACACCCCGTACGGCTTGGGGAGCATCACGCCGCCGAGGACCGCCGCACCCTGACGTCCCGCCTGGACATAGCCCTTGCGATCAATGGCCAGGTTGATGGCGCGGCGGATGCGCGCGTCCTCGAAGATCGGCCGCCTGAAGTTGAGCAGCAGGTTGTCGTTCAGATTGGTGCTGGTCTCGACCAGGACCATACCGGGCACCGCCTTCTTCACGCTCTCCGCGATGGTCTTGGCGATCTCCAGGGGGTAGGCCACGTCCTGGCGGCCGGCCTGAATGCCGGCGTAGCGCGTGCCCCGCTCCCGGATGATCACGTAGCGGATGCCGTCCAGGTAGGGCCGGCCCTTGATGAAGTAGTCGGGGTTTTTGACCAGGTCAATGTACTCGCCCTGCCGGTACTCCTTGAGCTTGAAGGGGCCGGTGCCCAGGCACTTCGTCCTGAGCTCGGCGGGCGGCACGTGGGCCGGGTAGACGGGGGAATACCCGGCCGCGAGCATCAGGATGAGCGACGGCTGCGGGCGCTTCAGGTGAAAGATGACCGTCTCGGCATCGGGTGTCTCGATGCTGGCGACGTTCTCGTACCACAGCTTGCGGGGGCTGACCCGGAGCTTGGCTGGGGCGCCGGGCGCCTCGCGGACGACATCGAAGGTGAACTTGACATCCGTGGAGCTGAAGGGCTGACCGTCGTGCCACTTGACGCCTCTCCGCAGGTGGAAGAGCAGCGCCTTGCCTCCGTCCCTCCACTCCCATCTCTCCGCCAGCTCCCCGATGACCGTGCCCACGTTCTCCTGCTTCTTGAACGGATCGAACAGCACCAGGTTGTTGTAGCAGGGCATCATGGGCCAGACGGTCGCGATGGTGGCCTCCTCGTGGATGCTGAGGCTCGGCGGCGTATCGCTCTCCGTGGCCGTCAGCACCCCCCCGTACTTGGGCGTGGATGCCGCCCAGCCGGTGCCGCCGAAGGCGATGATCAGGGTCAGCAGGATTGCCAGACGTCCCCCGAAAGCCGAGAATCCCCCGGACCTGCTCCCACCGCGCTGCATGCTCATGCTCCCCTCCTCCTGCGTGTCGGAAATACCGGCGCTACTCCTGCTCCCCGAAGCGCGCCGCCACCAGGGCTTCCAGGGCCTCCAGGGCGGCCGCCCCGTCCTGCCCCGTGGCGCGCAGCGTGAGGGTGGTCCCGCACGATGCCGCCAGCATGAGAAGCCCCATGATGCTCTTGCCGTTCACCTTCTGCCGGCCCACCTCCACCGTGACCTCGGCGCGAAAGCGTCCGGCCGTCTTCACGAATTGCGCCGCCGCCCGGGCGTGCAGCCCCAGGCGGTTGCGGATCACGACCTGGCGCGTCACCTCCGTCCCTTTCACCCCCCGGCCGCCTCCCAGCTCTGCACGGACAGCGCGAGCGTGAGCCGCTGCACGCCGGCCGCCTGGCCCAGGGGCCAGTGGGCGAGCAGGCTCACCTGCTGGGCCACCCGCTCGTAGCCCGCCTCGGACTGCGAGATGGTCTGGACGGGGCAGCGCCACAGCGTCCCCGGCGGATCGAGCCGGAGGCGGGCCGCCAGCCCCAGCCAGCCGTCCACGACCCGGACCTCCTCCACGCCCGGCGTCTCGGCCACGGCGAAGAACGAGGGATCCTCGGCGGATCGCCCGTTGATCTCCACGAAGCGGTCCGGGGGCGGGCCCATGTAGAAGGCCAGGTTCAGCTCCACGCCGAATCGCGCCGCGCGCGCGGCCCCCTCGGCCCGCAGCCGGTAGGCCACCGTGAGCAGGGGCGCATCGGGGGCGAGGCGGAACCGCTTCTCCACGCGAAGCCTCCCTCCCGCCTGCTCCATCCCGCCCTCCAGCTCGAGGACCGGCGTCGGCCCGTCGCGACGGATGCGGGGCGCGTAGGCGGCGCGCGGCAGCCCCGCGGGGAGCCCCTGCCGGCTGAAGTCCTGGACGGTCGCCGTCGCCGGCATCCAGTGATCCAGGAAACTGCCGCGACGGTACCCGTCGTAGTGGAGGAGATCGGCCAGCCCCTCCTCCTTCGCCCCGCGCTCCTCGTGGATCGTGGCCGCTCCCTCCGGCGGCCGGATGGACGCGCCCAGCTTCCGGTGATACGCCTCGGGTCGCCGCGTGAAGGTGTTGCCCACGTTGAACGCCTTGGCCCGGGCGTCCAGCTCGACCACCCCGCCCCCCCGGGCCGGCTCGACCACCAGGAGGAGGTGCCGGCTGGCCAGCAGGACCTCCGCCGACCCGTCCCCATCGAAATCCCGCGTCTCGATCCGGACCCCCGGCCTGCCCCGCGACCCGCCCTCCAGGAGCTGTTCCGCACGGATGAGATGCTGGAAGGCCGCGTGCCGCAGATGCGGCAGGTACAGCCCGCCGAACACCCCGTGCCAGTAGGCGTCGTTGCACTGGCCCCGCCAGAGGGCCTGCAGCGCCGCGGCCCGGCGGCGGCTGCGCCGCGGGAGGGCGTGGACGCGCCGGCTGACCTCCAGCATCTTCTTGTGCAGGGTGTTGGCCTCCGGATACTTCACCAGGAAGTTCCGCCAGAAGCCGCCCCGGAGAAACGGGCGCAGCGTCTCCGCGAAGGGAAGCGCCTCCACCCGGGCCCGCGCGTCTTCGAATTGGGCCGCGGCCTCCCACGGCAAGGCCCACTCGGTCATTTCGGTGTACGAGGTCGCCGGCAGGTAGATGCGTCCCTTGGGCGGCTGCGCCAGGGCTTGGCGGAAGGTACCGAGCTCCAGCCAGTCCTGCTGTTCCAGCAGCGTCTGGAGGAAGCGCTTGAGCCAGCCCCGCTGGTACACCCAGTCGTAGGTCCCGGGCCAGCCGCCGAACTTCTCGGCGTCATCCGCCATGACCGCGATGCCGCCCGGGTCGAGGTCGGCGCGCTGGCGCAGGTAGGCGACGGTCTCGGCGGGCTCGCGGAACGGGATCAGGTATCGCAGCCGCTGGCTGATGGGAAAGAGCGCCAGGGGCACCCCCTGCTCCTCGGTCAGGAAGTAGCCCGTGAGGGTGCCATCCGCCTGGCCGGCCGCCTTGAAGTGGTTGTCGTCCAGGAGCACGAAGGCCACACCGGCCTCGGCGATGGGTCTGGCCAGATGGGGCTCCCACACCCGCTCCGCCACCCACATCCCCTGCGGCCGGAGGCCGAAGCGGGAGGTGAGGTAGGCGGTCATCCGCTGGATCTGCCCGACCTTGTCCGCGTCGGGGACGGCGGCCAGGATCGGCTCGTAGTATGCCCCGGTGAGCAGTTCCACCTGGCCCCGGGCGACGAAGGCGGCCAGGCGATCCAAAAACTCGGGATGGGCGGTCTCCAGCCAGTCGAACAGGGCGCCCGAGTAGTGGAGCGCGAAAGGAACGGTCGGGAACTCGCTCAGGACATCCAGGAAGGGGACGTAGGAGCGCCGGTACGCCTCCGCGAAGACCTCGGGGAGGTTCCCCACCGGCTGGTGCGCGTGGATGCCCAGGATGAATCGCATCCTGCCCATGCGTGCTGAACCCGCCCGCAGGCCATGGCCCCGGCCCCGGGCCCGGGGCTACTTCGGGGCGACGGTCGGCTTTCCCTGCCGGGCCAGGAACTCGCTCGCCACCAGGATGTTGCGCTGGCCGTAGCGGGCCAGCTTCTCCGCCAGGGCGCGCAGGTCCCGTTCCTCCCGGAGCGACGGGACCTTCATCAACATCGGCAGATTGACGCCGGTCACCACCTCCAGGCGGCCCGCCTCGAGGTAGGAGAGCACCAGGTTGGATGGGGTCCCGCCGAAGAGGTCCGTGAGGATCAGGACGCCGCTGCCGTCATTGACCCGCTGGAGCGTGGCGTCGATCTTCTTCCGGGCCTTCTCGATCGGCTCGGCGGCGTGGATGGAGACGGCCTCCACCCGGGGCAACTTCCCCACGATCTCCTGGGCGGTCCGCAGCAACTCCGCCCCCAGATCGCCATGGGTCACGATGACGATGCCGACCATGGCTCCCCTCTGTCGCGCGGCGCTGGGCGCCGCCCTCCCGTCCCGCGTCCCCCGTCACTGGCGACTCGGCAAGTCGGTTCGATCCGATTGCCCAGTCGCCTCGCTGCCGAATTGCCAGGCGCGCACGCTGGACTTCGGACCTCTCAAAGGTCCCGGTCCATATCGCGATGGCGGACGGTGACCTCGTGGCCCGCCCCGCGCAGATGCCGGGCCAGCTCCTCCGCCAGCACCACCGACCGGTGGCGCCCCCCGGTGCACCCCACCGCGATGGTGAGGTAGGCCTTGCCCTCCTGCATGTACAGGGGGAGCGTCGCCTTCAGGAAATCCAGGATCCGTTCCAGGAAGGCCTGGGCCTGGGCGAAGCCCAGGACATACTCCACCACCTGCGCCGCCCGGCCCGAGAGCGGCCGCAGCGCGTCCACGAAGTGGGGATTGGGCAGGCAGCGCGCGTCGAACACCAGGTCCGCATCCACGGGCAACCCGTACCTGTAGCCGAAGGAGACCAGGGACAGCGCCGTGCGCTGCGGGGCCGGCAGATCCAGGAAGGAGGTGGCCAGGAGCTTCCGGAACTCGTGCACCGTGAAGCTGGAGGTGTCAATGACCAGATCGGCCTTGGCCTTGAGAGCGGCCAGCCGCTCGCGCTCGGCGCGGATCCCCTCCAGGGCGGATCCCCCGGGGGCCAGCGGATGCGGTCGCCGGCTCTCGCTGAAGCGGCGCACCAGCGCCTCGTCGCTGGCGTCCAGGAAGACGATCCGGACCCGGTGGCCCTGGCGGCGCAGGCCCCCCAGGATGTCGAAGAATCCCTCCAGGAAGCGCCCCTCCCGCGCGTCCACGACCAGGGCCACGCGCTCGATCCGCTTCTCGGACTGGGCGCACAGCTCGGCCACCTTGGGGATCAGGCTGACGGGCAGGTTGTCAATGCAGAAGAACCCGAGATCCTCCAGGCAGCGGATGGCGGCGCTCTTCCCCGCCCCGGACAGTCCGGTGACCACGATGAAATCGATCCCGCCCGGCATGCCGGCTTCTCCACGCCGGGAGCGTCGCCCGCGCTCCGGCCCCCCGCCGGCCTCCCCCATCCCGGGCCCCGTCATGGGCCGCTACTCCGTATCCTCCCGGCTGAGCCGGGGAAGGTCCGCCTCGTCCCCCGTGAGGCCGGCGGCGAAGGTGCGCGCCGCATGCACCCCCATCAATTTCAGCAGGTGGTTGCGCGCCGCCACCTCGACCAGGATGGCGATGTTGCGCCCGGCCGACACCGGGATCCGGAGCGTCGGGATGGCGACGCCCAGGATGGTGGTGGTCTGCTCCTCCAGCCCCAGCCGGTCGTACTCTTCTTCGGGCCGCCAGGCCTCCAGCAGGATCACCAGCTCGATGCGCTTCCGGTAGCGGATGGCCGCCACGCCGAACAGGTCCCGGATGTTGATGATGCCCAGGCCCCGGATCTCCATGTGGTGGCGGATCCGGCTGGGCCCCCGCCCCATGACGATCCGATCGCTCTCCCGGACCACCTCCACCACGTCATCCGCCACCAGGCGGTGCCCCCGGGTCACGAGATCCAGGGCGCACTCGCTCTTGCCCGTCCCGCTCTCCCCCAAAAGCAGCACCCCGATCCCATAGACGTCCATCAGGACGCCGTGCAGCGTGGTCGCGGATCCAGGCCCTGCGGCTGCCATGCGGCGGCCCCCCTCACGCCTCGGGCTCGATCAGCCCGTAGTGGCCGTCGCGGCGGCGGTAGAGCACGTTCACCTCCTCGGTCGCGGCGTTCCTGAACACGTAGAAGCTGTGGCCCAGCAGGTTCATCTGCAGGATGGCCTCGTCCACCGCGGCCGGCTTCACGGCGAACCGCTTGGTCTTGACCACGCGGGGCTCCGCCTCGGCCACGGGGGCCGTCGCCGCGGCGCGGGCGGGACGGTTGCCGCCCCGGCCGGCGTGGGCCATGATCCGCTCCTTGTAGCGGAGGATCTGCCGCTCCAGCTTCTCCGCCACCAGGTCGATGGAAGAGTACAGATCGTCGCTCTCCTCCTCGGCCCGGATGGTGAGGTCGCGGACGTGCAGGGTGACCTCGGCGATCTGCCGGTGCTTGTGCAGCGACAGGACGACGTGCATGGCGACGATCTGCTCCAGGTAGCGGGTGAGCCGCTGCAGCTTCTCCTCCGCATAGGCGCGCAGGGCGGGGGTCACCTCCAGGTTCCGTCCCTTCACAGACAGTTGCATGGTCGGACTCCTTCCGAAACCTGCGGGCGCTCCGGCATGAGCATCCCGGCCGAGCCGCGCGAGGGAGGCATGCCCGGAGGTCTGGGCTTCGGGCTCCCCCTCGGGCGCTCGGGGTGTCGGTCGCGCATCCTCCGGTCCGGACTGCGGCCGGGCGGCGGTTCAGTAGCGCTTGCGCCGGCTGGAGGATGGAATCTTCAGCTGGCTTCGGTACTTGGCCACGGTACGGCGGGCGATCTCGACCCCGTGCCTCTCGCGCAGGATCTCCACGATCTTCTGGTCCGAGAGGGGCCGGCCGCTGTCCTCGGCGGTGAGCAGCTTGTGGATGAGGTCCTTGACCTTGAGGGAGGAGACGGCATCGCCGGACGTGGCGGGGACCCCCCGGTGGAAAAAGTACTTCAGCTCGAAGAGGCCCTGCGGGGTGTGGATGTATTTGTTGGTCGTCACCCGGCTCACCGTGGATTCGTGCATGCCGATGTCCTCGGCCACTTCCTTCAGCGTGAGCGGCCGCAGGGCTGTGATGCCCTCCTCCAGGAACTTCCGCTGGAACTTCACCAGGCTCTCGGCCACCTTGTACAGGGTGCGCTGCCGCTGCTCGATGCTGCGGATCAGCCAGAGGGCCGACCGCATCCGGCCCTCCAGGTACTCCCGCACCTCCCGCCCGTTGCCCGCCTTGTTGGCCAGGATGGCCCGGTAGTAGGGGCTCACCCTGAGCCGCGGCAGCCCGTCGTCGTTCAGCACCACCACGAACCGGTCGTCCACCTTGACGATGTAGACGTCCGGGGTGATGTAGCGCGGGTCCTCGGTGCCGAAGGTGCGGCCGGGCTTCGGCTCCAGGCTGGTGATGTACTCGACCGCGGCCTGGATCTCCTTGACCGGCACGCCCAGCTTGCTGGCCAGCTTCTCCCACTGGCGCCCCTCCAGCTCCGGCAGGTGGGCCGCGATCAGCTCCTTGGCCAGGGGATGCGGGTCCGGGCGGCCCTCCAGCTGGAGCAGGAGGCACTCCCGCAAGTCCCGCGCGCCCACCCCGGTGGGCTCGAAGCCCTGCACCAGGCGCAGCACCTCCTCCATCCGCGCGGGGGGCACGCCGGCCGCGGCCGACAGGCTCTCCAGCGGCTCCTTCAGGTATCCGGACTCGTCCAGGTTGCCGATGAGCAGCGTGCCCAGCCGCAGCAGCTCCGGGTCCGAGGTGCTGAGGTGGAGCTGGAACAGCAGGTGGTCCATGAGCGAGCGCGGCTTGGTAAGCTGCGCCTCGGCGTCGAACCGCTCCAGCTCCTCGCGCGGGATCTGGGGGCGATAGTCCGAGGCATCCTGCAGGTAGCTCTCCCAGTCGAAGTCGTCGATCCGGTCGGCCCGGTCCTCCTCGGCCTGCTCCGCCTCCGTTTTCTCCGCCTCCGGCTCCGGGGAGAGCTGGGGGTCGGCCGTCTCCTCCAGGGTCTCCTCCAGCACCGGATTCTGCTCCAGGTGCTGCCGCAGCTCCTGCACCAGTTCCAGCCGCGACATCTGCAGCAGGCTGATCGCCTGCTGGAGCATCGGCGTCATGATCATCCGCTGCGTCTGCAGCATGCGGAGCTTGGTGTCGAAGGCCATGGAACCCCGCCCCGTCACAGGGAGAATCGCTCTCCCAGGTAGATCTCCCGCGCCATCTCGTCTGCCGCCAGCTCCGCGGCGGTGCCGGACAAGAGGATGCGCCCCTCATGAATGATATAGGCCCGGTCCACGATCTGCAAGGTTTCTCGTACGTTGTGATCCGTGATCAGGACCCCGATGCCGCGGTCCCTGAGCTGCCCGATGATGCCCTGGATATCGTAGACCGCGATGGGGTCGATCCCGGCGAAGGGCTCGTCCAGGAGCATGAAGCGGGGCTGGGTCGCCAGCGCCCGGGTGATCTCGGCCCGCCGCCGCTCCCCGCCCGACAGGGTGTAGGCCGGGCTCTTGGCCAGATGGGCGATGTTGAGCTCGCGCAGCAGCGCCTGGGCCCGATCCGCTCGCTCCTCTGCCGGGAAGCCCAGGGCCTCCAGGATGGCCAGGACGTTCTCCTCCACGGTCAGTTTCCGGAAGATGGAGGGCTCCTGCGGCAGGAAGCCCACGCCGCGGCGCGCCCGCAGGTGCACCGGCAGGAAGGTGATGTCCTCCTCGTCCAGGTAGACCCGGCCCCCGTCGGGGCGCGTGAGGCCCAGGATCATGTAGAAGGCCGTCGTCTTGCCGGCGCCGTTGGGGCCCAGGAGCCCCACCACCTCGCCCGCGTCCAGGCAGAGGTCGAGCTCGGCGACCACCACCCGCTGCTTGAAGGCCTTGACCAGCTTCTCGGTCCGGAGGCAGTGCCTCGCCACGCCGATCGTCATCCGTCCTTCGGTGTCGCCGGAGGCACCTTACCGCCGCGTGCCACCCCGCTCCCGTCCCTCGTCCCGCTTCGGGTACAGGATCGCATTGACCCGCTCCCCGTCGCAGCCTTCCACCTGGCTCCGATCCTCGCGCAAGAGCAGCGTGATGCGGCAGCCGCTGACCACGTCGTTCTCCTGCCAGACCCTGGGATGGCCCAGGAGGACGGCGCGCTCTTCCCGCGGGAAATACTCGGCCCGCTCGGCCACGCCGCGCCGCTCGCCGTAGGAGAGGCGGACGTTGCCCGCGGCCAGCGCCCGCTCGACCTCCTCCATGCGGTCGTCGAAGTAGAATTCGATCCGGTCCGCCAGAATGCTGAGGCCGCGCCCCCGGTCGCTGGCCGCCACGTTGCCCTGGTAGACCGCCACCCGGGCCTTGCGGTTGACCTCCAGCGTGTCGGCCGAGATGGTGATGGGCGTCCGCGGCTCGGCGCCCCCGGAGGGGCGCGGGGCCGCGGCCAGCAGGGCCACCAGCAGGAGCAGCCATGGCGCGCACCGCATGCCGCGTCTCTCCTCTGCCGCTAGCGCGGCCCCGGGGCCGCGCCCGGTGCCGGCGCGGGGGAGGGCAGTTGCGAGGTGATGTTCTGGAAGATCCGGACCTGCTCCAGGTCGGTCTCGGCCTCCAGGCCGCGTCCCCGGCTCACCAGCCCCCTGCGGGTCAGCGTGACCG
>JBBIQE010000088.1:0-14504 GCA_037442485.1 Methylomirabilis sp. (SeqCode)
CGATGCCTCCAAGCGTCTGAACTTGGGAAGCCTGCCGCCCGTGCGCTATGGAGCCGCACCAGAAGCAGCCTGACAAAGGGGGACAGCCCACTCTGTGGGTTCGCACACTTCACCTGTCTCGGCCCTCGGCCCCGTGTGCCACTCCGGCACTCAGGTGCATCTAGCTCCCGCGGTCCAGTGTCCGATGTCCGGCCGAATCTGTAATCCGCGATGTGATCCGTTGCGATCCGGGACGTGGAATCGGAGAGGTCCTTGACTCGCTGGACCTTCGCTCGCCAGAGTCCCCTGGCCGGGGTATCAAGGCGCCATGGCGCAGCTACGGCAAAGCGGAAGATCCGGCCCTGCACGTTCTCTTGCATCCACTCCCCGAGAGAGCACAGCGTTGCCCCGGACACCCACCAAATGGCTCTCCTTGGATAGCCTTGATGAGCCAAACACAATCTTGGTCGCATTTGGTAGACCCATGTGCGACCGAACCGGATCCTGGCCCTACTCCAGCCGGGGTCCGGGTGACCGTCGAGAATCTCCCTGGCCTGCTGCGACAGCCCGCCTCGCCTGGGCGAGCCCGCTTGGCAACCGAGAGGCGGTGAGGTAGCCAGGTTCACCACGATCAGGCCGGCGTCAGGGACGTTCGCGACCCGGCCATATCGTCCATCGTCATTCTTCTCCCATTGAAAAACACCAGCGTTGCAGTTTCGCCGGGGAAAGATGGTGTTTCCGCTGGCTCCGACCTTCTCCCTCCGAATATTCCTTGACAGATCTGGGGTCGCATGCTACCAGGAGATAAGGCCTCGGGATTCTCCCGTTGCCATCCTCGTCGGACTTCTCCCAAACGGCGCCAGCACGATGACCGACACGGCGAGCCGCACGCCCCCGCAGTCAACGTCCTCCCCGCCCGCCGCATGGTGCTGCTCCCTCTTTGCCAGGATTCGTTGGCCGCACCACCGGCGAGACGAGTCGCCCGGTTCGCTCTCCCTCTGGGTGGAGCCGGGGAAAGACCCCGAAGGCCCATCCGAGGCCCTCCCCCACGGCCGCGCGGTGGGCGAGGTCCTGTCGCGGTACGCCACTGTTCTTGGGATTCCCATGAGCTTCCGCACGGCCGCCAGCCGGTACTCGCCACCCGCTCGTGGCGGCGCGGTGCACGTCCACGCCTTTGCGCTACCGACGCCCCCGATCCTCTTCGGCGCCTGGGCGCGCGTATCGCTGGTCCACCTGCCGGTGGCGCACGGCATTCCCCTCCTCGAGCGCGCCGACCGCGCACTGGATATCGGCGTCCAGCTCGGGCGCGGCCGGCCCCTCTTTGACGGGGATGGACGCCCAGTGGGAGAGTTTATCGGGACGAACCTCTACTGCCTCTTCGATCTGCTCGGCCAGGAGGAGACCTGGGCCCCGGTCCTCCTGCGACGGCACCTGGACTTGGGCCTCCCCCACCTCCTCCCCGCCCTGGCGACGGAGCGGGGCCTCGCCGCCCGCCAGGTGGAGGATCGGCTCCGCCTGCTCCGGGACGAGACCGAGTCCGTTCACCGCGCCTGCCGGCTGGCCAGCCTGGAGGCCGCCCGCGCGGCCTACGTCCGCGCCTGCGCGAAGCGCGTGGCGGAAGAGATCCAGGCCCTGGAGGCCGAGGTGGCCTTCCTCGAGGCGGGGGTGGAGCAGATCGGGCGGCGGATCACCGCCGACACCAGGCGCCTGCAGGCGGCATCCAGGGACCTGCGCCGTCCGCCCGGGGGGGCCAGCCCGCCCGAGGCGGAGGGATGGGAGTCGGAGCGGCTCCGGGCGCTGCCCGAGGTCCGGGAGGTTCAGGAGCGGGATGGCTGGCTGAGCATCATCACAGCCCCCATGGCGGTGGCCCATGCGGGACGGTGCTACCTGCTGGGGCAGTTCCGGCTCGACCTGCACGCGAGCGGGGAGGTCCGCATCGTGAACCTCACGCATCGCGTCGGGCCGTACGATCACCCGCATGTCCACAACGGCCGGCCCTGTCTGGGGGCCGCCCGGGAGGGCATTGCGAAGCTGCTGGGGGAAGGCCGGCTGGCGACAGCCGCCGAGGTCTTGATCGACTTCATACGGACGGTGGACCCGGCCGAGTGGCGGATGCCCGTGCTCCACTGGCCGGAGACGGCGGACGGGGCTGCGCATGGAGTTCTTGCGGCAGCTTGACCTGGTCAAGCCGGAAGCGCTGGAGACCCCGATTCACCTGGTCGGCTGCGGCGGGATCGGATCGTTCGCGGCCCTGGCCCTGGCCAAGCTGGGGTGCCCGCATCTGCACCTGTACGACGACGACCGGGTGGAGGAGCACAACGTTCCCAACCAGCTTTTCCGGACCGCCGATGTCGGCCGGCCCAAGGTGGAGGCACTGGCCGAGATCCTGGAGGCGTTTACGGCCGTCCGCGCGCACCCGCACGCGCGCAGGATCCACGGCGAGCGGCTGCAGGGGATCGTGGTGAGCGGCGTGGACAGCATGGCTGCCCGCCGGATGCTCTGGGTGAAGGGCGTGCGGCACCGGGCCGGCATCCCCCTGTTCCTGGACGGGAGGCTGGGGGCGGAAGTCTGCCGGCTGTACGCCATCCGGCCCGCCGATCCCGACGACGTCCGCTGCTACGAGCAGAGCCTCTACGAGGACAGCCAGGCCGTGCCGCTCTCGTGCACGGCGGGCGGCATCGTCTACACGGGCTTCGCCATGGCCAGCCTGATGGCGGACCAGGTGAAGAAGTTCGCGACCGGTGAGCCGGTCCCCCGGGAGATTCTCTACGACCTGAAGACCCTGACCCTGATGGCATCCTGAGGCGCGGCCCCGAGCCGAAAAGGAGGACGACCAATGGGAACGCTCAGGCTGGAGAAGAAGGGCGCGATCACGGTGAAGGTGGTCACCATGGGCAAGGGCGTGACCCACTTCGTGCGGGAAGAGCCGCTGACCCTCGGCGCCCTGCTTCACGAGCTGGGGGTCAACGGCCAGATGGACGTGCGGGTGAACGGCGCCGCCGTGGAGAAGGATCACCGGCTGGCCGACGGCGATCAGGTCCTGGTCGTTCCCAGGATCCGGGGCGGTCGCGCCTGATCTCACGCCCTCCGTCCCCGCAGGGCGCGCCCCCTGCGCCCTGCATCCTCCCTCGGCCCCCGCGGTCCCGCCGGCAGGCAGGACCGCCGGGCGAGGGAGCCGGTGGCCGATCCTCTCCTCCCTTTCGCTGCCGCTTTCCCATACCGTCGGGATTCCCGATCACGAGACGTCCTGGCCGGGTCCCCCCCGGAGAACGACCGGAGGCCCCCGGCCTCCTTATCCTCCCGGATTTTTCACGCCAAGATCGCCAGGCGCGCACCGAGAAACACGATCACGTCCTTTCCTTGGCGAACCGGGGCCACGTGATTCCCACCGGAACCCGGCTTCCGGGTGCCAACGCCCAGCCAGCCCTGTCCGCCGCAGGCGGATTGGCGGTCGTGGCGAGAGGACGGCACCGTTCCGGTTCATCCAACGGTCCCCGCGAGGGGCCGTGCCGAGGCGGGGGATCAGGCGGGGGAGGCCGAGCGGACGAACCGGCGGAAGAGGATCGGGTAGACCGGCGTGAGCCAGGTGAGGATGGTGAGGACGGCCAGGATGGCCGCGGCCGGGCGCGTGAAGAACTGGACGAGGTCCCACTGGGTCTTGATCATGCTGACCATGAAGTTCTGTTCCAGGATGGGGCCGAGGACGATGCCCAGGACGATGGGGGCCACGGGGATGCCGTTAGCCTCGAAGAAATAGCCCAGGATGCCCATGGCCAGCATCAGGCCGACATCGAACAGGCTATTGTTGATGGCGAAGGAGCCCACGATGCAGAAGACGAGGATGGCCGGCATCAGGATGTTCCGGGGCACCTTGAGCATGGTGCTGCTCGCCTTGATGGCCAGGTAGCCGAAGGGCACCATCAGGATGTTGGCGATGATGAAGGAGATGTAGACGGCGTAGATCATCTGGGGCTGCTGCTGGAAGATCATGGGCCCCGGGCGCAGCCCCTTCATGAACAGGATGCCGATGACGATGGCCGTGATGGAGTCGCCGGGGATGCCGAAGACGAGGGCCGGCACCCAGTCCCCCGCCAGGCACGAGTTGTTGGCGGTTCCGGCGTCCACGATGGGCTCGATGGCGCCCTTGCCGAATTTCTCCGGCTCCTTGGAGAAGCGCTTGGCCGCCGCGTAGGCGATCCAGGCCGCGATGTCGGCCCCGGCACCGGGCAGGATGCCGATGAAGGTGCCGATGAGGCCCGATCGCGCCATATTGGCCTTGTACTTCCAGAGCGTCCTGGCCACCCCGTGGAAAATGTTCTCGGCCTTGACGGACGTGATGGGGTAGCTGAGGTGGGCGCTGGCCATGTTCCGCAGGATCTCCGAGACGCCGAAGAGGCCGATCATGGCCGGGATGAAGTCCACGCCGTTGAGGAGTTCCGTGCTGCCGAAGGTGAAGCGGGGATAGCCCAGCGTGATGTCGAGGCCCACCGTGGAGAAGAAAAGCCCGACGAGCAGGGCCAGGCCCGCCTTGAGGGGCGAGGCGCTGGCGATCATGACGGTGGCGGACAGGCCCAGGGCGGCCAGCCAGAAGTACTCGAAGGAGGTGAATGTCAGCGCCACCTCGGCCAGCAGCGGCGCGGAGGTCATGAGGATCACCGCCCCCATCAGCCCGCCGATCGCCGATGTCACCACATCCACCCCCAGGACCAGTTCCGCCTTCCCCTGCTTGGTCAGTTCGTAGGAGTCGTCCGTGTAGGCGGCCGAAGAGGGCGTCCCGGGGATCCGGACCAGCGCCGCCGGGATGTCCCCGGCGAAGATGGCCATGGCCTCCATGGTCACGATGGCCACCAGGGCGGGCAGAGGATCCATGAAAAAGGTAAAGGGCACCAGCAGCGCCGCGGCCATGGTGGCGGTGAGGCCCGGGACCGCGCCGATGAACAGGCCATAGATGCTGCAGATGGCGATGGTCAGCAGCAGCTTCCAACTGGTCAGCAGCGTGAGGGCGGTCCACACATTCTCGATCATGGCCCTACCACCACCGGAAGAGCATGGGCAGGGGGACCCGCAGGACCTTGGCGAAGAGGAAGTAGACGCCGTTGCTGAAGAGGATGGCCACGATCAGGGCCTTGAGCGGGGAAACCTGCAGCCGCCACATGATGACGAAGATGACCAGGCTGCCCATGATGAGAAAACCCAGGCGCTCGACCAGGAAGATGTACGCCAGCACCCCACCCAGGACGAACAGGGCGTTGAGGAAGGCGGCATTCCGGTGCAGGCGGAGCCATGCCACCTCCTCGGTCGCGTCCCGGGACCGGATCCCCTGCACGCTCAGCAGGCCCCCAAAGACGACCATCAGGACCGCCAGGATGCGCGGGAAGAGGGAGGGTCCCGGATGGCCGGTTTCCAGCGAGGGGTAGTTGAGCGTCGCGGTGAAGATGAGGGCGCCGGCTCCCACGAAGCCGGCGCCCACCACGGTGTCGCTGATCTTCATACACAGCCGGGCCGGCAGTCTACTTCGCGACCCCGACCTCCTTCATCAGCACGCCGAAGGTCTCGTCCTGCTCTGCCAGGAACTTGCCGAATTCGGCCGAGGGCTTGTACAGGATGCCGAAGGGGCCGTTCTTCATGAAGTCCACGAACTCTTTGCTCTTGACGATCTTGTCCAGGGCCTTCTCGTAGACGGCCACGATCTCGGCGGACGTTCCCTTGGGGAGGGCGATCCCCCGCCAGGCCCCCAGGGCCCAGTTGATCCCCAGCTCTTTCAGGGTGGGGACATCGGCGAAGGCCGGATCCCGCTTCTCCGCCATGTTGGCCAGGGCCCGGACCTTGCCGGCCTCGATCAGCGGACGGCCCTCCACCAGGCTGGCCGTCACCACCTGCACGCCGCCCGCCACCAGCTCCTGCAGCCCCGTGGCCGCGCCGGTGCTGGGGACCCAGGGCATCGCATCAATGGGGATCCCGGCCGTCTTCAGCATGCCGGCGCGGGCGACGTCCCAGATGCCCCCCTTCCCCGTGCCGGAAGCCTTGGCCTTCCCGGGGTTCGCCTTCACGTAATCCAGCAGTTGCTTCAGGGTCTTCCACTCCGAGGTGGCGGCCACCTGCACCCCGGCCGGGTCGATGTTGAGCAGCACCACCGGCGTGAACTCCCGGTAGGTCAGCGGCGTCAAGCCCATCCAGTGCATCATGACCAGCTCGACGGTGACGATGGTGATGGTGTGGCCGTCCGGGGCCGCCGTGGCCCCAGCCGTGTGACCCACGGCGCCGCTGCCGCCGGTGCGGTTGACGACGGTGACCGGCTGGCCCAGCTCCTTCTCGAGGAGCACGGCCACCATGCGGGCGATGCGGTCGGTGCCGCCGCCGGCCGCCCACGGGCAGATGAGCTGGATGGGGCGGCTCGGGGCCCAGGCCGCGGCGGCACCCGAGGGGGTAGCGGCCACGAGCGCCCCGACCGCCAGCAGGAGGACAAGACCCGTGCTGATCCAACGTCGCATGACACTCCCTCCTTGCGATGCGTTCCTGTCCATGATTCTTGCGCGCTCCCGGCTCCTGGCGTGCCTTGCACGTATCACAGACGGCCTCCGGGTGTCAAGGCGCCGGTGGGGGAGGTCCGTCGAAGGGGTGCCACGGCCCGCATCCGGCCGAGGGGTGGCGCCCTCCCGCGGGGAAGGCTGGAAAATTTCCGGAGGCTATGCTAGGGTGCCGTCGGATGGCCGAGGCGCGGAAGAGCAGGGGGAGTCCTGGGCCGCCCGGGCCCCGGGCGGTGGCGTCGCGTTACCTCGCGCGGGGGCGCCCAGGCTTCCTCGCCGTCGCGGAGGGCGGGCGTGCCCTCACCGTCATGGTGGGGCCCCTGCGGGGGCCGGCGCATCTCGAGCTCGTCCACCGGGCGCGCTTCTACCACGTCCCCGCGTCGGCCATTGCCGCCTCCCGAACGGCCGTGACCTACTCGCCTTTTACGAGGGGGCCGGACGTTTTGGGCGGGCGGACGGGGGTGATCCGGGAGTACGCCGCGGTTCTGCGCGTCTCGCGCGTGCGCCGCTCCGACCTGCCGGGCCTCGCCTGGCCGGCGCGCGGGGCGCCGGATGCCCCGTACTACCGCTTCGACCTGGGGCCGATCCAGACGCTCCCCCGGCCCATCACCAACCCGGACCGGCTGCGCGTGGCGTTCCGATTCCCCGAGTGGCGGCGATTTCACGAGGCCGCCACGCTCCGGGAGCTGGGCGGTCGAGCCGCGCGTCGGAAGGCGGGGGCCGGAAAGAAAGCCGCTGAAACCGTCGAGGGAGGCAGGGAGGAGACATGAGTCACGGGGTCGACTCGCCCGCGGAGCTGCGGGCGAAAGTCCATCTGACGAGGAACGAGATCGCCCACCTGTGGAACGGCGGCGTCCTGTCGCTCAAGGTGGAGGGCTCCGGCGCGGAGGCGGACCTCGAGATCCGCTGTCCCGAGGCCGGATCGGACCGGGGAACCCGCATCCTCATCAAGCGCGTGACTGCCGAGTGACCCCTCCCCCTCCTCCTGGGGCGGGGAGCGGGGCGCGGCCCCAGGCGGAAGGAGGGCAGCATGCGCCTGAAGAAAGCCGAGCGGGATTTCATCGCCTTCCAGCGGGTGTGCCGTGTGGCCACCGTCGGCGCGGACGGGCAGCCCCACAACGTGCCCGTCTGCCCGATTCTGGACAATGATCGGATCTACTTCGGGTCGGCGGCCGACGGCTTGAAGGTAAAGAATGTGCGGGCGACCTCCCGGGTGGCCCTCGCCTACGACGAGTACACCGAGGCCTGGTCGGGCCTGCGCGGCATCCTGATCCGGGGGACGGCCAGGGTGATCGAGGCCGGCCCGGTCTTCCGGCGGATCCGGAAGCGGCTCTACCAGCGGTATCCGCAGTACGAGAAGGAGGCGCCGCTCACCGAGCGGGCCTCGGTCATCATCGAGGTGCGGCCGACCCGCACCTTCAGTTGGGGCCTGTGACCGGGCGCCCCCGCAGGCGAGCCGGGGTGCCGAGGCGCAGCGGTGAAAAACCCTGCAAGCAAGAACCGACGGCGCATGGATCCCTTCCGGCGACTGAACGCGGCGGTGATCGCGTGCCGCCGCTGTCCCCGCCTGGTGGCCTACCGCGAGCGGGTGGCGCGGGAGAAGGTCCGGCGCTACCGCGACGAGGCGTACTGGGGCAAGCCCATCCCCGGCTTCGGCGACCCGGCGGCCCGCCTCCTGATCGTCGGCCTCGCCCCGGCGGCCCACGGGGGAAACCGGACGGGCCGGATGTTCACCGGCGACCGGAGCGGCGACTTCCTGGCCCGCGCCCTGTACCGGGCAGGGTTCGCCAACCAGCCCTGGTCGCGTCACCGGCGGGATGGTCTCGCCCTCCGGGACTGCTACATCACCGCGGCGCTCCGGTGCGCGCCGCCGCGCAACAGGCCCGCCCCCGAGGAAATGGCGGCCTGCCGCCCCTACCTGGTCGAGGAGCTCCGCCTGCTCCGTCACGTCCGCGTGGTCGTGACGCTGGGCCGGATCGGCTTCGACGCCTTCCTCAAGGGGTGGGCCGAGCTGGGTCGTCCCATCCCGAACCCGCGGCCCCGCTTCGGCCACGGGAGGACGGCGAGGCTGCCCGGGGGCGTGTGGCTGATCGCCTCCTACCATCCGAGCCAGCAGAACACCCAAACCGGCCGCCTGACGGCGGCCATGTTCCAGCGGGTCTTCACCCGCGCCCGAGCGGCGCGCGGGAGAAAATGTGCCCCCAAAGATACCAAGGGGCAGCCGGGGGCGAGAAGCGGCTTGCCAAGGCCAGGCTCCTCTGCTATATGATGTCGTGGATGGCGGGAAAAGCGAGGAGGTTCTCGTGGACGAGCCCTTGGCGCAGCGGATCCTCGACATCATCTACCACGACCCGGACGTGCGGCGGCTGTACAAGGAGTCGCTCACGGACTGGATCCTGGACACGCAGCCCCGCACGGCGCCGCTGGATGCGGCGGCGCTGCTTCAATATCTGGCGGCGCACCAGCCGGACCTGCTGAACCGCCTGAAGATCAACGTGCGGATCAAGGAGGACCTGGCCCGCGCGTTGGAATCCATCGAGCGCAACTGATCCCCCGCACTGCCCCTCCCCTCCCCCCTGCGGCGTTCCTTGCGTCCGGAGCGGCGCGTGCGCCATCCGCGACATCCGCGCCCGCGTCCGCGGGACTGATGTTTCGAGGGCACGCCGCGAGCCATGCGACGAGCGGTCATCCTGGACGTGGACACGGGCGTGGACGACGCCCTGGCGATCATGCTGGCCCTCCGGTCGGCGGAGCTGGACGTCCTCGGCATCACCACGGTGAGCGGAAACGTCCCGGTGGGCCGGGCGACGGCCAACACGCTCCTGGTGCTCGACGTCCTCGGGGCCCCGGACATTCCCGTCGTGGCGGGGGCGGGCGCGCCGCTCGCTGGCGGGGGCTTCACCGCCGCGGAAGTGCACGGTGGGGACGGTCTGGGCGGCGTCACGGCGAGCTACCCCGCCTCGACCCGCCGGGCCGGCGAAGGCGCGACGGAATTCCTCCTGGAGATGATCCGCCGCTTCCCCGGGGCAGTCACGCTGGTGGCCATGGGCCCGCTGACGAACGTGGCCGTGGCCATCCGGAAGGATCGGGAGACGATGCAAGCCTTGCACGGAATCACCGTCATGGGGGGCGCCATCCGCGTGCCGGGCAACGTGGGGCCGACCACGGAGTTCAACTTTGCCGTGGACCCGGAGGCGGCGGCCATCGTCCTCAGCTCGGGGCTGCGCCTCCGGTTGGTCCCCCTGGACGTGACGGAACAGGTGATCCTCACCCGCGAGGCGGCGGAGCGGGCGAAAGGCAGGGGCAGGCTTCCCGCCTTCATCCGGGAGATGACGGCCGGCGCCATGGATTTCCACGCGGCCCACGAAGGTTTCGACGGGATGTTCCTGCACGACCCCCTGGCCGTGGGGACCGTGGCGGACCCTTCCCTCGTTCGGACAGAGCCCCTGGCCGTGGCCGTGGAGCGCCGCGGGGAGCTCACCGCCGGGATGGCGGTGGCCGACCTCCGGCGCCGGAGCCGTGCCGATCCCACCGCCATGGTCTGCATGGAGGTGGATGCGGCCCGATTCCTGCATGTCTTCTCGGACCGGCTCCTGCGCTGAGCCGGGGCGCGTCCCCGTGAAGACTTCGGCGGCCCATGGAGGTCCGGCGTTCGCGCAGGGGCCCGGACAGGAGACGGCTCGACTGGCCGGAATGCCGGCAGGCGTTCTCATCGAGGCTCCGGCCTGTGCACTTCCCCCAACCACACTTGATATGATCCGGCGAATAGACCCCCCGAGGCACAGCATCTGGCGACCAGTCGCCCCAAGGGCATAGGCCGATCAAAGGTTGCCGTGAACATGAAAGAACAGACCACATCGCCCGGCCTGCTCGCCCCGCGCAACGGAAAGGTGGACGAGCTGATCCACACCCTGCTCCAGGAGGCCGGGGGCTCCCCCCACGCCGAATTCCTCCAGGAGATGATCCAGACGGTCCTGCGTCTGGCCGAGGACAACGCCGACCGGGGGGACATCAAGATCCTGAACGCCGCCCTCCGCGAGCTGGCCCACGCCTTCCGGGTGTTCGCCCCGTACCGCGGCATCCGCAAGGTGACGATGTTCGGGTCGGCCCGGACGGTCGAGGACGCGCCGGAGTACCAGCAGGCGCTCCGATTCGCCCACGAGATCAGCCGGCGGGGCTGGATGGTGATCACGGGGGCCGGCGACGGGATCATGAAGGCGGGGCAGGGGGGCGCGGGCCGGGAGCGGAGCTTCGGCGTGAACATCCGCCTGCCCTTCGAGCAGCCGGCCAACGAGTTCATCCAGAACGACTCCAAGCTCATCACCTTCAAGTACTTCTTCACCCGCAAGCTGATCTTCCTGAAGGAGGCGGACGCCATCGCCCTCTTCCCCGGCGGCTTTGGCACGCTGGACGAGGCCTTCGAGATCCTCACCCTGATCCAGACGGGGAAGAGCAACCCCCTGCCCGTCGTCTGCGTGGACCGGCCGGGCGGCGATTACTGGAAGACCTGGGACGGCTACGTGCGGAATGTCCTCCTCGCCCGGGGGCTGATCTCCCCCGGGGACGTCTCCCTCTACCGGGTGACGGACCGCGTCGAGACGGCGCTCGCCGAGATCACGGGGTTTTACCGGAACTACCACTCCAGCCGCTACGTGGGGGACCTGCTGGTGATCCGCCTCAAGCACGCGCCGGCCGCCGAGGCGCTGGCGCGGCTGGACGCGGAGTTCCGGGACATCCAGGTCCAGGACGCCCTGCGGGTGCGCCCTCCCCTCCCCGAGGAGGCGAACGACCCCGCCCTGACTGACCTCGTGCACCTGCCGCGCCTCACCCTGCACTTCAACCGGCGCGACATCGGCCGGCTGCGCCAGTTGATTGACGCGCTGAACCGGCTGCCGGTGACCGCCGACAGCGAAATCCCGCAGCCATAGGCAGGGCAGGCCCTGGCCGGAGCCCGCCCGTGTGCCTCCTCCGCCGCTGGTCGGGGAGGCCGGACAGAGCGCCACGCGAGACTTGACAGGCCCCGGCCAACGGGGTAGCCTTCGCGGTACTGCCAACCACACGGCTCCCTCCGGAGGATGGAACGGCCATGGGCGAGGAAGAGAAGCAAGGATTTCTCGGTTCCCTGAAGAGCAAGTTCAAGGACTACATCTACGGGATGGCGGCGCACGAGATGACCCGCCAGGCCCTCAAGACCCGCGGGAGCATGGAGCACCTCTTCATCCTCATCACCATGGGGGATCTGCTGGGGGTGCCCATCCTGCCGCCCTACTACTCGCTCCGGCTGCTGCCGTACGTGGTCCCGCAGATCTCCACGTGGAAGCGGCGCATGCTCCGCGAGAAGGACCTGACGGACGCCCTGGCCTAGCGCCCGGCCCGGCGCACACACGGCTCTCGACCCATCGGAGAGGAAGGACTCGGAATGAACGGGGGACTCGCCCGGATCTTCAAGGAGCATCCGGACCGGCGCTACATCATGTTCGGCGGCAAGGGCGGCCTGGGCAAGACCACCTTCTCGGCCGCCACGGCGTATTACCTCGCCCAGCAGGGGCACAAGGTCCTGGTCTTCTCCGTGGATCCCCAGGCCTCCCTGTCCGACATCTTCCAGCGGGACATCTTCGGCAAGGGGCCGGTCGAGATCATGCCCAACCTCTTCGCCCAGGAGATCGACGCCGACAAGCGGATCAAGGCCTACCAGGAGGAGATCCGGAAGAAGATCTTCGACATGTACGGCTTCGACAAGATCCCGGACGAGATCGAGAGCTACATCCAGGCCGCCGCGGCCGAGCCGGCCATGGAGGAGAGCGCCATCTTCGACGAGGTGGTGGACATCGTGGTGGCCGGGAAGTACGACTACTACATCTACGACCTGGTCCCGCTGGGCCACGCCCTGTACTACCTCAGCATGGCCAGCGTCTACGACGAGTGGATCGAGCGCATCACCAAGCTGCGCGAGGACATGCGGCAGTACGAGGAGATGGCCGCCGCCATCACCAAGGACAAGGAGCTGGAAGAGGACATGATCCTGAAGGAGCTGCAGTACATCAAGCACCGGATCAGCACCTCGTCCGGGATCCTCACCGACCGGCACAAGACCGCCTTCTTCTTCGTGGTCATCCCCGAGGAGATGATCCTGATTGACACCCAGAAGGCGGCCCAGCTCTTCGCCAAGTTCAACGTGCCCTTGAGCGGGTATGTCGTGAACCGCGTCATCCCCGAGAGCCTGGCCAGCCAGGATATCCCCGAGTACCTGCGCAACCGGCTGCAGATGCAGAAGGGGTACCTCAAGAAGATCCAGGAGATGTTCGGCCGCGAGGTGCTGGCCCAGGTCCCCGAGTTCGAGCGGGATATCACCGGGCTTCCCATGATCCAGAAGATGGCCGAGGCCTTGTTCGGGCCGAGCCGCTGAGGCCGGCCCCCCCTTTCCTCCGGGAGTGTGCCCTGATGACCCAGCCGGTGCCGTTCCGATCCCTCATCCAGGAGAGCATGCAGGAGTTCCTGGCCAGGCATCCGAACCTGAAATACAACTTCTTCGGCGGCAAGGGTGGCGTGGGCAAGACGGTCCTGGCCGGGGCCGCCGCCCTCGCCTACGCCAGGCGGGGCAAGCGGACCCTGCTCGCCTCCACCAACCCGGTGCACAGCCTGAGCGGCCTGCTGGACCAGAACGTGTTCGGCCAGGCCGTTCCGGTGAAGGGGGCGCCGAACCTCTTCGCCTACGAGATTGACACCAAGGACACCATCGAGAAGTCCAAGCGCGAGATCAAGGAGAAGGTGAGCTGGTTCCTCAAGTTCGCCGAGATCCGGACCCAGGCGGATGCCTTCGTCGAGTCCGCCACCATGAACCCGGCCTTCGAGGAATCGGCCATGTTCGAGAACATGATTGATATCATGTTCAGGGACGAGTACGAGGTCTACGTCTTCGACACCGCCCCCACGGCCAACGCCCGGCGCCTCCTGGGCATGTCCTCGGTCTACTCCCTCTGGGTCGGCAAAATGATGAAGAGCCGGGAAGAGGCCCAGTCCCTCCGGCAGGTCCTCTCCTACAGCAAGAAGAAGGAGGAGAAGGACCCGCTCATGGAGTACCTGCTCGCCTTCCAGGACCGGATGAAGCACGCCAAGACCCTGCTCACCGACGCCGAAAAGACCGCGTTCTTCTTCGTAACCCTCCCCGAGGCCCTGCCCATCGCCGTGATCACGCGCTTCATCGCCTGGTTCAAGGACTTCGGGATCCCCGTGGGCGGCGTGGTGGTCAACATGGTGATTGACCGGGCCGAGGTGCGGGAGGACTCGCCGGAGTTCGTGCGCAACCGCGTGGCCATGCAGGCGAGCTACATGCAGGAGATCGAGACCGCCTTCCCGGGCATGGTGCGCGCCGTCCTGCCCCTCTTCGAGACCGAGGTGCGCGGCATCCCCATGCTGGAGCGCACGGCCAGCGCCCTCTTCGGCGCGTAGCCGTCGGCGATCCACCGATACACGAAGGGCGGCCCGACAGGGCCGCCCGCTTTTTTTGGCCGAATGCCGATGGCAGATCACCGGCGGGCTCCAGAACCCGACGCGCACGCCCCCGTCAACCGGCAGGACCACGCCGGTCACGAACCCCCCGGCCGCCGCGCTGAGGTAGACCGCGGCCTATCCCACGTCAATCGCCTCGCCCAGCCGGCGCATGGGCGTGCGCTCCAGGATGCGCCGCTTCCGGTCCGGATCCCCCTGGCAGTGGGCATCAAACGCGTTTCACCACGACGGATGAAAACCCTGGCGAACTGCCCGGAGTCAGCGACCCCCACCGGGTACCGGGGTCCCTCTGGGTGCGGTGCCCTCCCCCCGGGTCCCCCGCCTTTGGCGGGGTGTGGGGGAGAGGAGGGTGGGGGGATTTTCGTGACAGGCCTTGCGGCCCAGGGGCAACGCCCCGAGCAGGTGGATCCGCAGGCTGCTCGTCCATGGTGAAGTTTCTCCCCCGTCCCCCGGGGCCTCAGCGCCAGGATCCACGGGACAGGACAGCCT
>JBBIQE010000089.1:0-14503 GCA_037442485.1 Methylomirabilis sp. (SeqCode)
GGGGAGGGGTGGGTGGGGGTGACGGGGCGACCGGAATGGCACCCGCGGCCTGTCCCTCTCCGCCCCCAGAGGATACCCAGGGGAGAGAGTCCAAGGGAACGACAGGGGGAGTACACTGCCGGAACTTCGCTGGACAGCCCGAAGGAGGCGGGCCGCGGATTCGGGTCAAGGCCGAGAGGCACCCAGCCTCCGGAGGCGCGCGGCGGCCAGGACGAGGAAGAACAGACAGGTACTCACCAGGACGATGGCGGCGCCCGAGGCCACGTTGAGGTAGTACGAGAGGTAGAGGCCGATGACGGCCGCGAGGGCGGCCAGCAGGACGCCCAAGAGCATCATCCGGAGGAAGCGCTCGGTGAGCAGATAGGCCGTCGCGCTGGGCGTGACCAGGAGCGCCACCACGAGAATGATGCCCACCGCCTGGATGGAGATGACGATGGTCAGGGCGATCAGTCCGAGGAGGAGGTAGTTCAGGGCCTGGACCGGATAGCCCATGGCCTCGGCCACGGTGGGATCGAAGGAGAGGAGGAGGAGTTCCTTGTAGAACAGGATGATCGTGAGAACCACGATCGCCCCGAGCAGTCCCACCAGCAGCAGGTCCCGCTGCGAGATTCCCAGGACGTTGCCGAACAGAAAGCTGAACAGATCCACGGTGTAACCCTGGATCGTGCTCATGAGCAGCACCCCCAGGGCGAAGGCGCCGGCGAACAGGATGCCGATGGCGGTGTCGTAGCTCACACGGCTGCGTCGCGAGACCAGGCCGATCCCCAGGGCCGTGCCTAGGGCGAAGATGGTTGCCCCGAGGTAGACGTTGCCCTTGAGCAGATAGGCGATGACCACCCCCGGGAAGGCCGCGTGGGCCAGGGCGTCGCCGACGAAGGCCAGTCCCCGCAGCACCACGTACGTCCCCACCAGGGCGCAGATCGCCCCCACCAGCACGCCCCCGAGGAGCGCCCGCTGCATGAAGCCGAATTCGAAGGGGGCCACCAGGAACTCGATCATCGCTTCCAACTTCCCGCAAGGCGTGAGGCGGGAGGCGTAAGGCGGGGATCGCATCGTCGCCTCACCCCTCACGTTTCACGCTTCACGTTCTGCGTGTCAGTGCCCGTGCTCGTCCGCCACCACGATGCGGCGATCCCCCACCTGCACGATCATCAGGTGGTTCCCGTAGGTCCGGCTCAGGGTGTCCTCGCGAAAGACCTCTCTGGGTGGGCCATAGGCGACGACCCGCCTGTTGATGCACAGGACGAGATCGAAGCGCTCGATGACGCAGTTCAGGTCGTGGGTGGCCACCACCACGGTCTTTCCGCCGCTCCGCAGCTCTTCCAACAGGGTGAAGATCGCGTGCTGCGTCGTGGCGTCCACACCGCTCACCGGCTCGTCCAGGAGGAGCAGGTGGGGATCCTGGGCCAGGACCCGGGCCAGGAGGGCGCGCTGCTGCTGGCCACCCGAGAGCCGGCCGATCTGGGTCCGCGCCTGGGCCGACAGGTCCACCCGGGCGAGCGCCTGACGCACCACCTCGTCATCGGGGGGCCCCGGTCGGCGAAGCCAGCCGACGCGGGGGTAGCGGCCCATCCTCACCACGTCCCCCACCGAGACGGGAAAGCCCCGGTTGATCTCCTCGAGCTGGGGCAGGTACCCCATGAGTGCGCGCTGGGAGATGGCGGGCGCCTCGTGCAGCAGGATCTCGCCCCGCTGGCGAGGGAGGAGGCCCAGGACGGCCTTGAACAGCGTGCTCTTGCCGGCGCCGTTGGGCCCGATCACCCCCACCAGCTTCCCGGGCGGGACCGCAAACGTGATCCCCTCGATGGCCGGCGTACCGTCGTAGCCCGCGGTGAGATCCCGCACCTCCAGGCAGTACTTCCACTGTTTCGCGGGGCTCGCTCCCGGGTCCTTCAATTTCGAGTTTCGAAATTCGAATTTCGAAATCATCGGAGGGCCTTCACGATCTCCGTCACGTCGTGCCGCATCATGGCGATGTAACTGCTGGCCTCGGGACCGGTGGAGAGGCTGTCGTTGTACAGGTCCGTGACCACGCGGACCCCGGCATCCCTGGCCAGGATCTCCAGCGCCTTGGGGTTGAACTGGGCCTCGGCAAAGACGGCCGGCACCCCCTCGCGCCTGATCCGCCGCGCCAGCGCGGCGAGTTCCCTGGCCGCGGGCTCCTTGCCGGGGCTGGCCACGAGGACGCCCACGAGCGAGAAGCCGTAGCGCCTGGCGAAGTAGGGGAAGGCGTCGTGGAACGTGACCAGCTTCCGCCGGGCCGGAGGGATCGTGTCCACCTCGGCCCGAATCCACGTGTCCAAATCGTCGAGCTCCGCGAGGTAGCGCTTCGCTCGCTCGGCGTAATCGCCCGCATTGGCGGGGTCCACCTTGCCGAGGGCATCCCGGATCTTCTCCACGTAGGCCTTGGCGTTCCTCACGTCGAGCCACAGGTGCGGGTTGGGCTCGTTGCCCTGGCGGAGGAGGGGCAGGCCCTCCGACAGGACCACGATGGGCAGGTTCGGCTTCCCGGCGCTCCGGATGGTCTCGTCAATCCACTCCTCCAGGCGGGCGCCGTTGTAGAAGACGATCCCGGCCTGGGCCACGCTCTTGATGTCCTCGGGCTTCGGCTGGTAGGTGTGGACCTCGCCCCCGGGGGGGACCAGGGCTTTCACCTGGACCTCGTCGCCCCCCACCTGTTGGATCAGGTCGGCCAGGACCGTGAGGGTGGTCACCGCGGTCAGCTTCCGGGGACCAGCAGGCTGGCTTTGCGGCGCGCGGGACTCGCAAGCGCCCAGGCTGATCGTGAGGCCAAGCAGGGCGGCGGCAGCGGCGGCTCCGCGAGGAGTCCTCACGACTTTCCCTTCCTGCGGCACCTCTGGCAGCGGCCGAAAAACTCCACGCAGTGGCCCTCGATTCGGAACTTGGTCCGCCGTGCCAGGGCGCGCGTCAACGGCTCCAGCCGGCAGTCGGAGAATTCCACGACCAGGCCGCAGCCGTTGCAGACCAGGTGGTGCCCGTGGTGTTCATTGATCCGGGCATAGTGGCGGTGCCGGTGCTCGACGTGGACGTGTTTGACCAGGCGCAGCCGCTCCAGCAGGTCCATGGTCCGGTACACGCTGGCCAGGCCGATCCGTCCGTCTATCTGCCGGGCGCGCCGGTGGACCTCGGCCACCTTGAGGTGCTCCGCGCTGGCGGCCAGGACCTGCACGACCGCCAGGCGGGCGCGGGTGAGCCTCAGCCCGCGGTTGTGGAGCGCTTGCTGCAAATCGTCCCGCGGCATGGCACGTGTCTCAAATGAGAAATATTCTCACTAAACTTATCACCGCAACCGGGGCCTGTCAAGGGCGATCCTGGGCGAAAGAACCACCCTGGACGCGGCGACAGAGTGTGTATAATGATAGGTATTGCAATAGCTATACAGGAGATGCGGCCACGCGCAGGGTCCAACTCACGCTGGACGAGGACCTGGTGGATGCCGTGGATCGGATGGCAAAGAGGCTCGGCACCACGCGATCTGGGTTCACCCGCGAGGCTCTGCGGGCGGCTTTGCTCCGGTCGAGGGAGCGGGAAATGGAGCGCAAGCACCGCGAGGGGTATCTGCGCAAGCCGCCCAAGCGGGGGGAGTTCAATCTATCATCCTCACCCGCGACTCGGCCCTGGAGTTCCTGGGTGAAGTGACAGTGGCGCCACTCACCACGACGATCCGCAGCATCCCGACGGAAGTCCCTCTCAACAAGGCGGATGGCATGCCCCGGGATTGCGTCATCAACCTGGACCGCGTTCAGACGGTTTCCCGGGGGCGGATCGGGCCGCTCATCACCAGGCTGAGCGGAGAGAAGATGATCCTTCTCCGCGCTGCACTCCTCTTCGCGCTCGGTTTTCGGGAAGACTGACCTGTCGCACGGGAGAGCGTCCCGCGCGGATGCGGTGGCGGGTGTACCTGGCCAACCTCGATCCGATCCGGGGCTCAAAGCAGCGGGGTACTCGGTCTGTGGCCGTGGTGAGCTATGAAGGATTCAATGGCGGCTCAATCGAGGAGGCCCTGCGCGTCCCCCTGGATCTTCCCTGACGGCAAAGCGCCGTTGATGCCGGGGGAAGCCTCAGAGCGCGTACAGCTCCTCGCCGCGCAGGACGCGGACGCCGGCGGCGGTGAGGACCTGGATGGCCTGGTCCAGCTCGTCGAAGCGGAAGATGACGATGGCGTTATCCCTGGAGCGCTGGACGAAGGCGTACATGTACTCCACATTGATGCCGGCTGACCCCAGGACGCGGAGGATCTGGTGCAGGCCGCCCGGCCGGTCCGGCACCTCCAGCGCGACCACCTCGGTCTTCCCGATGGTGAAGCCCCTGTCCTTGAGGGCCTGCTTGGCGTGATCGGCCTTGTCCACGATCAAGCGCAGGATGCCGAAGTCGGCCGTGTCCGCCAGGGACAGCGCCCGGATGTTGACGCCCGCACCGGCCAGGACACCCGTCACCTCGGCCAGGCGGCCCGACTTGTTCTCCAGGAAGACGGAAATCTGCTCCACGCGCATGGCAGGGCCTCCTCACGCGGTCAGAGCTTCCGGTTGTCAATCACCCGCTTGGCCTTCCCCTCGCTCCGCTGGATGGTCTTGGGCTCGACCAGGCGCACCTTGCAGGAGACACCGGTCAGGTCCTTGATGTCGTCCTCCACGCGCTTGGCCAGCCGCTCCAGCCCCTTGATCTCGTCGGTGAAGATCGTCTCGTTCACCTCCACCTGGACCTCCAGGACGTCCAGGGTGCCCTCGCGCGAGACCACGAGCTGGTAGTGGGGCTCCACCCCTTCCACCGCCATGAGGACGGCCTCGATCTGGGAGGGGAAGACGTTGACGCCCCGGATGATCAGCATGTCGTCCGTGCGGCCGGAGATCCGCTCCATCCGAACGAGGGTGCGGCCGCACGAGCAGGGCGTGGGGAAGAGCCGCGAGATGTCCCGGGTGCGGTAGCGGAGGACGGGGAACGCCTCCTTGGTCAGGGTGGTGAAGACCAGCTCGCCCGCCTCGCCGGGGGGGAGCCGCGTCCCCGTCTCGGGATCAATGATCTCGGGGATGAAGTGATCCTCGAAGACGTGCAGCCCGCGCTTCTCCTCGATGCATTCCGAGGCCACGCCGGGGCCGATGACCTCGGAGAGGCCGTAGATGTCCAGGGCGTGGATGTGCAGCTTCTTCTCGATCTCCCGCCGCATCCCCTCGCTCCAGGGCTCGGCGCCGAAGAGGCCGCACTTCAGGCGGAGCTGCGAGGGGTCCACCCCCTCCTCGGCCATGACCTCGGCGATGTTGAGCGCGTAGGACGGGGTGCAGCACAGGATGGTCGAGCCGAAGTCCTTCATGATCAGGATCTGCCGCTTGGTGTTGCCCCCGGACATGGGGATGACGGCGGCCCCGATCTTCTCGGCCCCGTAGTGGGCGCCGAGGCCGCCCGTGAACAGGCCGTAGCCGTAGGCGTTGTGGACGATGTCGCCGCTGGTCGTCCCGCCGCAGGAGAGGGTCCGGGCCATCAGCTCGGACCAGGTGTCGATGTCCCGCCGGGTGTAGCCCACCACCGTCGGCTTGCCGGTGGTGCCGGAGGAGGCGTGGATGCGGACGACCCGCTCCATGGGGACGGCGAACAGGCCGAAGGGGTAGTTCTCGCGCAGGTCGTCCTTGGTGGTGAAGGGGAGGCGGGTGAGATCCTCCAGCGTGCGGAGGTCGCCGGGCTTGTAGCCGACCTCCGCGAGCTTCTTCCGGTAGAACGGCACGGTGGAGTAGACCCGGTCCACCAGGTCCCGCAACCGCTTGAGCTGGAGCGCCTCCATGGCCTCGCGCGGGAGCGTCTCGAACTCGTCGTTCCAGATCATCGTCCCCTCCGTGTGCGGGAGGTCTGCCCTCGGCTGTCCCCTCGGCGTTGTGGTCCAGCGGGCCTACACCCTACCACATCCACCCGCCAATTTTCAAATCCTTGGCGGGAGGCCCGGACCCGCCCCGGGCTAGCGGGGCCTGCGCATGGCGCGGGCGCAGCGGACGAGGATGGCGAGGGCCTCGAAGGGCTGCTCGATCTCGGGGAAGGTGGGCACGCCCCGCGGCTCGAGGAAGGCCTTGCACTCCGCCATGCCGCCCGCGTCGCCGCTGTAGCTCACGAGGACCGGCTTCTCCGGGTACCGCTTGGCGAGGTCCAGGATGAAGTCGAAGGGCGGGACCCCCATTTCCCGCGTCAGCATCAGGACGGGGACGACGGCGTCAATGCTCGGGTCCTTCAGGACGGCCTCCATCCCCTCCCGGTAGGCGAACTCGACCCCCCGGACCGAGGCCGCGGCCCAGATGTCCACCGGGTTTCGCATCCGGATGTAGGGCGGGCTGATCTCCTGGAGCCTCCGCACCGTCTCCGGGCTCACGGGCGGCACCTCGAGGCCCAGGCGGACGCAGAAGTCCGTGTAGGCCACCAGCATGGCCCCGGACGGGGCGAGAAAGCTCACCCGGTTGCCCCGGGGGAGCGGAAGCATCGAGAGCGCCTTCGCCGCCAGGATCAGGTGGGTGTATTCCCGGACCCGCACGATGCCGGCCTGGCGGAGCATCCCGTCCACCAGGCGATCCTCGGCCGCCAGGGCCGCCGTGTGGGCGACGGCGGCCTGCTTCCCCGCCTCGGTGGTGCCGCTCTTCAGCAGGACGATGGGCTTCCGCCGGGTCACTTCCCGCGCCGCCTCCAGGAAGCGCCTCGGCCGCTTGAAGCTCTCGAGGTACATCACGATGGCGGCCGTCTCCTCATCCTCCGCCAGGTACTCCAGCGCCTCGGTCTCGTCAATGTCCACCTTGTTACCCAGGCCGATCACCCGGCAGACGCCGAAGTGCTCGCCGCTCAGGATGTACTTCATCGTGTGGGTGGCGAAGTTGCCGGTCTGGGCGATGAAGGAGACCGTGCCCCGGCGGATCTTGCCCAGGGGAAAAAAGGCGGAGGTGTAGGAATGGGGGGTGGAGATGTGGCCCGAGGTATTCGGCCCCAGGACGCGAATCCCCGTCTCGCGGATGATCTCGGTGAGCTCCTGCTGGATCTGGGCGCCGGACTCGTCCACCTCGGCGAATCCCCCGGCCAGGAGGGCCGCGTGCCGGATCCCCTTGGCGGCGCACTCCCGCAAGGCCTTCGGCGTGGCCTGCGCCGGGAGGATGACGACGGCGAGATCCACGCCCTCCGGCAAGGCCGCGATGGACGGCGTGACCGGAAGGCCCAGGATCTCGCCTCCCTTCGGGTTCACCGGATAGATCCTCCCCGAATACCCATTGGCCAAGACATTCCGGATCGCCTCGTATCCGGCCTTGCCGGGGGTGGCGGAGGCGCCGATGATCGCCACGCTCCGCGGCTCGAAGAACGGCGCCAGCGATTTCTTTTCGGGCATGGCCTGCTCCCGGACGGACCGGCCCAGGGCTCAGCGGCCCGCCGGCGGCGCGGATCGCAGGGAGATCAGCGCATCCACGGCCACGGGGGCGCCGTCGGGCCGGATCTTGACCGGGTTGATGTCCACGGCGCTCACGGCGTCGTATTGCCGGCCGATCTCGCCGAGCGCCACCAGGATCCGGGAGAGCGTCGGGAGGTCGGCGGGGGCTTCTCCCCGGAAGGGGCCGAGGATCTTCGCGCCCCGGATCTCCTGCAGCATCTCCAGCGCATCCGCGGGCGCGAGAGGCGCGAGGCGGAAGACCGCGTCCTCCAGGGCCTCGGTCAGGACGCCGCCCAGGCCGAACATGACGCAGGGGCCGAGTTGGGCATCCCGGGTGAGGCCGCAGAGCAGTTCCCGTTCGCCCCGCACCATCTCTTGAACCAGCACGGCCTCGCAGCCGCCAATCGTGAGGAGGCGGCGGGCCTCGTCCCGAACGTCCTCCGGACTCCTCAGGTTCAGGACGACGCCCCCCAGTTCGGTCTTGTGGGAGAGGGTGGCGCCCGAGACCTTCAGCACAACGGGGAAGCCCATCGCGGCCGCGGCGGCCGCGGCGGCGTCGGGATCGGGGGCGAGGATCTCCCGGCTCACGGGGATGCCGAAACCCGCCAGGAACCGTTTGGCCGCATGCTCGCTCAGGGCCGGCCGACCCTTCGCCAGCGCCTCGTCAACCGGATTCATCGGCCCTCCGTGCTGTTCGAGACTTTCGGGTGGGGATCGCGGACACAACCGTTCCGCGTCGAGGATGGGCCCGGGGTGCCGGGCGCCTTCCCCTAGGGGCGGGGGGGCGTCACCACGACCTGGATCAGTCGGTCGGGGTGGATGTATTTTCTGGCGGCCGCCTGGACCTGCTCGAGGGTAACCGCGCCGACATCGGCCGGGAAGCGGCGCGGGAAGTCCAGGCCGAGGTTGAACAGCTCGGCGTCCCGATACACGAGGGCCATGCCGATCTGATCCTCCATGGACAGCGCCAGCGAGCCGATGGCCGAGGCCTTGGCCTGGGTGAGCTCCTCCGCCGTCACCCCCCCGTCGCGAATCCGCGCGATCTCGGCCAGCACGGCGGCGATGGCGCGATCCACGGCCTCCGGCGCCGTCTGGAGGGACACCATCCAGGGACGCTCGCCCAGGACCGGATAGAAGTAGCTGTACACGCCGTAGGTGATCCCCTCCCGCTCGCGCAGGCTCTGCATCAGGCGGGTGCCCAGGCCGCTGCCGCCCAGGATGCGGTTGGCTAGGAAGGCGGGATAGTAGTCCGGATTGTCCCGCGCGATCCCGTTTCCCCCCAGCATGAGGATGGCCTCCGACTTCCCGGGAAGGACCACCGTGAAGCGGGGGGACCCGGAGACGGCCGGCATGGGCGGCCGCGGGGCGGGCGAGGGGGCCGGCCCGCGCTCCCAGTCGCCGAAGGCGCGCTCGACCGAGGCCAGGATTCGCTCCGGGGGTAGATCCCCGGCGATGACGAGGACCGTCCGATCCGGCTGGTAGAACCGGCGGTGGAACGCGACCAGGTCCTCGCGGGTGATGCCGTCCAGGTCCGCCACGTTGCCTTTCGGATTCCCGTGCAGGGGGTGCCCCGGAGGGAAGAGGCGGGCGAACAGCTCTTGCTGGGCGCGATCGCGCGGATCCTCCGCCTCGCGGCGGAGCGTCGTCTTGAGCTGTCCGATGGCCTTCCCCAGCTCCGGCGTGGGGAACGTGGGATTGCGCAGGCAGTCGGCGAGCAGATCCAGGAGCCTGTCCAGGTGCTCCGACAGCATCCGGGCCGTGATGCCCACCGTCTCTCGCTCCGGCTGGATGCTGAGCGAGGCCCCGAGGAAATCCAGGGCCTCCGCCAGGGCGGAGGCCGAGTGGGCCCGCGTCCCCCGGCCGAGCAGGGCGGCCGTGAGGTGGGAGAGGCCGCCTTTGGCCGGCGGGTCCAGCACCGGGCCGGCCAGGACGTAGCCCTTGATGGCCAGACTCTTGGCCACGCGGTTCTCGGCGGCGATCAGCGTGAGGCCGTTTCCCAGGACGGTTCGGACGACGCGTCCTCCCGGTGAGGCCGCGGGACCCGTCGGCTGTGCGGAGGCGCCTGCCTCGGCCCCGAGCCACGACGGCGCCTCCGGGGCCCGGTGGACGCTGTTCCGGGAGGAGGGGGGCTGCACGCCTTGGCCGATGCGATCCCCCTCCGGGATGAACCAGCCCACGCTGCGCCGATCCGGGGTGAGGTATTGCCGGGCGACCCGCTGCACATCGGCGGCCGTGACCCGGCGGATCTTGTCGAGGTACGTCCCCAGTTCCTGGTAGCCCCCCGTCAGCTCCAGGCTGCCGATGGCGCGGGCCAGACCGCTCACACTGCCGTGGGCGAAGGTGAGGCCGGCCCGCACCTGATGGACGGCCTTCTGCAGCTCGAAGTCGGTGACCGGCTCCGCCTGAACCCGCCGGATGGCCTCGTCGAAGGCCCGCTCGATCCTGTCATGAGGCACCCCGTCCCGGGCCGTGAGGTAAAAGGTGATCCAGCCGGCGTCGAGTCGCCGGCTCAGATAGCTGGACTGCGCCGCGGCGAGGTCGCTCTCGACCAGGGCGCGGTAAAGCCGGGAGCTCTTCCCCTCGGTGAGGATCGCCTCCAGGACCGCCAGCGGGTACAGGTCGGGATGGCGGGCAGCCGGGACGTGGTAGAGGAACTGCAGGTGGGCCATGGAGCCGGCCTCTTTCACCAGGAGGCGCCGTTCGCCCTGCTGGGGCGGCTCCCGGGCAGTCACGGCCGGAGGCGGCGGGCCTGGGGGGAGCGCGCCGAAGTGCTTCCGGACCAGGGCGAGCACCGCATCGGTCTGGAAGTCGCCCACGATGACCAGGACGGCATTGTTCGGCTGGTAGTAGGTCCGGTAGTACTCGCGCACGACCTCCGACGTCAAGCCCTGCACGTCCGCCTTCCAGCCGATGATCGGCTGGCGATACGGATGGAGCCGGAAGGCCACGGAGCGGACCGCCTCCTCCAGCAGCTCCTCCGGATCGTTCTGCCGCCCCTGGAGCTCGGACAGGACGACTCCCTTCTCGCGGGCCAGCTCCTGGGGGTCCAGGGCGCAGTTTGCCATCCGGTCCGCCTCGATGCGGAGGGCGGTCTCCAGGTGCTGGCCGGGCAGCGTGATGTGGTAGGCGGTGGCGTCGAAGCTGGTGAAGGCGTTGTGGCGCCCGCCGGCCGACTGCACCAGGCGATCAATGTCGCCGGGCTTGAGCGCGGCGGTGCCCTTGAACATCATGTGCTCGACCAGGTGGGAGATGCCGGTGATCCCGGGCCGCTCGTTCCGCGAGCCGACCCGGTACCAGGTCCAGACGGTGACGACCGGGGCGCCGCGCAGCTCCTGGGTCAGGACCTTGAGGCCGTTGTCCAGGATCGTCTCGCGGATATCGAGGTCGGCCTCGGCGGCTGGAGCCCTGCCGGGAGGCAGGATCCCCAGGAATATGAGGAAGAGCATGAGGCCACGCCAGCCGATGGCGGTTCGCGCGCGCACGATCCCATCCCTCGGAAGCAAAATTGGCGCTCACGCTAACCGACCTGTCCTGAGGCGTCAAGGCAAATTCGCTCCGGCGCCGCGACGCGGCATCTCGGGTACAGGGTCCCGGCCGATCTCGGCAGGCTTCGCGCTCCCGGGCGCAAAGAGGGCGGCGTCCTTTCCTGCCCCTCCCCCTCGACGGGGAGGCGTGGGTGGGGGTGGCGTACTCAGCCGAGGTGCTTCCGGAAGCGCAGGGCGGAGAGGGTGAGGACGCCCGCGCCGAACAGGAGCAGGACCAGGGCCTGCGGCCACAGGACCTCCAGGCCGACGCCCTTCAGGAAGATGCCGCGGATGATCACCAGGAAGTAGCGGAGCGGGATGAGGTAGCTGAGGTATTGAACGGGCTCCGGCATGCTGGCGATGGGGAAGATGAAGCCCGAGAGCAGCATGAAGGGCGGGTTGGCGAAGAAGCCGAGCATCATGGCCTGCTGCTGGGTCTGGCTCACCGTCGAGATGAGCAGTCCCAGCCCCAGGGTCGTCATGATGAACAGCCCGGACAGGATGAGGAGCAGGGCGAAGCTGCCGGCCATGGGCACGCGGAACCAGAAGAGGCCCGCCAGGACCACGATGAGGATGTCGGCGTAGCCGATGATGACGAAGGGGATGGCCTTCCCCAGCATGAGCTGGTAGGGGTGCAGCGGGCTGACGATGAGCTGCTCGATGGTGCCGCGCTCCTTCTCCTTGACGATGGCCGTGGCGGTCATGGTCATGGTGACGATGGTGAGGATCAGGGCGATCACCCCCGGCACCATGAAGTTCACGCTCTTGAGGTCGGGGTTGAACCAGACCCGTACGGTCGGATCCACGGTCGATGGCAGCACGCCTTTGGGGCCGAGACGCTCCAGGGCGATCCGGGCGGCCTCGGCGTTGACGATCTGCGTGACGTAGCCCTGGGCCACGTTGGCGGTGTTGGAGTCGCTCCCGTCCAGGAGGAGCTGCACCGTCGCCGTCTCCTGCCTCGCCAGCCTGGCGGCGAAGCGGGGCGGGATCACGATCCCGACCCGCACGCGTCCGGCATCCATCAGGTCCTTGATCTGGCCCTCGGCCACGGTCCGATACCGGATGTCGAAATAGCCCGAGGTCGCGAACCGGTCCACAAAGGCGCGGCTGCTCGGACTCCTGTCCAGGTCGCAGACCGCCGTGGCGAGGTGCTTGATATCCGAGGAGACGGCGTAGCCCAGGATGATGAGCTGCAGCACCGGCATGATCAGGAGAATGGGGAGCAGCCGCCGGTCCCGCCGGATCTGGATGAACTCCTTCTTCACCAGGGTCATGACCCGGCTTCGCGGTTTCATTCTCATCGCCTCGACCGGGCGGCCGGATCGTCCATCTGCCGGGGACCGGGCACCCTCCGGGTCAGGTGCGCCCAAGGGCCCAGTTGCCGCCTTCTCACTCCAGCCGCTTCTTGAACTTCGCCGAGCTGGCCACCAGCATGAGGCCGGCGAACAGGCTCAGCAGTGCCAGCTCCTTCCAGAGCACCGCCAGGCCCACGCCCTTGAGGAAGATGCCGCGGATGACCACCAGGAAATAGCGCGCCGGGACGAGGGCGGTGATGGCCCGGAGGAGGGGCGGCATGTTCTCGATGGGGTAAAAGAAGCCCGAGAGCAGCAGCGCCGGGAGCATGGTGACCAGGATGGAGAACTGGAAGGCGACCTGGACGCTCCGCGTGGCCGCCGAGATGAACAGGCCGATGCCCAGGCCGCCCAGCAGGAAGATCGTCGAGGAGAGCATCAGGAGCAGGAGGCTTCCCCGCAGGGGAACGCGGAACCAGAACACGCCCACCAGCAGGATCAGGACCACATCCACCAGGCCGATGAGGACGTAGGGCAGGATCTTGCCCACCATCAGCTCGTAGGGACGCAGGGGGGAGGCGATGAGGCCCTCCATGGTCCCTCGCTCCCACTCCCGCGCCACCGTCAAGGAGGTCAGGATGGCGGCCAGCATCATCAGGATCACGGCCGTGAGTCCCGGGACGAGGAAGTTCGAGCTCTTGAGTTCGGGGTTGTACCAGACCCAGGTGCGGAGCTCCAGGGGCGCGGGATTGTCCCGCGCCGGCCTGAGGGAGACCTCCGGTCTGAGGTCGCGCGGGTCGAGTTCGATGCTCCGGCCGATGGCGGCGATGTTGCCGATGGCGATGCTCGCCGTATTGGAGTCCGAGCCGTCCACGACGAATTGCACGGGCGCCGGGCGGCCGGCGGCCAGGTTCCGGCTGAAGTCCTCGGGGATCGTCAGGCCGACCCGGGCCTGGCCCCGGTCAATGGCCCGCCGCAGCTCGGCCAGGCTTCCCACGCGGGTGGCGACCACGAAGTATCCGGTGCTGGTGAGCCGGCGGGTGAGTTCGCGCGCGCGGGCCTCTCCGTCCCGGTCGTACACCGCCAGGGGCACGCGCTTGACGTCGGAGCTGATGCCGTAGCCGTACAGGAGAAGCATGAGCACGGGCATGGCCAGGACGAAGGCGAGCGAGCGCGGATCGCGCCGGATCTCGAGGAACTCCTTGCGCAGGATGGGCCAGATGCGGGATCTCATGCGCCCGCCTCCCGCGTCACCAGGGAGACGAAGACGTCCTCCAGCGACGGGATGATGGCCTCGACGCGCCGGGGGACGATCCCGCGGTCCCGCAATGCCGTCCGAAGGCTCGGCAGTACCTCGGCGGAATCCACCGTCACATGGAGGCTGGCGCCGAACATGGCGGCGTCCCGGGCGCGGGGATGCTCCTGGAGGACTCCCAGGGCGCGAATGAGGTCGCCGGCCTCGACCGTCACCTCCGCCAGGCAGCCGTGCAGGCCGGCCTTCAGTTGTGCGGGCGGGCCGGCGGCGATCAGCCGCCCCTGGTAGATGAAGGCCAGGGCATGGCAGTGCTCCGCCTCGTCCATGTAGTGCGTGGTCACGAAGATGGCCGTCCCGCCCGCGGCCATCCCCCGGATCGTCTCCCAGAACTCCCGCCGGGCGATGGGGTCCACGCCTGCGGTGGGCTCGTCCAGGAACAGGACGGAGGGCCGGTGGATGATGGCCGAGGCCAGGGCGAGGCGCTGCCGCAGCCCGCCGGGCAGCTCCCGGGCCGGCACGCTGCGGTGCGGATCGAGGCCGGCCATGGCCATCGCCTCCTGCAGCCGCGCCGAGCTTTCAGCGCGGGGGAGGCCGTAGATCCCGGCGAAGAATTCCAGGTTCTCCTGGACGGTCAATTCCTCGTAGAGCGAAAACTTCTGGGACATGTACCCGATATTCTCCCGGACCCGTTCGGGCTGGCGCGCAACGTCGAATCCGGCCACCATGCCCGTGCCCGAGGTGGGCAGGAGGATCCCGCAGAGCATCCGGATGGTCGTGGACTTGCCGGAGCCGTTGGGGCCGAGGAAGCCGAAGATCTCGCCGCGCCGGACCTGGAAGCTGACCCGGTCTACGGCCGTGAAGCGGCCGAAGCGCTTGGTGAGATCCTTCACCTCGATGGCCAGATCAGAGTTCACGGCAGAACCCCAGGTTCCCCCCACCCTCGCCCTCCCCCGCAGTGGGGGGAGGGGGAATCAGGGTGCCCTCCCCCGCAGTGGGGGGAATCGAGGCGCCCTCCCGCGCATCCGAG
>JBBIQE010000090.1:0-14456 GCA_037442485.1 Methylomirabilis sp. (SeqCode)
CCAGCACTTCCAGGTGCCGCTCAGTCCCCATGACGAGCGCCGCCTGCAGGCCGCTTTCGTCAAGCCCACCGCCTCGCTGGAGGCCTACACCCTGTCCGCCCGGGCGGGGTGGCTGCAGGGGCTGAACACTCGGGAGGGCCACGAGCAGGCCATCGCCCTCTTCGGGAAGGCGCTGGAGGCGGACCAGAACTTCGCCCTGGCCCATTTCGGCCTGGGGGTCTCCCTCCTGGCCACGAACAACCGGTGGAAGGCCTCGGGCGAGTTCCGGAAGACCATCCAGCTGGACCCCCGCTTCTCCGACGCCTACAAGTGGCTGGGGGACCTCTTGGTCAACAGCCCGCGCCGCCTCTACGATCAGGCCATCCAGGCCTACCAGAAGGCCGTGGAGCTGTCCCCGGATTACGCCGAGGCCTACGTGGGCCTGGGGGATGCCCGCCAGGCCAAGGGCCAGTACGACGAGGCCATCGGCGAGTACCGCAAGGCGCTGGCCCTGGAGCCCGAGAACGCCCGGGTGCACTTCGGCCTGGGCAAGATCTACTCCAACGAGAAGCAGCTCTATCACGAGGCCGTGGCCGAGTACGAGCGGGCCGTCCAGCTCGACCCCAAGTTCATCGAGGCCCACCTGAGCCTGGGGGACCTGTACCAGGAGAAGGGGCTGTACGAGGAGGCCGTGGCGCGCTACCGCCAGGTCCTGGCCATGGATCCGCGGCATCCGGGGGCGAGCTATGGCCTGGCCCTGGCCTACGAGAAGGTGGACCCGAAGAAGGCCATCCAGCAGTGGGAGCAGTACATCGAGCTGGCCTCCACGCTGCCCTCGGAGAAGGACTGGGTGGACATCGCCCGAAAGCACCTGAACAAGCTGCGCCGGGAACAGCAACCGAAGTGAGGCCGGGTACCCGCGCGCGAGCGCGGGGGGCCGAGGGCAGGGGAGCATGGCTCGCGGCCCACCGGGCGAGGAGCGTCATGCGCACCGAGGAACGAGCCGAGCGGTTCCGCGAAGTCTTCACGGCCCTGAGGCGGGAGATCGGGAAGGTGGTGGTGGGCCACGACGAGATCGTCCGGGGGGTCCTGATCTGCCTGTTCTCCGGGGGGCACGCCCTGCTGGAGGGGGTCCCGGGCCTGGGGAAGACACTGCTGGTGAAGACGCTGTCGGAGAGCCTGGACCTCCGCTTCTCCCGCATCCAGTTCACGCCGGACCTGATGCCGGCCGACATCATCGGGACCAACATCGTGGTGAGACCCCCGGAGGGGGGCCGGCACTTCAGTTTCCAGCGGGGGGCGCTCTTCGGCCAGATCGTCCTGGCGGACGAGGTCAACCGCGCCACCCCCAAGACCCAGTCGGCCCTGCTGGAGGCCATGCAGGAGCTGTCGGTCACGGTGGGCGGGGTCCACCACCCGCTGTCGCGGCCCTTCTTCGTCCTGGCGACGCAGAATCCTATCGAGATGGAGGGGACCTATCCGTTGCCGGAGGCGCAGCTCGATCGCTTCATGCTGAAGCTGAAGGTGAAGTACCCCAGCGCGGCCGAGCTGGCGGAGATCGTCGAGCGGACCACCAAGCCGCAGACCGAGACGGCGGAGAAGGTGACGGCCGGGCCCGAGGTCGAGGCCCTGAAGGGACTGGTGCGCGAGGTGCCCATCGCCCAGCCCGTCAAGGAGTACGTGACCCAGCTCGTCCTGGCCACGCGACCGGAGCACCCGGCGGCCCCCGAGATGGTCCGGCGCTTCGTGCGCTACGGCAGCTCGCCGCGGGGCGCCCAGGCCCTGGTGCTGGGCGGCAAGGTGCAGGCCCTCATGGACGGGCGGTTCAACGTGAGCTTCGAGGATATCCGGGCGGTGGCCCTGCCCTCGCTCCGGCACCGGCTGATCCTGTCCTTCGAGGGCGAGGCGGAAGGCATTGACCCGGACCAGATCCTGGAGGATGTGCTGGCCCGGGTCTCCACCCAGCCGGGAAAGGTGGCGCTGCTTCCCGAAGGACTGTAAGGCGAGCCTTCGGGGAGGGCAGGCGGCTCCGTCACCAGGGGGCGCCTGCCCTTTGTGTTTCGAGGCGGCCGGGACGGGGCCATGGCGATCGTGCATCGGGCGGTCGTGGACGTCCTCGCGGCCATGCCGGCGCGTCTGCTGTGGCGGTTCGCCCGGCGCTACGTCGCCGGGACCGCGCTGGACGAGGCCCTCCGGGTGGTGCGCGACCTGAACGCCCAGGGGGTCATGGCGACCCTGGACATCCTGGGCGAGCAGGTGGGGAGCCCGAGCGAGGCGCGCGCCGGGGGCGCCGCCTACGGGGAGGCGCTGCAGGCCATCCGGCGCGAGGGGCTGCTGTCCAACATCTCGGTGAAGCCGACCCATCTGGGGCTGAAGCTGGCTCCGGACCTCTGCCTCGCGATCCTGCGGGACCTCGTGCGGGAGGCGCATCGGCTGGGGAATTTCGTGCGGCTGGATATGGAGGATTCCACCTGCACCGAGGAGACGCTCCGCATCTACCGCACCCTCGTGGGGGAGGCGCCCGCCGTGGGAGTCGCCCTGCAGGCCTATCTCAAGCGGAGCCGCGCGGATGCCGCGCGCCTGGCCGAAGGGGGCGCCAACGTCCGGGTCTGCAAGGGGATCTACCGGGAGGCGCCCGCCGTCGCCTTCCAGGACCGCCAGATGATCCGGGAGAACTTTCTCGCCCTACTCGAGATCCTGCTGGGGGCCGGGTGCTACGTGGGCATCGCCACGCACGATCCCTGGTTGATCCAGGAGGCCCGCGACCTGGTGGCCCGCCGGCAGATTCCGCGGGACCGGCACGAGTTCCAGATGCTCCTGGGCGTGCGGTCGGACTTGCGCGCCGGGCTGTTGACTGCGGGGGAGCGCGTGCGGGTCTACGTCCCTTTCGGCGAGAACTGGCGGGCCTACTGCCTGCGCCGCTTCCGCGAGAACCCAACGCTCCTGCGCCACGTCATGCGGGCCCTGTTTCGCCGGGAAAGGCCCCGCCCGGGGCCGTGAGCGCAGGGCGGGTCGCCCCAGCATCCCCCTTGCGTTCCCGGGACCCCCGGGTCGGATCGCCCGGCCGGGCCGCCACTGGCGGGAGGGAAAATCAGGCGTGAAGCGAGGCATGCACCACCGGTTCGTCCTCCTGCTGTCCCTGGGCCACCTGGTGACCGACGTCAATCAGGGGGCCCTCCCCGCCCTGCTCCCCTCGCTGATCGCCGCGCACCAGCTGTCCTATGCGGCCGCAGCGGGAATCGTCTTGGCCACCACCATCGCCTCCTCCGTGGTGCAGCCGCTCTTCGGCTATTTTGCCGATCGGCTCTCCCGGCCCTGGATCATGCCCGTCGGGCTGCTCCTGGCGGGGTCCGGCATCGGGCTGATCGGGGTCGTGCCGACCTACGGGTGGATCATTCTGGTGGCCGTCATCAGCGGGATCGGCATCGCGGCCTACCATCCCGAGGGGGCACGACTGGTGACGTGCGTGGCGGGGCAGGAGAAGGCCACCGCCATGAGCTATTTCGGGATCGGCGGAAACCTGGGGTTCGCCGCGGGGCCGGCCATCGCGACCGCGGCCCTCCTCGCGGGGGGGCTCGGCGGGACGCTGCTCTTTCTCGCGCCCGTCCTGGCCATGGCGGCCCTCCTCGCGTCCCAGCTCCGGGCCCTCGCCCGGAGCGAAGCCGCCTCGTGGGAGGCGACGAGGGGCGCGACCGCGGCCGGGGCACGGGATGCGTGGGCCCCCTTCGGCCGGCTGACCCTGGCCATGGTCGGCCGGTCCATCGTGTTTTATGCCCTCAACACCTTCGTCCCCCTCTACTGGATTCACGAGCTGCGCAGATCCCAGGCGGAGGGGGGGACGGCCCTGAGCCTCCTGTTCGCCGCGGGCATCCTGGGGAACCTGCTGGGCGGGCGGCTGGCGGACCGGATCGGACACCGGAGGATCGTCCTGGCGGGATTTGTCCTGATGCTCCCTCTGCTGCCCGGTCTGCTGTGGGCCGATCGGCCCGGACTGGCGCTGCCCTTCCTGGTGGGCCTGGGCTTTACCCTGTCTTCCCCCTATGCCTCCATGGTGGTGCTGGGGCAGAGCTACCTGCCCAATCGCGTCGGGCTGGCGTCGGGGGTGACCCTGGGGGTCGCCGTCGCCGTGGGCGGCGTCGCCTCCCCGCTGCTGGGGTGGGTGGCGGACCACCACGGCATTCGGCTGGCCCTGGCGGGGACGATCCTGGTGCCGCTGGCCGGCATCCTCCTGGCCATCAGCCTGCCCGATCCGGGGGCCTCGATGCGCCGGGGGGCCTAGCCCCCCGGACCCGCCTCGACCCCCCTGTTTGACGGGTCAGGGCCGCTCCTGGCGGCAGGACGCGGTCGAAAGCCGGGGGTGCACATTCTGGAAGTCTCGCTTCTATTGCGCTCATGATCGAGGGCCCGCGGCGCCCGGTGCCCGCGGTGCGGATGCGGGGGCCCCGGCAGCCCGGCACCACGCCGCGTCTCGGCCGGGCGCTGCCCGAGCGGACCTCCTGGACCTGAAGCGACCCTTCGCCACGGCGAACCGAGCAGGCTGGAAGCCGCGCCAAAAAGCCCTTGACACCTTTTTTCTCACCGTGTTAGCTTGAGCCGCTTTTCGCAAGATTCGGGGGCGCAGCGGCAGCTCGGGAGGGATGTGCCTCCGCTGGACAGCACGGGTCGCGGGCAGGCTGCAACTTCTTCCTTCCTACTTCCGGTTTGGACGAGCGAGAGCGCTTCATCCGTCGGACCCTGGTGGGCGCGGCCCTCACAGGCGCAGCCGGGACCGCGCTCCTGTGGCTGCTCGGGCGGCCCGGCTGGGCGGCGGGCTTCGGCCTGGGGGCGGCCGTCAGCCTGGGGAACTTTCACCTGATCACGCGCGCGGTCGTGCGCGTGACCGATCTGGACACGCGGAGGGCGTCGGGGCACCTGTGGAAGGGCGCCCTCTTCCGGTTCGCCATCGTGGCCATCGTGCTGCTGGTGGCCGTGACGGTCTTCCGGGCGAACGTCCTGGCGCTCCTGGCAGGGCTGCTGGCGACGCAACTCGTGATGATCGGCTGCTGGGTCGTGCGGTCGGTGCAGGCGATTTCGGAATGACCCGTGACCACGGACGGGCACGGGGGATGCCTGCTCCCGCCATGATTCGCGGAGGCTCCATGGGATCACTGGCACGGGTGGGTGGCTTCGCGGGGTCCGCCTGTCTCTTCGGGCTGACCGTCCTTCCGGCCGGCCTCGCCCTGGCGGCCGAAGAGGCGGCCAGGCATGCGGAGCCGGGGATCGTCAACCTGAACATCACCACGCTCATCCAGGTGGTGAACTTCCTCATCCTCATCGCGCTGCTCACCCGGTTCCTGTTCGCCCCGCTGAAGAAGTTCCTGGCGGAGCGGGCCGAGGGGATCGAGAAGGCGCTGGCCGAAGCGCGGCTGGCCCGCGAGGCCGCGGCCAGGGCCCAGGAGGAGTACCGGGCGCAGATCCTGGCCACGCAGCGCGAGGCGGCCGCGCTCCGCGAGCAGGCCCAGCGCGAGGTCGAGGCGGAACGGCAGCGGCTGCTCAAGGCCTCCCGGGAGGAGGCCCAGCGCCTCCTGGAGGAGGCCAGGACCGCCATCGAGGTCGAGACGAAGCGCGCGCGGGCCGCCCTCCGCGAGGAGGTGGTGGACCTGTCGCTGGCGGCGGCGGAGCGGCTGCTCGGTCGGACCCTGACCGGCGAGGACCAGATGCGACTGGCCGAGCAGTACGTGCGCGAGCTGGGGGGCAAGAATTGATCGCCGGATCGGTGGCCAAGCGCTACGCCAAGGCCCTGGCGGATGTGGCCGCGACCTCGGGCGAGCTGGAGCCGGTGGGTCAGGAGCTGGCCGGCTTTGCCGACCTGCTGCGGGGGCACCGGGAGCTCCGTCAGTTCCTCTTGAATCCCAGCCTCCTCCGCCGGGACAAGGCGAAGCTCCTGGAGGAGGTCCTCACGCGCCTCCAGCTCCGGCCCCTGGCCAGGTCCTTCCTCCGGATCCTCCTCGAGGCGGGGCGGCTGCCCTGGCTGGAGGCGGTGCTCCGCGCCTACGAGGCGCTGGTGGACGAGCGCCTGGGCCGGGTCAAGGCGGTGGTGACCGCCCCCGGGCCGCTGGAGGAGAGGGTGCAGCAGCGGCTACGGCAGCGGCTGGAGGCGGTGACCGGAAAGAGCGTGTATCTCGATGTCCGGCAGGACCCCACGATCCTGGGAGGGCTGATCACGCAGGTCGGCAGCCTGGTGTATGACGGGAGCCTGCGGACGCAACTGGCGAGGCTGCGGGAGGAGCTGCTGCGCGGCGCCTGAGCCGGTCACACACGGGGGCGGAGGCGGAGAGGAGCAGAGGGGGACATGGCAGAGATCAAGGCCGAAGAGATCAGCCAGATCATTCGCCAGCATCTGGCCTCGTACGAGGCGACCATTGACGTGGCCGAGGTGGGGACCGTCATCGAGGTGGGGGACGGCATCGCCCGGATTTACGGCCTGGAGCGGGCCATGGCCATGGAGATGCTGGAGTTCCCGCACGGCGTGATGGGGATGGCCCTGAATCTGGAAGAGGACAACGTGGGCGCCGTGCTCCTGGGCGAGGACACCCTGATCAAGGAGGGGGACCAGGTCAAGCGGACCGGGCGGATCGCCTCGGTGCCGGTGGGGGATGCCGTGATCGGCCGGGTGGTGAACGCCCTGGGCCAGCCGGTGGACGACAAGGGCCCCATCGAGGCCAAGGAATTCCGCCCCATCGAGCGGTTCGCCCCCGGCGTGGTGGATCGCCGCCCGGTGAAGGAGCCCCTCCAGACGGGCATCAAGGCCATTGACGCCATGATCCCCATCGGCCGGGGCCAGCGCGAGCTGATCATCGGCGACCGGCAGACGGGCAAGACGGCCATCGCCGTGGACACCATCATCAACCAGAAGGGGAAGGATGTCTTCTGCTTCTACGTGGCCTGCGGCCAGAAGCTGTCCACCGTCGCCCAGGTGGTGAAGGTCCTGGAGGAGGCCGGGGCCATGGCCTACACCACCGTGGTGGTCGCCTCGGCCTCCGAGCCGGCCCCGCTCCAGTACATCGCGCCCTACGCCGGCTGCACCATGGGCGAGTACTTCCGCGACACCGGGCGGCACGCCCTCTGCATCTATGACGACCTGACCAAGCACGCCGCGGCCTACCGGCAGCTCTCGCTGCTCCTGCGCCGGCCGCCCGGACGCGAGGCCTACCCCGGCGACGTCTTCTACCTGCACTCGCGCCTGCTGGAGCGGGCGGCCAAGCTGAACGATGCGCTCGGCGGCGGCTCGCTCACGGCGCTGCCCGTGATCGAGACCCAACTGGGGGACGTCTCGGCCTACATCCCGACCAACGTCATCTCCATCACCGACGGCCAGATCTACCTGGAGACGGACCTGTTCTACGCCGGCATCCGCCCGGCCGTGAACGTGGGGCTGTCCGTGTCCCGGGTGGGGGGCAGCGCCCAGATCAAGGCCATGAAGCAGGTGGCGGGCAAGCTCCGCCTGGATCTGGCCCAGTACCGCGAGATGGCCGCCTTCGCCCAGTTCGGGTCGGAGCTGGACAAGGCCACCATGGCCCAGCTCAACCGCGGCCAGCGCATGGTGGAGGTCCTGAAGCAGGACCAGTACGTCCCGCTCCCGGTCGAGAAGCAGATCCTCATCATCTACGCGGGGACGGCCGGCCACCTGGACGATTTGCCCGTCGAGGCCATCCGGGCCTTCGAAAAGGCCCTCTACAGCTTCGCCGAGACCCGGTATCCGGGGATCTTCAAGACCCTCGCGGAGAAGAAGGAGATCACGGATACCCTCCGCGCCGAGATGGACAAGTGCATTGAGGAGTGCAAGGCGGAATTCACCGCCACGGCGGCCTAGCCGCGGCCCCCTTGCGGCATTCGGGACGCGGCGGGCGGGATAGCCGGCGTCAATTCCGCACGCCCCATTCCGCATTCCGCAACCGAGATCCATGGCGACGCTACGCGACATCCGACGGCGCATCAACAGCGTCAAGAGCACCCAGCAGATCACCCGCGCCATGAAGCTGGTGGCGGCGGCCAAGCTGCGCCGCGCCCAGGAGCGGATCCTGGAGGCCCGCCCCTACTCCTACAAGATGGGCGAGGTCCTGGCGGATCTGGCCCTGCGGACGCCGCAGGGGCTGCACCCGCTCCTGGCGAAGCGGGAGCCCAGCCACGACGCGGTCGGGAACCGGAAGCTCTTGGTGGTCATCAGCGGCGACCGGGGCCTGTGCGGCGCTTTCAACAGCAACATCATCCGGCGGTCGGTGGAGTTCCTGCGGGCCCATCAGGACGACCCCGAGACCACGCTGACCCTGATCGTGGTCGGCAGGAAGGTCCGGGACTTCTACCGGCGCCGCGGCCAGGTCGCGGTGCGGTCCGAGTACGCGCACTTCTTCGACAGGCTCGCCTACGCCCACGCCGCCCAGATCGCCCAGGACTTCACGCGGGCCTACCTCGCGGAAGAGGTGGACGAGGTCCACCTGCTCTACAACGAGTTCAAGTCGGTGGCCACCCAGCGGGTGGTGGTGGAGCAGCTGCTGCCGATCCGGCCGGCGGCGGTGCCCGAGGGCGCGCCCGTCGTCGAGTTCATGTTCGAGCCCTCGCCCGCGGCCGTGCTGGAGCGGCTACTGCCCAAGCACGTGGAGGTCCAGGTGTATCGGGCGCTCATGGAGTCGCTGGCGGCCGAGTACGGCGCCCGCATGACCGCCATGGAAAACGCCACCAAGAACGCCTCGGAGATGATCGACCTCTTGACGCTGCAGTTCAACAAGGCGCGGCAGGAACGGATCACCAAGGAGCTTTTGGAAATCGTGGCGGGCGCCGAGGCCCTGCGCCGGGCGGGGCGATAGCACCGCACGGGGGGCAGGGGGCGAGGGTCCCGGGCCCCGCGCCTCAGGCGCGGGGAGGCATCGCCCGTGAAGCGGGCACCCCCGGCTCTGGGCCGGGGGCATGGCCGAATGGAGTGGACGATGGCGAACGTGGGGAGGATCGCGCAGGTCATCGGGCCGGTCGTGGACGTGGAGTTTCCGCCGGGGAGTCTTCCGGCCATCTACAACGCCCTCGAGGTGACCGGCAAGAAGATCGAGGACATCTTCTCCTACAGCGAGCGGCTGGTCCTGGAGACGGCCCAGCACCTCGGCGAAAGCCGCGTCCGGGCCGTGGCGCTGTCCTCGACCGACGGGCTGACCCGGGGGATGGAGGTGGTGGATACCGGGCATCCCATCATGATTCCGGTGGGCCCGAGCACGCTCGGCCGGATCATGAACATCATCGGAGAGCCGGTGGACAAGCAGGGGCCGCTCACCTCGGACACCATGTATCCCATCCATCGGCCCGCCCCGGCCTTCGAGGAGCAGGAGACCAAGGTCCAGATGCTGGAGACGGGCATCAAGGTGGTGGACCTCCTGGAGCCCTACACCAAGGGCGGCAAGACCGGCCTCTTCGGCGGCGCCGGCGTCGGGAAGACCGTCATCATCATGGAGCTGATCCGCAACATCGCCCAGGAGCACGGCGGCATCTCGGTCTTCTCGGGCGTGGGCGAGCGGACGCGCGAGGGCAACGACCTCTGGCTGGAGATGAAGGAGTCGGGCGTCATCAACAAGACGGCCCTGGTCTACGGCCAGATGACCGAGCCGCCGGGGGCGCGCCTGCGCGTGGGCCTCACGGGGCTCACGGCGGCGGAGTATTTCCGCGACGCCGGGCAGGACGTGCTCCTCTTCATCGACAACATCTTCCGATTCACCCAGGCGGGCTCCGAGGTGTCGGCGCTGCTGGGTCGCATGCCCTCGGCCGTGGGCTACCAGCCGACCCTGGCCACGGAGATGGGCCAGCTCCAGGAGCGGATCACCTCCACCAAGAAGGGCTCCATCACCTCGGTGCAGGCCATCTATGTCCCGGCCGACGACATCACCGACCCGGCCCCGGCCAACGCCTTCGCCCACCTGGACGCCACCACCGTGCTGTCACGACAGCTCACCGAGCTGGGGATCTATCCGGCGGTGGATCCCCTCGCCTCCACCTCGCGCATCCTGGACCCCCACATCCTGGGCGAGGAGCACTACAGCGTGGCCCGGGCCGTCCAGCGGATCCTGCAGCGCTACAAGGACCTCCAGGACATCATCGCCATCCTGGGCATGGACGAGCTCTCCGACGAGGACAAGCTGGTGGTGGCCCGGGCCCGGAAGATCCAGCGCTTCCTGTCGCAGCCCTTCTTCGTGGCCGAGGCCTTCACGGGTCAGCCCGGCCGCTACGTGCCCGTCCGGGAGACGATCCGGGGCTTCAAGGAGCTGGTGGAGGGCAAGTGCGACGACCTGCCGGAGCAGGCCTTCTACATGGTCGGGACCCTGGACGAGGCGCGCGAGAAGGCCGAGCGGCTCAAGGCCGGCAAGTAGGCAGGAGCGGGCGGGCGATGGCAGAAGTCGGCGTGAGCAGCTTCCGGTTGGAGATCGTGACCCCGCAGCGCCTCCTGCTGAGCGACGAGGTCACGGAGCTCGTGGCGCCGGGGGCCGAAGGCTACTTCGGCGTCCTGCCGGGCCACGTCCCCTTCATCACGACGCTGGACATCGGCGAGCTGACCTACTGGAGGGGCAAGGAGGCGCGGCACCTGGCGGTCACCTGGGGCTACATCGAGGTGCGCGGGGACAGGGTGATCGTCCTGGCCGAAACGGCCGAGCGCGCCGAGGAGATCGACGCCGAGCGCGCGGAGCGCGCCCGGCAGCGCGCCGAGCGCCGCCTCCGCGACTGGGGCGAGGGCGACGAGAGCATTGACTTCGCCCGGGCCCAGAGCGCCCTCCAGCGGGCGCTGACGCGCCTGCAGGTCGCGGCCAGGGGCCGCTGAGGGAAGAGCCCACCGCCCTCCAGCCACGGATGGCGCAGGGTTCGCGGATTCCCCCCGAACTCTTCCTGCATCGCCAGCTTTCAGTACCCGCCGCCGGGACTACGCGTCAACGGGAAGCCTTCCCTGCGCCCGCAGGGGCCACAGGCCATGGCGCGATGTTGGCTGGGCGGCGCTGGGCAGTCTGCGGAGACGTCGGCTCTTCAGGCGAGGTCGGCACCGATCTGCCCGAGGAGGGGATCCAGCGCGGGCGGGCCGAGACCCAGCTCGGCCGCGAGGTCCTCCATGGTCCGGCGCTGGCCGTCGCGCCACAGGGCCAGGAGGAAGGGGCCCGTCCGGTCGTTCCGGTACCACTCCTCGTCGAACCGCTCGCGCAGCAGCTCCCGGAGTTGGGCCTCGAAAATCCACGCCCGCAGGTAGCGGGCGGAGTAGAAGAAGGGGTCCAGGTCGGCGAGGTACAGCTCGCGCGGCCAGTCCACCAGCGTCGCGCCGGCGAGAAACTCCCGGTAGGCGTCGGCCGCGCGGGGCGTCGGGCCCTCCTGGTGCAGGAGCAGCTCGTAGGCCAGCTTGGCCGTATACCGGCGGAGGAAGTAGAGCTTGTGAAAGGCGGTGAACCGCAGGGTGTCGGCCGGGCGCGACAGGCCCACGAACCGCCGCAGCCACCCGCGTTCCCGCAGCAGACCGTCCAGCAGGAAGGCGAAGGCCTCGGTCACGGACGGGTCCCCCAGGCGCCGGAACTCCACGGGGAGGCGCGCATCCGTGTAGGCGTAGTGGAGGGCGTGGCCCAGCTCGTGGAGGAAGGCCGCGTAGTCGTCCGGGCCCCCGCCGGGCCGGACCACCAGGATGACCTCGTCCGGGATCCGAGGCGTCGCCACGAAGGCGCGCGGGGTCTTTTTCGGCCGGGGCTCGTCGTCGATCCGGATGCGGCCACCCGCCTGCGGGTCGATCCCCATGCGACGCAGGGGGGCGTCGGCCGCCTCGCGCAGGGCCTCCGGCGGGAGGCTCGCATCCAGTTCGGGCGCACGAAAGAGGCGCAGCAGGTCGTGGCGTCGCGCGTCGCGCAGCCCGATGCCGACTCGCCGTCGCAGGTACCAATCCAGCAGATCGCGGTACATGTCCAGGCTGCGGGCCAGGATGGGCTGGGTGAGGTCCCGCAGGGCGGCCAGATCAATCCCCGACAGCTCGCGGCAGAGCGCCGTGTAGCCGGCGAAGCCGAGGCGCTGGGCCTCCTCGTGCGATCGCTCCAGGATCTCGCGGCGGAGGCCGGTGTGCTCGGCGATCGCGCCCAGGCGGGCGGCTTCGAGGGCGGCCCGGCGCGCGCGGTCCGGCTCGTTCTTGATCCGGACCTCGATCGCCCGCAGCGGAATCCGTTCGCCGTCCACGGCGATGGTCTGTCCCGCCTCGGCTGTGGTGAGGCGGTCGCTCGCCTCCCGGACCTGGTACTCCAGGCGGTTGGTCCCCAGGAATTCGGCCAGGAACCGCAACCGCTTGGCCTCCTCGGCCTCCGCCGTCTCGCGGGCGGCGGCGCGGACCTCCTCGAAGACGGATCGCGAGGCGAGGGCGGCGAACCGCTCGCGCAGGGCGCCGGCGCGGCTCTCGTCCTTCAGGCCGGCCCGGGTCAGATACTCTTCCCGGAGATCGGAAGAGCAGAACTCTTCCAGCTCGTCGCGGATGCGGGACAGGTCCATACGTGGCAATCGGGCAGTCGGGCGATCGGGCGGTGCGGCGATCCGGAATCTGGGGAGCCGAGATTTCCGGAATGCCGGGCTGCCCAGCTCAGAGGTCATCCCCCAGATCGTCCCCGGCGCCCCCGCCCCTGCCCGCGCCGGCCGCCTCTTCCTCGATGGCCTCTTCCATCATCTGGTCGAAGTCCTCGCCCAGATCATCCCCCAGCTCTTTCCCCATCTTCCTGGCCCAGCGGGCGACGCTCTTGGGGTCGCTCTCGTCCAAATCGCCGAGGCTGCCGGGGTCGGCCAGGGCCTCCAGCCGGTCCTCCTCGGAGCGCAGGCGCGCGAAGCGCGACATGAGGCGCTCCAGATGCTCGCCGCCGCAGCGGGGACAGGTCGGCCTTCCGGGATTGCTGATGCTGCGGACGAGGAGGCTTACCCGGCGACGGCAGTCCTGACACTGATACTCGTAGATCGGCACGGCCTTTCTCCTTCCATCACAAAATCCCGGCCGACCGGGGGTCGGCCGCAGGCGGCGACAGGCGTTCCTCTCCCGCCGTCGCCTCGGAGGCATGCCGGGCCGCCATGGCCCGGGCGATCCGACGGATCTCCTGGCGGAGCTGGACGGGCTCCAGCACCTCGACGGCATCGCCGCACGAGAGCAGCCAGGGGATGAGATCCCTGGTCTGGAGCGCCACCAGGGTGAAGATCGTACTCCCGTCCGGTCCCTCCTCCCACATGATGGCGCCGACCGGGGGGTGTTCCTTGAGCGCCTCGGCCACGGGGGGTCGGTAGGCGATCCGCACCTGCTGAAAGGCCGGCGGGGACGCCGGCGCCGCGTGCAGGTGGCGCTCCAGCACGCGGGCCGCCACGGGCCGAAACCGGCGGCGGCTGACCGAGGCCGCCTGAAGATGGTTCAGGGGGATCCGCAGGAATCGCCGGCGATCATGACTGTAGGCCAGCAGGTCCCACCCCGACCCGACCGGGAGCAGGCGGTACGGGTCGGCGCGGCGCGGCCGGGACCCACGCCGGGCCGCCGGGAGGTAGGCCAGCCTCACCGACCGTCGTTCTGCGATGGCGGTGCTCAGATCGGCGAGCATCGCCTCGATCCTGGCGTCCTGAACCGGGAACTCCAGGGTCAGTTGTCGGCCCGGCGGATCCTCGGGCGGCCGCGTGCTGAGGGCCTGCTGCAGCTTGTCGGTCGCCAGCGTCAGGGAGCGGGCGGCGACCGTCCCCGCGCGGGGGGCGGCTGTCTGGGCCGCCAGGCGCAGGGCGAGCGCCTCGTCCACCGTCAGCGTGATGGGAGGCAGGAGTGCCACGGCCGCCAGACGGTAGCCGTGGTCGAAATAGACCGGGAAGCCCGCGGCCGTCAGGGCGTCCAGGTCACGCAGGAGCGTCCGTTCCGAGGCGCCGCAGGCGCGGGCCAGGGCAGCCGCCTCCATCCCCGGATGGCCGTGGAGCAGCGTGAGCAGCTTGACCAGGCGTTCCGAGCGTGGCACCACCGGTCTCGCGAGTGCGTCACAGGGTATGGGGAACCGTGCGACTCGATCCAGAAGGCACATACCAAACTCTCCCGGCACTGTCAAGGCGCAGGGTGCGAGGTCTGGGGGCGCGAGGCGGCTTGACCCCCGGTGGGGGCTGCCCCTAGAATACCGCGGGAGGGTGCCCGCCAACGAGGACTCCATGCGCTGCCCCGCCTGCGGCTTCGTCAGCTTCGATACCCTCGCCACGTGCAAGCGGTGCGGCAGGGAGCTTCCCCGATCGGGCAGGCCCGTCGAGGTTCTGGCCATCCCGCCGCCCGAGGGGGGGCCTGCCGTCCCGGCCAAGGATGCGACGGACCTCCCGTCCCCTCGTGGCGCTGCGACGGAGGTGGCGGTGCCGGATGTCCTGGAAAGGCCGGAGGGTCCGGGCGCCCCGGCCCCCCTTTCCAGGGCGGGGTTCTGGTTGCGGGGCGTCGCCTTTCTGGTGGACCTGGGGGTGGT
>JBBIQE010000091.1:0-14297 GCA_037442485.1 Methylomirabilis sp. (SeqCode)
GCGGGTGCACCCGCGCGGCCGTGGCCGGGTCGGCCGCGGCCAGGCGCGCGTGGAGCGCCTCCGGCCCGGCTGCCTCCGCCTCGCGCCGGAGCCGGTCCCGCAGCCCGGGATCGCCCCCCGCGCCGGCGAGCTGTCCCTTCAGGAAGGCCCGCAGGTACAGCCCGGTGCCCCCGACGAGGATCGGCACGCGATCCCGCCCGCGGATCTCGGCGAGGAGTCCCCGCGCCCGCAGGGCGAAGGCCGCGGCCGAGAACGTCTCGTCCGGGTCGCAGACATCGAGGAGGTGGTGGGCCACGGCCGCCCGGTCGGCGGGCGAGGGCTTGCCGGTCCCCGCGTCCATCCCGCGGTAGACCTGCCTCGAGTCGGCGACGATGATCTCGGCCGGGAGGCGGCCCGCCACGGCCAGGGCCAGGGCCGACTTCCCCACCCCCGTGGGGCCGGCGATGATGAGCAGAGGTGCCTGCGGGATAACGAGCGCTCCTGGCGTAGCCTTCAGCGCGCCGGGGCGCGCTCTTCGATCTGGAAGGGGATGTCCAGGCGGCGGCGGGGCAACTGCACGCTGGCCACCCAGCTCACCCGGATCACCAGCATGGGCCCGTCCCGGTTGATCTCGATATTCTCCTCCTCCAGGGCGAGCCCCTGCTCCTTCGCCCGGAAGATCAGCTCGGCGCGCGCCCGGGCCTCGTCCCCGTGGGTCGCCATGGCCATGGCGGCCTCTTTCACGGGGTCCTGCATGCTGAGGTAGATCCAGTAGGGCGGGACGAGCTTGACGGCCAGGTACAGCCCCCCGGCCACCACCAGGATGAACAGCAGGGCCCCGAGGCGAATCCTCCCGGGGGGGTGCCCGCCCACTCCCGTTCCCCGAGGCCGCGCCCCCCCGACCAGTGCCAGCCCTCCGGTCCCCCCGGACCCGCGCGCGCTCAGCGCCGCCCCTTCAGCCAGCTCATCATGGCGCGCAGCTCTTTGCCCACCACCTCGACGGGATGATCCGCCTCCTTCTTCCGCATGGCGTAGAAGCTGGGGCGGCCGGCCTGGTTCTCCAGGATCCACTCCCGGGCGAACTGGCCGCTCTGGATCTCGCCCAGGATCTTCCGCATCTCCGCCTTCACCGCCTCGCCGATGACGCGGGGACCCCGGCTGTAGTCCCCGTACTCGGCCGTATCGCTCACCGAGTAGCGCATGTAGGCCAGGCCGCCCTGGTACATGAGGTCCACGATCAGCTTCAGCTCGTGCAGGCACTCGAAGTAGGCGGACTCGGGCTGGTAGCCCGCCTCCACCAGGATCTCGAAGCCCGCCTTGACCAGCGCCGACACCCCGCCGCAAAGCACCGTCTGCTCGCCGAAGAGGTCGGTCTCGGTCTCCTCCTTGAAGGTGGTCTCCAGCACCCCCGCCCGGGTGCAGCCCACGCCCTTGGCGTAGGCCAGGGCGATCTCCTTGGCCTGGCCCGAGGGGTTCTGGTGCACCGCCAGGAGGGCCGGCACCCCGGAGCCCTCGGTGTAGACCTGGCGCATCATGTGGCCGGGGGCCTTGGGGGCGATCATGGAGACGTCCACGTCCGGGGGCGGAACGATCTGGTTGAAGTGGATGTTGAAGCCGTGGGCGAACATCAGGGTCTTGCCCGGGGTCAGGGCGGCGGCGATGCTTTCCTCGTAGACCTGCTTGTGGGTCTGATCCGGCAGGACGATCATGATCACCTGGGAGGCCTCGGCCGTCTCCCGGACCGTCCCGACCTTCAGCCCGTCCCCCTTGGCCTTGTCCCAGGACTTGCTCCCCTTGTACAGGCCCACCATGACATCCAGCCCGCTATCCCGATGATTCAGGGCGTGGGCGTGGCCCTGGCTCCCGTAGCCGATGACGCCGATGGTCTTGCCCCTCAGCAGGCCGAGGTCCGCGTCCTTGTCGTAGTAGAGTTTGGCCATGGGTCTCCTCGTCTCATTCCGCTACTGCCTGCTTGCGGCTCGCCAGGCGCAGCCGCCCCTCCTCCCGCTTGGCCACGGCCTTGCTCCCCCGCGCGATGGCCAGCGTCCCGCTCCTGACGATCTCCTGGATGCCGAAGGGCTGCAGCAGCTCCAGCACCGCCTGGATCTTGCCCTCCTCCCCCGTGACCTCCAGGGTGTAGGTGGTGGGCGTGACGTCCACGATCCGGCCGCGGAAGATCTCCGTGATGCGCAGGATCTCCGCCCGGTTGGCCGGCTCGGCGTTGACCCGGATGAAGACCATCTCGCGGCCCACGTGCGGCTCGTCCGTCAGGTCCACGACTTTGATCACGTCAATGATCCGGTGGAACTGCTTGACCACCTGCTCCATCACCCACTCGTCCCCGCGCACCGACATCGTCATCCGGGAGACCGTGGGGTCCAGCGTCTCCGCCACGGAGAGGCTGTCGATGTTGTAGCCCTTGGCCGCGATCAGGGAGGCGATCTTGGCCAGGACCCCCTGGTGGTTCTCCACCAGGAGGGACAGGGTGTGCTTGCGGTAGTGCTTGGGATCGGTCATGGCCTCGATGTCCTCGGGCGCCCCCGCGCCAGCGCCCCCCACGGTGAGGCGTAGGCCTCACCGTTACCATGGCGAGGCGCAGGCCTCACCGCCATCCCTGAAACAGCTTCTCGGGAATGGGGTCTCCGACGTCGATGATGTCCTTGATGGCGGCTCCGGCCGGGATCATGGGGAACACGTTCTCCTCCCGGTCGCACAGGATGTCCACCACCACCGGCCCCGGCGTGCTGACGGCCTTCTCGATGGCGGACCGGACCTCCCCGGGCCGCTCCGCCCGCAGGCCCACGGCGCCGCAGGCCTCGGCCAGCTTCACGAAGTCCGGCTGGACCTCCAGGTCCACCTGGGAATAGCGCTTGCCGTAAAACAGTTGCTGCCACTGCCGCACCATGCCCAGGTAGCGGTTGTTGATGATGAACACCTTGACCGGGAGGTTGTACTGCACGCAGGTGACCAGGTCCTGCATGGTCATCTGGAAGCTGCCGTCGCCGTCGATGTCAATGACCAGCTTGTCCGGGAACGCCGCCTGGGCCCCCAGGGCGGCCGGGAAGCCGTAGCCCATGGTCCCCAGGCCGCCGGAGGTCAGGAACCGGCGCGGGTTGTGGCCGCGGTAGTACTGGGCGGCCCACATCTGGTGCTGCCCCACCCCGGTGGCGACGATGGGATCGTGCTCCTCGGTCACCTTGAAGATTTCGTCGATGGCGTACTGGGGCTTCACGGCCCCCCCGGGGTGCTGGGAGTACTTCAGCGGGTGCGTCCGCTGCCACTCCGCGATCTGGCCGTACCATTCCTCCAGGTCCTTCCGCCAGTCGCGCTTCACCTTCCTGAGCTCGGCATTGAGCTGCGCCAGGACCCGCCTGCAGTCCCCCACGATGGGCACGTCCACGTGGACGTTCTTCCGGATGGAGGTGGGGTCAATGTCCACGTGGATGATCTTGGCGTTCTTGGCGAACTCGGACAGCTTGCCCGTCACCCGGTCGTCAAAGCGGGGCCCGATGGCAATCATGAGGTCCGCGTGGACCATGCACATGTTGGCCGCGTAGGTCCCGTGCATCCCCAGCATCCCCAGCCAGAGGGGGTGGGAGGTGTCCAGGGCCCCCAGCCCCATGAGGGTGAGCGTGGTCGGGATCTGGGTGATGTTGACCAGCTCGGTGAATTCGGCCGAGGCGTCGGCGTGGATGATCCCGCCGCCGCCGTAAATGATGGGGCGCCGGGCCGAGGCGATCAGCTCGGCCGCCTTCCGGATCTGTCCCAGGTGGCCGTTCACCGACGGCTTGTAGCCCCGGATGTCCACCTCCTCGGGGTACCCCTTGAACTCGGCCCGCCCCATGATGATGTCCTTGGGCAGATCCACCAGGACCGGACCCGGCCGGCCGCTGCGCGCGATGTAGTAGGCCTCCTTGATGATCCGGGGAAGCTCCTCCGTCTTCAGGGCCAGGAAGTTGTGCTTGGTGCAGCTTCTGGTCGTGCCCACCACGTCCGCCTCCTGGAAGGCGTCGCAGCCCATCACGGCCGTGGGGACCTGGCCCGTGAACACCACGATGGCCATGGAGTCCATGAGGGCATCCGTGAGGCCCGTGATGGTATTGGTCGCGCCCGGGCCCGAGGTGACGATGGCCGTGCCGGTCTTCCCGCTGGCCTTGTAGAAGCCCTCCACGGCGTGGATGGCCACCTGCTCGTGGCGCACCAGGATGTGCCGGATCGGGTAGTCTAGCAAGACATCATAGCCGTGGAGGATCACCCCGCCCGGATGTCCGAAGACGGTATGCACTCCCTCGGCCTGGAGACATTTCAGGAAGATTTCCGAACCGGTGAGCCGCATGGGACGTCCCCTCCCGCCGGGCGCAAGGATCGCTCGTGCCGGCCAGTGTGGAATGGATGCCCGCCCGGCCGTCCATGCCGGTGGGACCTAGGGGCGGGCCTGCGAACGTGGCTTCCTACCACATGGACCGCGTGCCGTCAACTAAAAAATCGCCCCGCGCCGGATGGCTCGGGGCCCACGCCGCCGGAGCAGCGCCAGGACCCACCCCAACTCCTCGCAGCGCAAGGCGGCGGCCCCTGCGAGGAACAGGACCAGGGCCGCCCCCACCTCGCCCCCGAGGAGGGTCACCTTCCCGGCCGTCCCGACCACCGCCAGGACGCTCCACCACCGCTCCGCCAGGATGCCCCAGGCCGCCATGGGCAGGCACGCCAGCGCCACCCTGGCCGCCGGGCCAACGAGCCGTCCCATCCCCAGCGGGCCGATCCGGCGCCGCAGGCATGTGAAGAGCAGGAGACAATTGCTCAGGGACGCCACCGCCGTGGCCAGGGCCAGGCCGGCCGCCCCCAGGGGGCCCATGAGCAGGACGCTCGCCGCCACGTTGACCCCCACGGCCAGCATCCCCGTGGTCACCGGCGTCCGGGTGTCGTGCATGGCGTAGAAGGCCGGGGCGAGGATCCGGTTGCCGACGTAGAAGAGGAGGCCCAGGCTGTAGGCGAGCAGGATCTCGGCCGTGAGAACCGTGACCGGCCGGGTGAAGGCGCCCCGCTCGAAGAGCACATGCAGGATCGGCAGCCGGAAGACGGCGAGCCCCACCATGGCCGGCAGCGTGAGGAAGATGGCCAGGCGCAGGCTCCCCTGCAGGGCCCCCTTCATCTCCCCCACCGCCTCCGTGGCGATGGCGGCCGCCATGACCGGCAGGGCCCCCGTGGCGATGGCGACCCCGACCACGCCGATCGGAAACTGGACCAGACGGAAGGCGTAGGTGAGGGCCGCCACGCTCCCCTGGGCGAGGAAGGAGGCCAGGGACAATCCCACGAAGATGTTGATCTGCGTGATGGACAATCCCAGGACTCCGGGCGCCATCAGGCGGGCCACCTCCTGCACCCGGGGGTCGCGGGGTGCCACCTTCAGATGCAGCCGCCAGCCGCGTGCCGTCGCGGCCGGCACCTGGATCAGGAGCTGTCCCGCGCCCCCCACCAGGACCGCAATGGCCACGGGCAGCACCGGGTTGCTGGCGTGCGGCGCAACCAGCAGGGCGGCGGCAATCATGACGAGATTCAGCACGGCCGGGGAAAGGGCCGGCGTGAGAAAGTGCCCGAGGGAGTTCAGGATGGCCATGAAGAATGCGGCCAGGCCCACCAGGAAGATGTAGGGAAACATGACGCGCAGGAGCAGGATGGTGAGCGGCACCTTCCCCGGGATGCCGGCGAAGCCCGGTCCCGACGCCAGGACGCGAACGATCGCCGGCGCAAAGACGACGCCCAGGACCGTCACGCCCGCCAGCACCGCCATCAGGGTGCCCATCACCGCCGAGGCGAGGTCCCAGGCCGCCTCCCGACCCTCCCGGGTCACGGTCCGGGTGAAGGTGGGAATGAAGGCCGACGACAGCGCCCCCTCGCCCAAGAGCTCCCGGAAGGTGCTGGGGATGCGGAAGGCCAGGAAGAAGGCGTCGGCCATCATGCCGGCCCCGAAGAGCCAGGCCATGGCCATGTCCCGGAGGAAGCCCAGGAGGCGGCTCGCCAGCGTGGCCAGGCCGACGACGCCGGCGGCCGAGGCGATCTGCCGCACGTGGCTTCCCTGGGTGGTCATGGCCGCCGCCGGGATGGAAGCATCCGGCCCCCGGCCGTCAGCCCTCGGCCAGGGCCGAGGGCCGAGCCGCTGGCCGCGTCTCGGGAGAAATCCCTTGACATCGCCGCCCCACTCTTCTACAAGAGGACGGCCCTCCGGCCCCCCCGGCGGGCCCGGGGACGGTCTTACTCGCCAGGACCTCACGGAAAGGAGCCGCATGTATGCCGATCATTCGATCGTCCATGAAGGACCTGCGCCGCACCGCCCGACGGACCGAGCGGAACCGGGCCGCTAAGGGCAAGCTCCGATCCAGCCTCAAGCGGGTGCGGGCGGCCGTGGCGGCGAACCGGCCGGAAGGCGCGGCACAGGCCATGGCGGTGGCCACGCCCATCATTGACCGCGCCGTGAGCAAGGGGATCCTGCACAAGAACGCCGCCGCCCGGCAGAAGTCCCGCCTGATGCGACAGCTCAACCGCCTGGGCAAGCCCGCCGGACAATGACCAATGACCGGTTTCCAATGACCAATGGGAACTCAGAAGGCATTGGGATTTGGTCATTTGTCATTGGGATTTGCTCATTCCCGAGATTACAGCCCTTCCAGGAGACGCTCCACGACCCGGACCGCCAGCTCCTGCGCCGCCCGCTGGGTGGCCTCCTCCTCGGCCGCGCGGGTGGCCACGACGTCGCTGCCCGTCGTGTAGAACGCCTCCCCGGCGACCTCTTCCTTCAAAAGGGCCCTGTCCCCGCCCCGCGGCGTCAGCGTGAGCCGGAGCGTGAGCCGCACCCGGAATCGCCGGCCGATGTCCTGGGGATCGAAGGCGAGGGGCAGATTCTGGTAGTCGGTGAGGGTCCCCGCCAGGACGGCACGGGCGGCCTCGGGCGGTGCGAGCCGCACCCGGCCGTCCTGCTCCAGGCGTCGCAGGATGGCGGCGCCCACCAGGCCCTGCAGTCCGGGCTTGAAGGTGCCGTTCACCAGGGGCGCGAGGTGCAGCCGCCGGATCTCGGGGGGCACGGCCTCGGGGCCGGTGCCCGGCCCCTGGGGCCGGTAGCCGCAGCCGGCCAGGAGGAGCAGGCAGGCGAACAGAAGGGGGATGGGATCCCGGACGCTCGACCGGCGAGTCACGACGCCGCGCCCCTCACGAGGAGACGACGATGTTGACGAGCCGGTCCGGGATCACCACGACCTTGCGCAGGCTCCGGCCGGCCGTCCACGGCTGGATACGGGGATCGGAAAGGGCCAGCTGGCGCAGGCGCTCTTCGGCCGTCCCCCGGGGGACGTGCTGCCGGCTGCGCACCTTGCCGTTCACCTGAACGACCACCTCCACCGTCTCGGCCCGGGCCAGCCCCGCGTCCGCCACCGGCCAGGGCCGGCGGAAGATACTCTCGCGGTGCCCCAGCATCTCCCACAGCTCCTCGGCCAGATGCGGGGCGAAGGGCGCGAGCAGCCTGAGCAGGACCTCCACCCCTTCGGCGAAGGCCAGCAGGCGGTGGCGGGCCGCCGGGGCGAGGCCGGTCGCGCCGGGCGCCGCGGCGGGCAGATCCGCCTGGCACTTCTGCAGAACGTTCTGCAGCTCCATGAGGGCCGCCAGGGCCGTGTTGAAGTGGAAGGCGTCCTCGATGTCGCGCGTCACTTTGGCAATGGTCTGGTGGGTCAGGCGGCGGAGGGTCCGCACCGCCTCGGGCTGCCCCTCCTCGCCCCAGGCGAGGTCCCGCGCGGCCCGGATCTCGGCCGCGTGCTCCTCCACCAGCCTGTAGACCCGGGTGAGGAACCGGAAGGAGCCCTGCACCCCCTCGTCCGACCACTCCAGGTCCTTCTCCGGCGGCGCCGCGAAGAGGGAGAAGAGTCGGATGGTGTCGGCCCCGTACCGCTCCAGCAGCTCGTCGGGATCCACCACGTTGCGCTTGGACTTCGACATCTTCTCGGTCCGGCCGATCTCGACCGGGCGCTCACAGGCGGTGCAGCGTCCCTGCTTGTCCACCTCGCCGGGCAGCCGGTAGCCGTGCTCGGGGCAGCGGTAGCTCTCTTTGCACACCATCCCCTGGGTGAGCAGGTTGGTGAAGGGCTCGGCGATGGTGGTGAGGCCGAGGTCCCGGCACACCTTGGTGAAGAAGCGCGCGTACAGCAGGTGCAGGACGGCGTGCTCGATCCCGCCGATGTACTGGTCCACGGGCAGCCAGTACCGCACCTTCTCCGGGTCCAGGGGCCGCGCCGTCTCCCGGGGGCTGGCGAAGCGCAGGAAGTACCAGGAGGAGTCCACGAACGTGTCCATGGTGTCCGTCTCGCGCCGGGCCGGCCGGCGGCACCGGGGGCACGTGGTGTGAACGAAGGCCTCCACCCTGGCCAGGGGGGAGCCGCCGCTCAGCGTGATCTCCACGTCCGGCGGGAGGATCACGGGCAGGTCCCGCTCCGGCACGGGCACGATCCCGCAGGCGTCGCAGTAGATGACGGGGATGGGCGTCCCCCAGTAGCGCTGGCGCGAGATCAGCCAGTCCCGGATCCGGTAGTTCACCGCCCGCTTGCCGATCCCCTGCTCCTCCAGGAACTGGCAGATGGAAAGCTTGCCCTCCCGGCTGTCCTGGCCGCTGAAGGCGCCGGAGTTGACCAGGCGCCCCTCGCCCTCGTAGGCGCTCTCGAGCCTTTCGGCCGTCAGGGGTTCCCCGGGCGGCTGGATCACCACCCGGATGGGCAGCCCGTACTTCCTGGCAAAATCATAGTCGCGCTGGTCGTGGGCCGGCACGGCCATGATGGCGCCCGTCCCGTACTCCTGGAGGACGAAGTTGGCCACCCAGATGGGGATGCGCTCCCGCGTCATGGGATTCAGGGCGTAGCCCCCCGTGAAGACGCCCTCCTTCTCGGTGGCGGCATCGGTCCGCGCCGTCCTGTCCGCGCGGCGCATCCGCGCGAGGAAGGCCGCCACCGCCGCCTCCTGCCCCGTGCCGGCTGCCAGGCGGAGGGCCAGCGGGTGCTCGGGGGCCAGGACCATGAAGGTCGCCCCGAACAGCGTGTCCGGCCGCGTGGTGAAGATGCGCAGGCTCCCCCCCTCCGCCAGGGGGAAGTCCACCTCGGCCCCCACGCTCTTGCCGATCCAGTTGCGCTGCATCACCCGCACCCGCTCGGGCCAGCCGGTGAGGGTGTCAATGTCCGCCAGCAGCTCCTCCACGTAGGCGGTGATCTTGAGGAACCACTGCTCCAGCTCCTTCTGGACCACCGGCGTGTCCGTGTGCCGCCAGCAGACGCCGCCCTCCGCCTGCTCGTTGCTCAGGACGGACTGGCAGCGCTCGCACCAGTTCACCGGGGCCCGCCCCCGGTAGGCCAGGCCGCGCTCCAGCATCTGGAGAAAGAACCACTGGTTCCAGCGGTAGTAGGACGGGTCGCAGCAGGTCACCTCGCGGGTCCAGTCGTAGGAGAAGCCCATGCGGCGCAGCTGCGCCTTCATGTAGGCGATGTTGTCGGCCGTCCACGTGGCCGGGTGGACGCCGTGCTCGAAGGCGGCGTTCTCGGCCGGGAAACCGAAGGCGTCCCAGCCCATGGGGTGCAGGACGTTGTAGCCCCGCATGCCGAGGTAGCGGGCCACTACGTCGCCGATGGAGTAGTTGCGCACATGGCCCATGTGGATCTTGCCCGAGGGGTAGGGGTACATTTCCAGGCAGTAGTACTTCGGCCGCGCCGGATCCTCCGTCACGACGAAGGCCCCCTGCGCCTCCCAGATCTGCTGCCACTTCTGCTCGATGCGCGCAAAGTCGTAGCCCCGTGCCATCCACATCCTCCGGATCAGCGAATCGCGGCCTTATGTAGCACGAGTGGGCGGCGTTGGCAAGGGTGTGCCGGCAACGCGAGAAGGCCCGGCGCTTCGGCTCCCCCGGCGGGGTTCGGCAGTCCTCGAACCGTCGAGCAGCCGACCGGTCCTGCGCGGATCAGGAGCCGAGGCGGGCCTCCAGCGCCTGGATGGCCTGCCGCCGCTCGCGCACCTGGGCGAAGTGGTGGACCGCCCGGCGGACGGCCGCGATCGCCAGCTCGGGCGGGAGGCCCTTCACGATGACGTCGAAGGCGCCGAGCTTGAGGGCCGCAATGGCGTTCTGCGAACTCGGATGGGAGGTGAGGATGATGACGGGAAGATCGGGCGCGATTTGGCGGATCTGCTCCAGGGCCTCCAGGCCGGACAGCTCGGGCAGCCTGATGTCCAGCAGCACGGCCTGGAAGGAATGCCGGGGCACGGCCTGGATCGCCTCGGCCCCGCTGGCCGCGGCCACCACGCGAAAGCCGCGCTCCCCCAGGAGGTCGCCGTAAAACTGGCGCGTCAGCTCCTCGTCCTCCACCAGGAGGATCGCGGGCGCCGAGGCCTCTTCCGCCTCGCGGGTCCCCCCCGCCACCGCGACCCCCATCTCCCTCAGCCCCTGGCGGCGGTGGCGGTGCCGGGCCATCTCCAGCGCGTGCAGGGAGGCCAGGGTCCGGTCGAGGTCCTGCCGCAGCTGGCGGACCCGGAGCATCTCCTCCACCCGCGCCAGCACCTCGGCGCGCTGGATCGGCTTGGTCAGGTAGTCGTCGGCGCCGAGCGCCAGCGCCCGCTCTTTGGCGCCGAGCTGGGCCAGGGCGCTCACGATGATGATCGGCAGGTGGGCCGCGCGCGGATCCGCCCGCAGCCTCTCGCAGACCTCGAAGCCGCTCACGGTGGGCATCATGAGGTCGAGGAGGATCAGGTCGGGCAGCTCCTCCTCCACGGCCTGGAGCGCTTCGCGCCCGCCCCCGGCCGTGCGGACCGTGTAGCCGCTCGGGGCGAGGATGCCCTCCATCAGCTCCAGGTTCTCCGGCTCGTCGTCCACAACCAGGATGGACGCCATGCCACCCCCCTCCTGTGGTTCGGGCCGTATTCTACCTGGCGGCGCGAGACTGACAAGTCAAATCGCCGCTTTGCCCGCACCCCCTCCCCGCCCGCCTCGGCCAGCGCCGACTCGCCCCGCAGCGCCCTCAGTAGTGGACCTCCACCAGGCACAGGCCCTGTGGGGGGGCCGTCCTCCCGGCGCGCCGGCGATCGCGCGAGGCCAGGATCGCCGCCACCTCGGCCGGTGGGCGCTTGCCCCGGCCCACCTCGAGGAGGGTGCCGACCAGGATCCGCACCATGTGCTGGAGAAAGGCGTTGGCGGTGATGTCGAAGTGCCAGAGGTCGCCCGCCCTTCGCCAGGAGGCGTCCAGGACCGTCCGGACCGGCGTCCGGGCCGTGCAGGTACCGGCGCGAAAGGCGGAGAAGTCGTGGGTCCCGATCACGGCCTTGGCCGCCTCCGCCATGGCCTCGCCGTCGAGGGGCGCAGGAACATACAGGCTGTGCCGGGCGTGCCAGGCCGAGGGATAATCGCGCCGCAGCAGCGTGTAGCGGTAGGTCTTGGAGCGGGCCGAGCGGCGCGCATCGAAGCCGGGGGGCGCCTCCTCGGCCCGGCAGACGACGATGTCGCGCGGCAAGGTGGCGTTCAGCGCCCGGCGCAGGGTCGGGGGATCCAGCCTGATGCCGGCCGCAAAGCTGGCCACCTGGCCGAGGGCGTGCACCCCGGCGTCCGTCCGCCCCGCACCGGTCACCTCGACGGGGGCGCCGGCGATGCGGGCCAGGGCAGCCTGGAGGGTCCCCTGGATCGTTGGGAGGCCCGGCTGCACCTGCCAGCCGTGATAGGCCGTCCCCTCGTACTCCAGGATCAGCTTGAACCGGCGCACCGTCTGGTTCCCTCCAACCTCCATCCCGCAGCTCAGCCCACCAGGTTGTCGTATTCGGCGTGGGTCCCGATCCAGAACCAGAGCACCCCATCCGCCACCTGCACCCCGATCGCGCGGTGGTGCATGCCCACCCGTGCCGACCAGAATGTACCCACCTTTTTGAGATGGAGCGACGGGTGCCGGGGGTCGGCTTTCAGGAGGGCGAATGCTTTGTCGGCGAGCGCTTGAACCGAATCAGGCAGAGCGCGGTAACAGGCCCAGAAGGCGGGAGAGGCGTGGTGGTTCACAGTGGTTTGGATCGTCCATCCGCATGGTCCTGGAGCGCCCGCGCGGCCAACCCATCCAGCTTCCCAGCCTTGACATCCGCTTCGAACTGGCGGTCCCATGCGTCAGCGTCGAACTCGGCGAACCACTGCCGGAATGCCGCGAGCTCTTCGGAGGAAAGCTCTTTAATCTGGCTTTCGATATTCTTCACTTTGCTCATACGATTCCTCGCTTCCGAAAGCGTCTGACGCACGAAGCCTACAAAATGCTCTCCCATGTGTCAATGAGAAAGCCTCATCAGGCAGGGCCCGCCCACACCCCGGGGGACGGCTTGTCCTGATCCCGCGATGTGAGTGCGTGGGGCCGCTGCTCGAATGCGGTGCCCGGACGGCCGATCTACGGCGATCTGGAGTACCGTGAGAACCTCCGGCAACCGGCGGTGCAGGCTGGCGAGGATTTCTTTCTCGGTCGGCATATTTTTACCAAAGGACCGATTTTTGGTCATGACCCTTTAATTTCATGATAATGTGTGCTGTCCTTATCCCCCCGAGGAGGTGGGACAAGGATGGCCAAGCGTGGTCGCAAGCCCAAGTTCCTCGGAGTCCAGTGTCCCAACGCACGGTGTCGGAAGCGGCCGCCGCAAGTGGTGGCCAATGGGCGGTACCAGACCCGGGATGGCCCGGTCCGCCAGTTCCTCTGCCGCACGTGCGGCCAGGGGTTCACGGAGCGCCAGGGGACCTTCTTCTACGATCTGCGTACCCCGCAGGCCACGGTGCTCATGGCCCTGAAACTCTTGGTCAAGGGGATGCCGCTGCGCGGGATCGCGGACGTCCTGGGCACCAAACTCGACACCGTCCGCGAGTGGCTCCGGCGGGCCGCGGCGCAGAGCGCCCGGGTGAATGACCTCATCCTCCGTGAGCTCGACGTGTCCCAGGGGGAGCTGGATGCCCTGTGGACCTTCGTCAAAAAAAAGCGGCTGCGCCAGCGAGCGAGGCTCTGGAGGGCGAGGTCTGGCTCGGGGTCAGTCTGGCCTCCACGTTCCGGCGGATCATCGACTGGCTGCTGGCGGCCTCGGAGCCCGCCCTCGCCGACCCGCTCATCGCCGCCACAGAGGCCAAGCTCGCCCGCACCACCTCGCCCCTCTGGCTCAGCGATGGGTTGGACGCGTACGGGTCCGCGCTCCAGGCCCGGCACTGTGTGCTGCAACCCTGCCCGCGCCGCCCCAAGCTGGTGGCGGCCCCCACCTTGCGGTACGCGCAGGTCGTGAAGCAGCGGGATGAGCGGGGCCGGCTGGTCGGCGTCAGCAAACGGGTGGTGTTCGGGGCCGTCCACCTGGCGCAGGTGCACACGGCGTACATCGAACGGCAGAACCTCAACTATCGCCATGAGAATCGCCGCCTCACCCGGAAAACGATGGCCTTCTCCAAAACGGCAGAGGCCCTGGGACACCAACTCGAGTTCCATCAAGCCCATCACAACCTCGTCCGGCCCCATCGGGCGTTGGCGGAGCGCATAGATGCCCAGGTCCAAGGCCAGGTTCGTCGTCGCTGGAACAAACGGACTCCCGCGATGGCTGCCGGGTTGACCGATCATGTCTGGACCCTGCGGGAGTTAATGAGCCGTAGAGTATTATCATGACATTAAAGGGTCATGACCGCGAAACGCACTGGCGCGAAATCGGAGAGCTTCCCCTCGATTCACGCGTCGAAGGCACATTCTCCTTCCGCCTTTACGGGAAGGTAGAGAGTCCAGAAATCTGGTCGGGCTACTCGTGTCAGATCTGGGTGAACGAACTGGGTAGCCACTTCCGGTTTGACTACGAGCGGCATGGCAGGCTCGGCGACGGGTGGTGCACGCCGAACGAAGTTTCTGGTTCGACTCTATCTGAAACCGTCGATCGTTCGAGACTTGATGCAACAGCTACAGACCCCCACTGACGAGGCCACCGACGAGGACACTCCACCCACGCTCCGCATCGACGTCGAGAAACTCCACGTCATCACCGTTCCTCCGTTCTCGGGTGCGGTTGCCTACGATGTTGTGCGGTTGTACGCGTGAGCTTCCTGAACATCCGAGCATCGAGAGCGCTGCGGTTTGGAGCATCCGTCCAACAACGCGCTGCAGCGGTCCGGGGCTCGCTGCGCTCGCGCCGGCCGGTGAGCGCGAGCGCTAGACATGGACGTGCACTACTTTGCCCTGTTCGAGCAGCCGATTTGCGAGCTGGACGGACTGCTCGTTTGTAACCCGTAGCGCGGTTATCGCGGTTATTTCCAATAAGACGTCAAAGCC
>JBBIQE010000092.1:0-14149 GCA_037442485.1 Methylomirabilis sp. (SeqCode)
CCCGAGGCACTCGGGCGGGCGGGGCGGGGAGCGCCGCGAAGGGGCGAGGCCGCGTTGCACCTTCCGACCGCACCGGGGACGGGGGCGGCGCGGGCCGCCCGGAGGCGCCGGGAGGGGCTGCTGCTCCTGCTGCTCATCCTGGCGGCGGTGGCCTTTCCCTGGTTCTTCCGCCTTCCTTACCACCGCGACCTGGTGATCAAGATCTACCTGTATGCCATGCTGGCCCAGGCGTGGAACATCCTGGCGGGCTACTGCGGGCAGATCTCCCTGGGCCACGCCGTCTTCTTCGGGGCGGGGGCCTACACCTCGACCGTCCTCCAGATGCGGTGGGGAGGGAACCCCTGGCTGGGCCTCCTGGCCGGCATCCTCGTCGCCGTGGCGCTGTCGCTCCTCATCGGGTATCCCTGCTTCCGGCTGCGGGGGCACTACTTTGCCATCGCCACCATCGCCGTGGGCGAGATCGTCCAGACCCTGGCCATCAACTGGGAGTTCATCGGCGGCGCCCGCGGCCTGACGCTGCCCATCCGGCAGGACTCGCTGCTGTACTTCCAGTTCCAGGCCAGCAAGTACCCGTACTACTATATCATGCTGGTCCTGCTCGCCCTGTGCATGCTGCTGAGCTGGCGGATCGAGCGGACGCGCCTGGGCTACTACTTCCGCGCCATCCGCGAGGATCCCCTGGCGGCCCAGAGCGTGGGCATCTCCATCACGCGGTACAAGCTCATCGCCATGGCCCTCTCGGCGGCGCTCATGGCCGCCGGCGGGACCTTCTACGCCCAGTACGTCCTCTACCTCGACCCGGACAGCGTCTTGCCGCTCTCCCTGTCCATCCTCGTCTGTCTCCTGGCCGTGGTCGGCGGTGTGGGGACGCTCTGGGGGCCGCCGGTGGGGGCGGCGCTCCTCATCCCGCTCTCCGAGTTCACCCGGATCCAGTTCGGGGGCACCGGATCGGCCGTGGACCTCCTGATCTACGGTGCCCTCCTGACCCTCGTGGCGGTCTTCCAGCCCGCGGGGCTGGTGGGGCTGATCCGCCGCCGCCTGGGGCGAGGGGGGCAGTGATGGCGCTGCTCACGCTGGAGCGGGTCACCAAGCGGTTCGGGGGGCTGGTGGCGAACCACGACATCAGCTTCGCCGTGAAGGAGGGCGAGATCCTGGGCCTCATCGGGCCCAACGGGGCCGGCAAGAGCACGCTCTTCGACGTGATCACGGGCTACTACCGGCCCGACGGGGGGGACATCCGCTTCGGCGACCGGCGGATTGTGGGGCGGCGCCCGGACCAGATCAATCGGCTGGGGATCGGGCGCACGTTCCAGAAGCTCCGGCCGTTTCATGGGATGACGCTCCTGGAGAATGTCACCGTGGGCGTCATGCAGCACGAGCCGGACCCGGCGGCGGCCCGGCGGGCGGCGCTGGAGTATCTGCATTTCGTCGAGCTGGCGGACAAGGCCGACAGCTACGCCCATACCCTCAGCATCGGCGAGCGGAAGCGCCTGGAGATGGCCCGGGCCATGGCCACCCGCCCGCGCCTGCTCCTCCTGGACGAGGTGACGGGGGGGGTGGACCAGCGGACCATCCCCACGCTGCTCCGGCTCATCGCGCGCCTGCGGGAGGAGGGCCTGACCCTGGTGGTGATCGAGCACAACATGCGGGTGATCATGTCCGTCTCCGATCGGATCGTGGCCCTGCACCTGGGCGAGGTCATCGCCGACGGTCCCCCCGCCGAGGTGGGAAAGGACCCGGGGGTGATCAAGGCCTATCTGGGGGAGGCGTTCGCCGCGCCCGCAGGATGGCCGCGGGGAGCGGGAAGCCCTTAGCATGCTGCGGGTCCGGGACCTGGAGGTCACGTACGGCGATTACCAGGCCCTCTGGGGCGTGTCCCTGGAGGTCCGCGAGGGCGAGGTGGTCTGCCTGCTGGGGCCGAACGGGGCCGGCAAGAGCACGCTCGTCAGCGCCGTCTCGGGCCTGATCCAGCCGCTGGCGGGGGACATCATCTTCTGCGGCGAGCGGTTGAACGGGATGCCGACGCACCAGATCGTCACGCGGGGCCTGTCGCACGTCCTGGAGCAGCGGCGGCTCTTCCCCTACCTCACGGTGGAGAAGAACCTGCTGCTCGGAAGCTTCCAGGAGCGGGCCCGGGCGCGGCGGGAGGAGACCCTCCACTGGGTCTTCAGCCTGTTTCCCATTCTCCAGGAGCGCCGCCAGCAGCTCGCCCACAGCCTGAGCGGCGGCGAGCAGCAGATGCTGGCCATCGGCCGGGGGCTCATGTCGCGGCCCAAGTTCCTGATGATTGACGAGCCGCTTTTGGGCCTGGCCCCCCTGGTGGTGGGCAAGATCCTGGAGATCATCCGGCAGGTGAACGCCGCCGGCGTGACCGTGCTCTTCATCGAGCAGAACGTCCAGCTCGCCCTGGGGGTGTCGCACCGGGCCTACCTCATGGAGAGCGGGCGGATGGTGCTCTCGGGCACGGCCCGGGAGGTGCTGGAGTCCGAGCTGGTGCGGAAGGTCTACCTGGGGATCTGAGGGGCAGGGGGCGGGCCATGCAGATCGACCTGAACAGCGACGTGGGAGAGAGCTACGGGGCCTACACCGTCGGGGCGGACGATGAGCTCCTGCGCTGGGTCACCTCGGCCAACGTGGCCTGCGGCTGGCACGGGGGCGATCCCGCGGTCATGCGCCGGACGATCCGCCGCGCCAAGGAGCTGGGCGTCCAGGTGGGGGCGCATCCCGGCTACCCGGACCTGCTGGGGTTCGGCCGCCGGGTCATGCAGATCACCCGCGACGAGGCGCGGGATTACATCCTCTACCAGATCGGGGCGCTGCGGGCCTTCGCCGAAGCCCTGGGCGTGCGCCTCCAGCATGTGAAGCCGCACGGGGCCCTCTACAACGCCGCGGCCAGGGACCGGGAGCTGAGCCTCGGCCTCGCCGAGGGCGTGGCGGATGCCGGGGGGGATCTGATCCTGGTCGGGCTGCCCGGATCCGAGCTGGTCAAGGCGGGACGCGAAGTGGGTCTCCGCGTGGCGCGCGAGGCCTTCGGCGACCGGGCCTACAACGAGGACGGCAGCCTGGTCTCCCGCGCCGTCGCAGGCTCCCTGATCACCGATCCCGAGGCGGTGGCCGAGCGGGTCCTCGCCTTCACCCGTGGCAGCGTGCGGACCCTCACGGGGAAGCCGATCCGGGTGGAAGCGGACACCATCTGCCTGCACGGGGATACGCCCGGCGCCCCGGCCATTGCCCGGCGCGTCCGCGAGCGGCTGGCTGCGGCCGGCATCGCCGTGAGAGCGTTGGGCGAGTTCGTGAAGTAGGGATGGGGCGGAAACCCCCTGGGGCAACCCCGGGGGTTTCGTGCTTCGGGGAAGCTGCCTGGGATCGCCATGGGCTGCCGCGCCGCAGGCGCGGCAGGCAGGTGCCACGGATCAACCGGCCGGGTTCCAAAGGGGGCGGGAGATGAGCGGGCGCTACCTGCCGGCCGGCGACCGGGGGTTGGTCGTCGAGTTCGGCAACACCATCAGCCTCGAGCTCAACGCCCGGGTGCGCGCGCTGGCCCTGGCCCTGGAGGCGGCCCCGATCCCGGGACTGATCGAGGTGATTCCGACATACCGGTCCCTGGGCATCGAGTACGATCCCGCCAGGCTGTCCTTCGAGGAGGCGGAGCGGCGCATCCGGCCGATCGCCGAGCGCCTCGACCTCGCGACCCTGCCCCCGCCCAGGCGGATCCTGGTCCCCACCGTCTACGGGGGGGCCTACGGGCCGGATCTCCCCTTCGTGGCCCAGCACGCCGGGCTGAGCGAGGCCGAGGTGATCCGGCTGCACAGCCAGGCCTCCTACCACGTGTACATGCTCGGCTTCACGCCGGGCTACACCTATCTCGGCGGCCTGCCCGAGCGGTTGCACACCCCGCGGCTCGACTCCCCGCGGCTCAAGGTACCCCGGGGATCCGTGGGCATCGGGGGGAGCCAGACCGGCATCTACCCGCTGGAGTCCCCGGGCGGCTGGCGGATCATCGGGCGCACCTACCTGCCTCTCTTCGATGCCTCCCGGGAGGTCCCGACCCCCATTCAGCCCGGCGACATCGTCCAGTTCGTGCCCATCACGGAAGACGAATATCTCAGAGCCGCGAGCCGAGAGCCGCGCGCCGAGAACAGAGAGCAAAGCGCCGAGCGCCGAGAGCCGAGCACGAACAGCGGAGGGATGAGCACGATTGACCAGGGGGCTGCTCGGCTCTCAGGCCTAGGCTCTAAAGGCTCCATCGAGGTGCTCCGCCCCGGCTTGCTGACCACGGTGCAGGACCGGGGCCGGCACGGGTACCAGAAGTTCGGCGTCCCCGTGGGCGGGGCCATGGACGAGGTCGCCCTGCGGGCGGGGAACGTCCTGGTCGGCAATCCCCAGGACGCCGCGGCGCTGGAGGTGACGGCGCTGGGCCCGCAGCTCCGGTTCCTCCAGGACGCGGTGGTGGCCCTCACCGGGGCCGAGGTCGAGGCGGATCTCGACGGGAGGCCGGTTCCCCGGTACCGGTCCTTCCGGGTGCGGGCGCGGCAGCTGCTGGACGTCCGGGCGTGCACCCGCGGCCTGCGGGCCTACCTCGCGGTGGCGGGGGGCCTCGACGTCCCCGTGCTCCTCGGCAGCCGCTCGACCTGCCTGATGGCGCGCTTCGGGGGCTTGGGCGGCCGGGCGCTCAGGGCCGGGGATGTGCTGGCCACGGGACCGCCCTCGGCGCCGCTGGCAGAGCTGGCCGGGCGCGAGCTTCCCGAACCCTGGCGCCCCCGGCACGGGGCGCCGGTCACGCTCCGGGTAGTGTTGGGTCCGCAGGACGACGCCTTCACCGAGGCGGGCCGCCGCACCTTCCTGGAGTCCGAATACCGGGTCAGCCCCCACGCCGATCGCATGGGCTACCGGCTGGAGGGTCCGGTGATCGCCCACGCGGGGCCGGCCGACATCCTCTCGGACTGGATCCCCCCGGGGGCGGTCCAGGTCCCGGGCGACGGCAGGCCGATCATCCTGCTGGCGGACCGGCAGACCACGGGCGGCTACGCCAAGATCGCCACCGTCATCACGCCGGACATCGGCCGGGTGGCCCAGCTGCGGCCGGGGGAGTCGCTCGCCTTCCGGGCCGTGTCCGTCACGGAGGCGCAGCACATCGCGCGCGCCCTGGAGGCCGATCTCGGCAAGCTCTCCGCCCATCCCGTCAGCGCCGAGAGTTGGACGTATGCTGCCGAGGTGGGAGAGGTGCCCGGCGGGATCCCCCTGGGCGCGGAGGAGGGAGGCGCCGGGGGCGGGCGAGGCGATGGCGCGAGGGGGGGCGAGCGCACGAGCGAACCCCTGGTCCATAGGAGCGGCCCATGAACATGCTGGCGACGGCCCTCGGGCAGTTGGACGATGCGGCAGGTCGGCTGGGCCTGGAGCCGCAGATCCACCAGCACCTCCGCCATCCGCGGCGCTCCCTCATCGTCTCGGTCCCGATCCGGACCGATGCGGGAGAACTCGCCGTCTACACGGGATACCGGGTGCAGCACAGCATGACCCTGGGGCCCAGCAAGGGCGGCATCCGCTACCACCCGAGCGTGGACCTGGAGGAGGTCACGGCCCTGGCCATGCTCATGACGTGGAAGTGCGCCCTCATGGGCCTGCCCTACGGCGGGGCCAAGGGAGGCGTCCGCTGCGATCCGCTGACGCTCTCATCGCGCGAGCTGGAGCGACTGACGCGCCGCTACGCCTCGGAGATCCACCTGTGCATCGGCCCCGACCGGGACATCCCCGCGCCGGATATGGGGACGAACGAGCAGGTCATGGCCTGGATCATGGATACCTACAGCATGCAGCGGGGGACCACGGTGCCGGGCGTGGTGACCAGCAAGCCCGTCCTCCTGGGGGGCTCGCTCGGTCGGACCGAGGGCACCGGACGCGGGGTGGCCTACATCACCGGCGAGGCGATGGCGCACCTCGGCCTGCCGCTGGCGGGCGCGCGGGCCGTTATCCAGGGGTTCGGGAACGTGGGCTCGGTGGCGGCGCGGCTGCTTCACGAGATGGGCTGCCGCGTGGTGGCGGTGAGCGACGTGCAGGGCGGGATCTACCGTCCCGACGGGCTGGACATCCCGGCGCTGCAGAAGATGCTGCGGGCGGGGGGGTGGGTGGCGCAGGCCCCGCAGGGAGATGCGGTCAGCAACGAGGAGCTGCTCCAGCTCCCGTGCGAGATCCTGATCCCGGCGGCCCTGGGGGGCGTGCTGACGGGAAAGAATGCCGGGGCTATCCAGGCCCGCCTGATCGTGGAGGGGGCCAACGGCCCGGCCACGGCCGAGGGGGATCGCCTCCTGCGGGATCGGGGGGTTTTCATCGTCCCCGATATCCTGGCCAACGCCGGCGGGGTCATCGTCTCCTACTTCGAGTGGGTGCAGGACCTGCAGTTCTTCTTCTGGAAAGAGGACGAGGTAAATTCGCGGCTGCGTGATATACTAACGGGTGCGTTTCACCGGACGCTCCGCCTGGCGCAGCAGGAGGGCGTGGATCTCAGGACGGCGGCCCTGATGGAGGCGGTGGGCCGCGTCGCCCGCGCGACCAGGCTGCGAGGGATCTACCCCTGATCGGGCGCCGCGCCCCCGCGGAGGAGCCCCATGAGGCTGACACCTGTTCGCCACCTGCGTGCCCTCGCCCTGGCGCCCATGCTGGGGCTGCTCGCCGCCTGCGGGCTGTTCGCCGCCCACCCCGAGACGCCGCCCGGCCCCGGCGTGCCGCGGATCGCCAACCTGCGATTCGACCCGGACGTGGTCAGGGCGGGGGAGAGCACCCGGATGAGCTTCTACTTCGAGGTGGGCTCGGCCGACCTCACGGAGGGCTTCCTGATCGAGCGGGGGATCAGCCAGTTCCAGTTCTACCAGGCCCTGCAGACCATACCGCTGGACCTGCGCGAATACGATGGCCAGGTGGCGGGGACGGTGGAGCTGCCCCTGCGCTGGAACGCCGAGGGCATCCGCCTGCTGGAACTGTACGTCGTCACCAGGACGGGGAAGGCGAGCAATCGCATCCGGGGCACCCTCACGGTGCGGTGAGGAGGGCAGGACGCCCCCCGCCGGCGGTGCAGGGGGCCGCGGAAACCCCACGGCCGGGAGCCGTCCCGACCGCCTTGACTTTCGCCGGGGGCTCCTCTAAGGTGCGGCCGGTCAGGTGTCACGGGAACAGAGGGGGATTGGCGCATGCCTGAACTGCGAAAAGATCCGGTGACCTCGCGGTGGGTGATCATCTCGACCGAGCGGGGCAAGCGCCCGTCGGACTTCGGCGCCGAGCCGGAGCGGAAACGCACCGGGTTCTGCCCCTTCTGTCCGGGCAACGAGGACAAGACGCCGCCCGAGGTCCTGGCCTACCGGTCGAACGGTGGTGCGCCCAACAGCGCGGGCTGGCACGTCCGCGTGGTGCCCAACAAGTTCCCCGCCCTGCAGATCGAGGGGGACCTGAACCGGCAGGGCGACGGGATGTACGACAAGATGAACGGGATCGGCGCCCACGAGGTCGTCATCGAGACGCCGATGCACGGCGAGACCCTGGCCAGCATGTCGGAGCGGGGGGTGGAAGACGTCCTCTGGGCCTTCCGCGATCGCATCCTGGACCTGAAGAAGGACCAGCGCTTCCGCTACATCCTGGTCTTCAAGAACCACGGCGAGGCGGCCGGCGCCTCGCTGGAGCATCCCCACTCCCAGCTCATCGCCACGCCCATCATTCCCAAGCGCGTGCAGGAGGAGCTGCAGGGGGCCAAGGAGTACTACAACTACAAAGAGCGCTGCGTCTTTTGCGACATCATCCGGCAGGAGGTGAACCAGGGCGTCCGCCTGGTCAGCGAGAACGAGGACTTCGTGGCCATCGCGCCCTTCGCCGCCCGCTTTCCCTTCGAGACCTGGGTCCTGCCCAAGACGCACGATCCGTTCTTCGAGGACGCGCAGAAGCACGAGTACGTGAGCCTTTCCAAGATGATCCGAGATCTGCTGCTGCGCATCGAGAAGGTCCTGACGAATCCCCCGTACAATCTCATGATCCACAACTCCCCGCTGCGCGAGACCGATGGGCGCCACTACCACTGGCATATCGAGGTGCTGCCTAAGCTGACCCGGGTGGCCGGCTTCGAGTGGGGGAGCGGGTTTTATATCAATCCTACCCCGCCGGAGGAGGCCGCGAAGTTCTTGCGGGAGGCCAAGGTCTGAGAGCTCCTCCGTCGGGTGGCCTCCCCCGCCGGAGGAGGCGGCGACGCTCCTCCGGGAAGCGAAAGTCTGAGGGCCTCTGCCGTCGGGTGGCCTCCCCCGCTGCAGGGGGCCGCCGGGTTCGTCCGGAAGGTCTATGACTCCCCGCGAGCAGGCCGAACAACTCCTGGAGGAATGTGGCGGCGGTCCGGGTCCGGGGATGCCCTTCTGGATCTGGCTGCAGCATCTGGCCGCCCGGCTGCGTGACCGCTTCCGGGCGCGGGAATGCGCCGTCTATCTGCGGCATGGGGAGGAGCCGAGGCTCACCCTGTGGGCCTATCAGGGCGAGGCGATCCCCGGGGGCGAGAGGGCGTCCCGCCGCCTCGATGCGGGGGCGGGATGGGGCCTCATCCGCGGCTCGGGGGTGCTGGCCGCTCCCATCCGGGACGCCGATGCCTGCCTGGGCCTCCTCGAGCTCTGCCGGGACCCCGAGGTGGAGTTTGACGGGGATGAGGTCGGGACGCTGGAGGCGGTCGCCTCCGGTCTGTATCGGCCCCTCCGGGTGGCCTTCCGCAGCGGGTGCCCGCTGCTGCACGGCTGCGAGGTGTACGAGCAGGCCCGGCAGCGCCTCGCCGAGATGTCGGCCCTGCGCGAGATCGGGCAGGCCATCACCGCGCGGCTGGATCTGCCGGCCGTCCTGGAGGCCGTGGTGGCGGGTGCCTTGCGCCTCCTGGGGAGCCAGCACGCCCAGATCATCCTCTGGGACGAGGCGAGCCAGCGGCTCCGCTACGGGGCCGCCATGGGCCCCGAGGCCGAGCGGGTCCGCCACCAGAGCCTGGAGCTCGGCCGGGGCGTGAACGGGGTCGTCGCTCTGACGCGCCAGCCCATGATCCTGAACGATTACCAGGCCTCCGCCTATGCGCTGCCGGAATTTCCCGACGTCGTCGCGACCATCACGGTGCCCGTCCTCTTCGGAGAACGGCTGCTGGGGGTGCTGCACTCCCACACCACCGAGGTCGGCAAGCGGTTCAGCCCCGAGGATCTCCGCCTGCTCCAGATGCTGGCCGACCAGGCAGCCATCGCCATCGAGAACGCCCGCCTCTTCGACGAGGCGTGCGTGCGGAGCGCCCGCCTCAACGCGCTGAGCCAGCTCAGCCGGACGGTGACCAGCTCCCTGGATATCCAGCAGGTCTTCGACGAGGCGGTGCGGGCGGCCGTGGACCTGCTGGAGCTGGCCCTGGCCCGGGTCTACGTCTTTCAGGAGGAGACCGGGCTGCTCCAGCTGCGGGCGAGCGCGGGGGCGGCCGAGCTCCTCCCCTATCCCCGCCAGACGTTTCGCCCCGGCGAGGGGGGTGTGGGGACCGTCTTCCAAACCCGGAGCGCCATGACGCTCCGGGATGCCGGCACCGACCCCCGCTACGCCGAACAGGCGTGGGCCAGGCAGGTGGGGGTCAAGAGCGTGGCGATCCTTCCGCTGCTCGCGGGAGAGCGGGCCGTGGGCGTCCTGAGCGTCTCGCGGCGCACCCCGCGCGCCTTCGACGCCGAGGAGATCGGGCTGCTGAACTCCTTCGCCCAGCACGCCGCCATCGCCATCGAGAATGCCCGCCTGTTCTCCGAGGCCGAGCGGCTGGCGCAGGACAACCTGCTGCGGCTCCGGCAGATCTCGATCCTGAACGAGATCGGCATGGCCATGCAGGGGACCATGCAGCTGGACGCCCTCCTCCGGGTGATCCTGACGGGGGTCACCTTCGGCGGGGGGCTGGGGTTCAACCGGGCCATCCTCCTCCTGGTGGACGAAACGCGCAACGTCCTGGAGGGGCGCATGGGCGTGGGCCCCGCCTCGGGCGAGGAGGCGGCCCGGGTCTGGAGCGCGCTGGGGTCCACCACCCGGTCCCTCCGCGAGGCGGTTGCCGAGCGCGCGGCGGATCTCGGCCAGGGGACGGACAGCGACTTCGACCGCCTGGCGCGCAGCCTCACGATCCCCCTGCGCCCGGGCGCGGGGGTGCTGGCCCTGAGCGCGCTGGAGGGCCGCCCGCTGCGCATCGCGGAGGCGCGGACCGATCCCCGGATCGCGCCGGAGTGGGAGGGCCGGTTGGAGGTGGACGAGTTTGCCTGCGTCCCCATGGTCGCCAAGGGCAAGGTGGTGGGCCTCATCGTGGTGGACAACAAGTTCAATCGCAAGCCCATCACCGAGGAGGACCTGGAGTTCCTGTCGGTCTTCGCCACGCAGGCGGGATTGGCGGTGGAGAGCGCCCGGGTCTACGCCCGCCTGGAGGAGGCCAGTCACGAGGTTCAGCGGAGTCACCATCAACTGCTCCACCACGAGCGTCTGGCGGCCCTGGGCGAAATGGCCGCGCATGTGGTGCACGAGATCCGCAACCCCCTGGTCTCCATCGGGGGCTTCGCGCGCCGGCTGGTGCGGCGACTGTTGGACCGGGAGCCGGAAGGCCAGTACGCCCGGATCATCGCCCGCGAGGTGGAGCGGCTGGAGCGGATCGTCCGGGACGTCCAGGGCCTCGCGCGCGAGCTGCGACCGGCCCGGGTGGAGACGGACCTGCACACGCTGCTGCAGGATTGCACGGTCCTGTTCGCCGAGCGGATCAGCAAGCAGGGGGTCGAGCTGCGGATGGAGCTTACCGAGCGGGCCTCCGTCCTCTCCCTGGACCCGGTGCAGGTCAAACAGGCCGTTGTGAACCTCGTGGCCAACGCGCTGGAGGCCATGCCGGCCGGCGGCACCCTGACCATCGCCACGCGGACCGTGCGCGAGGCCGGCGGTCCACCGGTCGAGTCCTCGACCGGTCCGCCGGGGGGGGCCGAACCCGCAGGGGCCGAGGGTTGGACGGCTCGAGGCATTGACAGGCCCCCCGGGCGGCCGCCCGGAGAGGAGTGGGTCGAGATCAGCGTGGGGGATACCGGTGGCGGGATCCCCGAGGCCATCCTGGGCGAGGTCTTCAACCCGTTCTTCACCACGAAGGAGGCGGGGACGGGTCTTGGCCTCACCCTGGTGCGGCGGATCGCGCGGGCCCACGGGGGCGAGGTGCGGGTGGAGAACCGGCCGGGGCACGGCGTCACGTTCCGCATGCGGCTGCCCAGGGCGAGTGAGGCGCGCCGGGGCGCGGCCGCGGCGTGAGGCCCGGGGACAGGGGAGGCACGACGATGAAACGCATCCTGGTGGTGGATGACGAGGAGGCCATCCGCTTCCTGTACCGGGAAGAGCTGCAGGAGGCGGGCTACCGGGTGGCCGTGGCCGCGGATGGCGAGGAGGCCCTCCGCATGGTAGAGCACGAGCGGCCCGACCTCATGACCATTGACATCAAGATGCCCGGGATGGACGGGATTGACCTGCTGCGGCGGGTGCGCGAGATCTATCGCGATCTTCCCATCATCATCTGCACCGCCTACGGCGACTTCAAGTACGATTTCGGAACCTGGGCCAGCGACGCCTACCTCACCAAGTCGGCCGACCTCGCGGAGCTGAAGGGGAAGATCCACGAGCTGCTGGGCCGGGCCTAGCCACGCCGCGCCTGGTGAAAAAAACGGCACGCCGCGGGGCGGGTGCCTATGCGCATGGCAGGCGGCGGACCGGGGGGACCGGCCGGCCGGGGCGGCCGGCCCTGGAAAACGGAGCAAAGCGCGTTGCGACTGGAGGTTGGGTGGGACGGGCCGAACGAGCAGGGCGGCGGGGTGCTTGGCATAGGGCTTGCTGCCACACGTGGGGGCGCTACGAGCGTCCAGGGTGGGAGGAGACAATGAAGAAGATCGAGGCCATCATCAAACCGTTCAAGCTGGACGAGGTGAAGAACGCGCTGGCCGAGGTGGGCATCCAGGGGATCACGGTCAGCGAGGTCAAGGGCTTCGGCCGGCAGAAAGGTCACACGGAGCTGTACCGGGGGGCCGAGTACACGATTGACTTCTTACCCAAGGTGAAGATCGAGATCGTGGTCCCGGACGGCAAGTGCGACAAGGTGGTGGAGACGATCCAGTCCTCGGCCAAGACCGGTCGGATCGGGGACGGGAAGATCTTCATCCTGCCCTGCGAGGAGGTCATCCGCATCCGCACCGGCGAGCGGGGCGAGGCGGCCATCTAGAGGCGGGCCGGGGGCCCCGGCCCGGAGATGAGGGGTACGGCCGATGCGCTGGACCCGAGCCGCCCAAACCGGGTGTGGCGACGAGGGGTATCGAGCGCACGGGCCGGCGAGGGGGAGAGGCCATCCGGGAGCGCGGGCCCGCAGCGGCAGCCTGCGGGCTCCCAGCGGGAGGAGCGAGGGACCATGACGCCAAAAGAAGTCGTGAAGTTCGCCAAGGACCAGGGCGCACGCATGGTGGATCTGAAGTTCATGGATTTTCCCGGGATGTGGCAGCACTTCACGGTGCCCATCGCCCAGCTCGAAGAGGCGTCGTTCGAGGAGGGGTTCGGCTTCGACGGCAGCTCCATCCGGGGGTGGCAGGCGATCCATGCGAGCGACATGCTGGTGATCCCCGACGCCGCCTCGGCGGTCATGGACCCCTTCGCCGAGACGCCGACGCTCAGCCTGATCTGCAACATCGTGGATCCCATCACGAAAGAGAAGTACACCCGCGACCCCCGCAACATCGCGCAGAAGGCCGAGGCCTATCTCAAATCCACCGGCATCGCCGATACCGCCTACTTCGGCCCCGAGGCGGAATTCTTCATCTTCGACGACATCCGGTATGATTGCGGGCCGCACTTCGGCTACTACTACATCGACTCGGTGGAGGGGCAGTGGAACACCGGCCGGGAGGAGCGGCCGAACCTGGGCTACAAGGCCCGCTACAAGGAGGGCTACTTCCCCGTCCCGCCCACGGACAGCATGGCGGACCTCCGGACCGAGATGGTGCTGACCTTGGAGAAGGTGGGGATCGCCGTCGAGGCGCAGCACCACGAGGTGGCCACGGCCGGCCAGGCCGAGATCGACATGCGCTTCAACACCCTGACCCGGATGGCCGACAGCCTGATGTGGTACAAGTACATCCTCAAGAACGTCGCCCGCAAGCACGGGAAGACGGTCACCCTCATGCCCAAGCCGATCTTCGGCGACAACGGCACCGGCATGCACACCCACCAGAGCCTGTGGAAGGGGGGCCGGCCCCTCTTCGCCGGCAACGGGTATGCCGGCCTCTCGGACACGGCGCTCTGGTACATCGGGGGCATCCTGCAGCACGCGCCGGCCCTGTGCGCCCTGGTGGCGCCCACGACCAACTCCTACAAGCGGCTGGTGCCCGGCTACGAGGCCCCGGTCAACCTGGCCTACTCCAGCCGGAACCGCAGCGCCGCCATCCGCATCCCCATGTACTCGCCCAGCCCCAAGGCCAAGCGGATCGAGGTGCGGTTCCCGGACTGCAGCTGCAACGGCTACCTGGCCTTCTCGGCCATGCTCATGGCGGGGCTGGACGGGATCCAGAACAAGATCGACCCCGGCTCGCCGCTGGACAAGGACATCTACGAGCTGGGGCCCGAAGAGCTGAAGGACGTGCCCTCGGTGCCGGGCTCGCTGGAGGCCGCCCTGGCGGCCCTGGAGGCCGACCACGAGTTCCTGCTCAAGGGCGACGTGTTCACCCAGGACGCCATTGACACCTGGATCGAGTACAAGCGGAAGCGCGAGGTGGATCCGGTCCGGCTGCGGCCGCACCCGTACGAGTTCCTGCTGTACTTCGACATCTGAGACGCCCCGTCCCCCCGCTCCGGACGCCCCGCGGGCCGCGGCCCGCGGGGCGTTTTCATTTGGCCTGCGCCGTGTGCGTGTGGTATGCATGATGCACCTGGCGGCAGTGGAAAATTTCAAACCGGCAATGGTAAACTGAGATCAAGGCGCAGGAGGCTCAGGAGCGTAAGGCAGTTCGGCGTTGTCGGTTGTCGGTTGTCCGTTTTTCATTGTGCCTTGGCACAGCCCATGGAGACTCCCGTACCCGTCCTGGCGCAGAAGCTGGCGGCCGCGGGCTGCCGGCGGCCGGAGCAGGCGGCCCGGACC
>JBBIQE010000093.1:0-13608 GCA_037442485.1 Methylomirabilis sp. (SeqCode)
GGCGCGGGCACGCGAGGCCGCCTGCGACCTCGTCATCGGCCTGGGCGGCGGCAGCGTTCTGGACGCGGGCAAGGCCATCGCCGCCCTGCTCGGGAGCGGCGGCGATCCGCTGGACTACCTCGAGGTGGTGGGTCGGGGGCTCACGCTCAGCCGGCCCCCGGCGCCCTACATTGCGATCCCGACGACGGCCGGCACGGGCGCCGAGGTGACGCGCAACGCCGTCCTGGCCTCGCCCGAGCACCGCGTGAAGGCCAGCCTGCGCAGCCCCCAGCTCTTCCCCCGGCTGGCGGTGGTGGATCCGGAGCTGACGTACACCCTTCCCCCGGCGGTGACCGCCAGCACCGGGTTGGATGCGCTGACCCAGTTGATCGAGCCCTTCGTATCGAACAGCGCCAATCCCCTGACCGATGCGCTGTGCCGTGAGGGCATCCGGAGGGTGACCCGGTCCCTGCGGCGAGCGTACGAGCACGGGAGCGATGCAGCGGCGCGCGAGGACATGGCGCTGGCCAGCCTGTTCGGCGGGCTGGCGCTGGCCAATGCCAGGCTGGGCGCCGTGCACGGGTGCGCCGCCCCGCTGGGAGGACTCTTTCCGGCGCCGCACGGCGCCGTCTGCGCCCGCCTGCTCCCTTACGTCATGGCAGCGAACGTGCGGGCGCTGGAGGCCCGAGCCGCCAGCTCCCCCGCGCTCGACCGCTATGCCGAGATCGCCCGAATCCTGACCGGACGATCCGAGGCGACGATCGCGGACGGCATCGGGTGGGTCCGATCCCTGTGCGCCGACTTGAAGATTCCGGGCTTGGGCCGGTACGGCTTGACCGAGGCGGGGATTCCGACGGTGGTGGCCGAGGCCCAGCGGGCCAGCAGCACGAAAGGCAACCCCATCCCCCTCACCGACGCCGAGCTGGCGGATGTCCTTCATCAGGCCTTGTAGAAGCCATCTCTCCTCGGCCGCTTGAAGCCCGCGCCGCATCGAGCAGGTCAGGCCGCCGTAATGGGAAGGAGACTTGCGGACTCCACCGCGTGCCTTTTTTACCGAGGTCGGATACAAAACACACGTGGGGATGGCGCGGGGAAGGCAGGCATCAGGTAATGCTGGCGTCGCCGGAAGGGAATCTTAAGCCCATCGCCGCTGAGAAGCGCGGCATTATTCCGATGGGACGTCCGGTTGTGGCCATCGAAAATTCCCCGGCCGTCGCCCGTTTGGTGGTGCCTCAGGCCGCCTGCGCCAAGCAGGCACAAACCGTCTTCCGGTCCAGGTCCGGGGCCCGGGCGATCGCCGACTTCGACCAGCGCTCCACGGTGAACAGCCGGTGGATCTCTTGCCACAGGGCTTCGCGGATCATGGGCTCCTCCCTGCTTCGGGTTTGAACAGGGAGGGTACTACACGCCCGATTCAACTCAACCATCATCGCTCCCCTTTCTCAGGAGGGCGAGGGGTGGGGAATTTTCGATGACCCGAGGTGGGGATTCGTGCATGACCGCTGACACTTGGTTGCTGAACCCGCTCGCGCAATGGGCCAGAGAGAGCAAGGGGGGCCACCCAGACCTGCTGCGCCTCGCGCGCGATGTCGGCGCGGCTGAGCCGGGCGGAGGGTGAGACGGCGACCTAGGGGCAGCCCGGGCCGCGCCACTTGAGGCGCCCGCAGAGAAGCCCGACCTGGCCGCGGACGGCGTTGAGCTCCTGCTCGAGCTGCTGGAGCCGGGCCTCCACCTCCAGGTCTCGGAGTTCCTCCGCGGCCAGGTCCCGTGCCTGGACGCGGAAGATGCTGTTGTACTTCACCAGGTACGTCCAGCGGCCCTCCCGGAGGCGGGCAAAGGCGAACTCCACCGGCTTGTCCCAGAAGTCGGTGATGATGAGCGCCACGCCGGCTGCGGTGCTCTGCACACGCACCTCCTGACTGAAGACCTCGATGCTGGCCGCCAGTCCCGTGGTGGGGGGGCCGGCAGAAGCGAGGACCAGGACCACTGCTCCGATGGCCCAGCGTCGCATGGTTCCCTCCGAAGCCCCTGGCGAGGGCTTGCGCGAATGGGATCGGGAGGGCGTGACGGGCTGGCCCCGCCAGCGGGTCAACCGCTGGCAGGCTCTTCGCAGGGGAGCGGAGAAATCTGCGGCGACTACTCTCCCCGCCCCTTCTCCCCCGGCCAGCCGAGCCGGACGCTCGCTTCGTCGAAGGCCACGCCGCAGCGGCGGCAGAGAAATTTCGGATGCCCCCACTCGGGTAGATAGCCCGCCTGCACCTCGTCGCCCCCGCAGGTCGGATGGATGAAGATATAGCGGACGCTCCGGCCGCGGCCCCAGATCCATCGCTTGATTGCACGCCGGATATCCACATCGCACCCCGGAAACCGCCGGGAAGCTGCAGGGCTCGAAAGCCGCCAGGAGGCCTCCGGCCCAGGCAGCCCCTCGCCTGATCCCTGCCGCCCCTCAACCGCCCTCAGGAGCCCCGACAGCCCTGCTCCCCAGTGCGCGCACCCGATCCAGGACGGCCCGGATGGCGGCCTCGTGGGGGCGGCGCCCGTCCGGGGGAATCGGTCGCGGGGCCCTCCGGATCCACGCGAGGTAGGTCTCGCACGCGCGGAAGAGCTCCTCCGCCAGACCGCTCACCTCTTCGAACACAGGAATGGGCAGGCGCAGCCACCCGTCCAGCAGGTCGTTGCCCATCCACTCGACCAGTCCCCCCAGCACCTGCTCCACGGCCGGAGGCTCTTTCTCCCCCGCCACCCGGAGGAAAAGACTGCCCCACCGGTCCAGATCGCGGGTGAACCGCAGAAGTGCCGGTTCGACCGCGGGAAGGGAAGGGGCAGGCGAAGATTCCACGGGCACCCCCCTCACGAGTACAGGGCAACGGCCGAAAAGGTCACCGTCCCCTGCGGATCGGGCCACTGGCTGTAGCGGAGAATGCGGCCCCGTGCCCCGGGGAGCAGCCGAAGCAAGGTGTAAATGGGCGGCAGACCGCAGATTCTCCGCCGGTCCCCATCCCGGGCGACGGCCCGATAGAACGCTTCCGCATCGCCACCCTCGACGGCCGCCAGCATGTCCCGATCGGCCGCTTCCACCTCGCGGAGCCGCCCTGGCGTGATCGCCCGGGGATCGCCAAATCGCGGCCCGACATGGGCGAGATCGGCGCTGGCCAGGATCACGGTCCGTCCTCCGAGGCTTGCCATCACCCCCCGGAGGGCAGCCACAAACGCCTCGATTTCCGGCGTCTCAGCGGGGGAGCGGCGCTCCTCGATGACCTGGTGGAACGACCCGCAGAGAATGGGGACGATCCGGAGGGGGCGCGTGGCGGGGAGCCGGTGCCGGAGGAAGACCGCCTGGAACTCGATGGAATGCTCGCCCCGGTGGGCGAGCTCATCCTCGAGATACCCCTCCCCCACCCCGGCCAGGAGCCGATCCACAAACTCCTGATCCGTCTCGGCCATCCCCAGCGGCGTCTCGAAACCCTTTCGCGTCATGGCGAAGGCCCGGCTGATAGGGGCATGGACGGTCCCCAGGATCAGGTACCGATCGGCAGGCGGGGCACCCTCCAGCTCGCGATAGCCCCAGGCATAGCAGGGGCCCCCCCGGGCAAAGTCAATATGGGGAAGCACCAGGCCGACGAGTCCCGCTGAAGCAGGGCTTGGCGGCGTCCCCCCAGGGCCATCCGGACCGGCAAAATAGGCGTCCAGTTGGCGCCGGAGGGTGTCGGGATCTGCCGGATACCCCTGTCCGGCCAGAAAGGCCGGACGAACCTTGGCCCGGCGGAAGCCCGCTTCCACCTCCGCCCGGCGGTCCGCGAATCGGGGGCTGTCCAGGAGCAGATGTTCATCCAAAGACCGGATGACTTCCACGAGCTGCTCCCGGAACAGGAGGACCCCGAAGCGCCTGGCGAAGGCCTCCTGGATATCGAGAAGCGAGTGCCGCCCGTCGAAAAGCCCCAAGATCGCAGCCGTCTTCGCTGGAACATAGACGACCGTCCGGCAGTAGTGCTGCGGGTCCCGGAAACACACCACCTCTTGCCCGGAAACGACTGCCGGAAAAGCCTCGACGGCTCGAAGGCGTGGGTATTCGTAGGCATCCGCATCGTCGCGCGTTGTCATTTGATCAACAGTTTCCCTTCCGGTTCCCGGTTCATCATTTCAAATCAAACCCACCGGCTGTCGCCGGTGCACCGATGCCTCTCCTCGTTTCCAATCCGTGAAGCGGCCATCCCACGCAAAATCAGCCGGAGGCCCCCACGGCTGGACGGTCTCGACACACTCTAACTCACCGGAAAATCAAGGGCTTGGTACCTGATTTCACTCCCACACAAGATTTTGGTTGACTCGCGTGGCCTCCTCCGATACCTTACGCCCACTTTCCGGGGGAGACCCCAAGACAATTAGCCGCGTTCGGCTGCCTCGTCGTTTCCCAGGTTGTCGCGCATTCATCCATCCCGTCACCCCGCACGAGAGGCGTCCGCGCGACCGGTATCCTTTCACCCGAAGGGTGCTGCCGCGTGGCGACAGAGGCGGAACGGCAAGTCCGGACGAATCGCCAGCCAGCCATGGCCCCAGGATGAAGGACGCGCAACTCGGGGGTGGCTCGGCTGGAAAGGAGACTCTGAGCCATGCCAATCTACCCCACGGCGGGGGAGATGGAGGTCGGCTTTTCCCCGCCCCAGGTCGCGGTCAGCCCCCTGGCGAACTGGTGGAGTCGCCAGGGCTGGGCCCTGGGAATGCTCGTCGTGACGGGTCTTTTGCTGACGTATCTGGTGGGTTGGATCCACGACTTCCGGCGGATCAGCCGCCTCGAGGCCGAGCCCGCGCCTGCCTCGAAGATCATCACCATCAGCAAGTACGAGGCCTGGGAGCGGATCTATTCCCGCCCGGTCAGGTGGGTCACCCAGCCGAAGGCCGCCCCAGCCAGCCAAACCCCCTGACCTCGGAACCGGCTGGGCCGCTTCCCCCGGACAGAGTCGCGTCCCGACCCTTCCGGGAACCATCCGGGTCACAGATTGTCCTGATCCACCGTCACCTTCGCCGCCCGCCGCAGCTGGAGGAGCCAGTCTGCCAGGACCGCCGCCCGCTTCTGGAGGAGCAGCTGGCTGCGGAAAGCCTCCTTGGCCTTCTCGTACTCCGCCTCCGGCGGATCCTGCTGGGTGACCAGGCGGATCAGATAGGAGGCCTTCTGTCCCGTGATGAGGGGACTCGTCTCCCCGGGCTTCAAGAGGTTGACCCCCTGCCGGAAGGCCTCCGGGTCGGGGATGTCTTTGGGGATGGCGTCCAACGGGAACGGCCCGAAGGCCCTGGCCGCTACGCCCGCCTCCCGACTGGCCTCGGCAAGGGATTTGCCCTGCCCGGTCGCGACGGTGATCTTGTCGGCGAGCTTCTTTCCTTCCTCGCCGGCCGGAAGCTGGACCACCTCTCCCCTGACCTCCCGGCGGGCGCGCAGGAACGCCTGCCGGACTTCGGCCTCGGAGACCTTTACCGAGCCCAGGATCAGGCCCTCCATCTTCCGCTCGATCAGGGCCTGGCGCAGGTCGGCCTCGAACCTCTCCGGCGTCAGGCGATTGGCCCGCAAGAGGTCAAGGTAGCGCTGCCGGCTGAACCCCTCTTTCCCTGCAAAGGCGGGCATCCGGCGGATCTCCGCCGCCAGCTCCTCCCCGCTCACCCCGATCCCTTCCCGCTCCGCGTACTGCAGGACCAGGACCCGGCGAATCAGCATCTCCAGCACCTGCCGCTTGAGGTTCAGGGACTCCGCCATGTTCTGGTCGAACTTGTCCCCGAAGAGCTGCCGGTAGACCTGGACCTGCTGCCGGAGCGCCCGCTGGTACTCGTCGGCCGAGATGTCGGTCCCGGCCACCGTGGCGACCACGCCCCGCCGGGCCAGGTCCCCCGGCGCGGACTTGACCCCCCAGACCACGAAGATGGTCCCGATGAAGGCCGCCACGACGAGGAGCATGACCCCCTTGATGAAGTAGGCGCTCCCTTCCCGCATCCGCTTGAGCATGTCCGTATCCCTCTCGTCCCCGCGGAGATCCAAACGTCACGATAGCGCATCCGGCGCGCCCTTGGCAAGGTCTTTTCCGAGGCCGGGAATCGCAAAACTCCTTGTTTTTTCTCAAGCGGTGTGTTAAAGACTTCGGCCGTTGGCTGCTCGTCCAGCATTCCGCTACCGCTGGTGTCCGCCCCACGAAAGGAGAGAGGATGCTCTTCGATTGGCTGTTCGGGATGTTCTCCAACGACCTCGCCATTGATCTCGGAACCGCCAATACCCTGATATACGTCCGGGGCAAGGGGATCATCCTCAGTGAGCCGTCGGTCGTGGCCATCAAGCGCGGCACCAACCAGGTGCTCAAGGTCGGCAAAGAGGCCAAGGAGATGCTGGGCCGCACCCCGGGCAGCATCGTGGCCATCCGCCCGCTGAAGGATGGGGTCATCGCCGACTTCGATGTGACCGAGCAGATGATCCGCGCCTTCATCGTCAAGATCCACAATCGGAAGACCCTGGTGCGCCCGCGCATCATCGTCGGCGTCCCCTCAGGCATCACCCAGGTAGAGAAGCGCGCCATCCGCGACTCCGCCGAGCAGGCCGGCGCCCGCGAGGTCTACCTGATCGAAGAGCCCATGGCCGCCGCCATCGGCGCGGGGCTCCCCGTGCAGGAGCCGAGCGGCAGCATGATCGTGGATATCGGCGGGGGCACCACCGAGGTGGCGGTCATCTCCCTCTCGGGCATTGTCTACAGCCAGTCGGTCCGGATCGCCGGCGACGAGATGGACGAGGCCATCACCCAGTACCTGAAGCGGAAGTACAACCTGCTGGTCGGCGAGCGCACCTCGGAGAACATCAAGATCCAGATCGGCTCCGCCTACCCCTTCGACGAGCCCCGCAAGATGGAGATCAAGGGCCGCGACCTGGTGGACGGCATCCCCAAGACGCTGATCATCAACGACAGCGACATCCGCGAGGCCCTGCACGATCCCATCTATGCCATCGTGGACGCGGTGAAGACGGCGCTCGAGCGGACCCCGCCGGAACTCGCGGCCGACATCGCCGAAAAGGGCATCGTCCTCGCGGGCGGGGGCTCGCTCCTGCACGGGCTGGACACCCTGATCGCCCTGGAGACGCACCTCAAGGTCCGCGTGGCGGACGACCCGCTCTCCTGCGTCGTGCTGGGGACGGGCAAGGTCCTGGACGAGCTGGACCTGCTGAAGACCGTGTGCCTGGAATCCTGAGTCGTCGGGCCCGCGGGTCTCGCCTGCGGCGATCCCCGGCGACGGACCGAGGCGGGGTGCAAGCGAATGTCCCGGTCCTCCGGGGTGCCTGACCCCAGTCGGCTGCGCGTGCGGAGGCCCGGTCCGTGAGCATGCTGATGCGCCTGCTGGTCCGCTACCGCCGGGCCGTCATCCTCACCTCGGCCCTCCTCCTGTCCTTCCTGCTCATGACCATGCAGGTCCGCCAGGAGACGGCCGTGGTGACCATCACCCGCCAGGCGATCCTCCTCCTCGTCACGCCCTTCATCAAGGTCGCCGCTGCGACCATCCACGGGGTGACCGGCGTCTGGCGGGACTACGTGGATCTGCGATCCGTGCGCGAGGAGAACAAGCGCCTCCAGCTCGAGGTGGGGACGCTCAAGCGTCGCCTGGACCAGCTCGAGGAGCAGGCCCTGGAAACCCAGCGGCTGCAGCGCCTGCTCGGCATGCGGCAGGAGTCCCAGGCCCAGTTCCTCACGGCGCGCGTCGTGGGCAAGGACGCCACCAACTGGTTCAAGACCATCCTGCTGGACCGCGGCAGCCTGGATGGCGTCCGCCGCAATCAACCGGTCCTGGCCCCCGACGGGCTGGTCGGCCGCGTGGCGGAGGTCACGCCCACCTCCGCCCGGGTGCAGCTGCTCACCGATCCGATGAACGCCGTGGGCGGCCTGATCCAGCGGACGCGCGTCACGGGCATCGTCTCGGGGAACCTGGGGGCCGGCGCCCGCGTCCGCTACCTGCCGCTTTTGGCCGACGTGGTCGTGGGGGATGAGGTGATCACCTCCGGCATGGGCGGCGTCTTTCCCAAGGGCATCCCCATCGGACGGATCAGCGCGGTAGAGCGGAGAAGCGGCGCCCTCTTCCAGGAGGCAACGCTCGCGCCCGCCGTGGACTTGAGCCGGCTGGAGGAGGTCCTGATCCTCACCTCGCCTCCGCCCGATGCGGAGGCGAGGGCGGGCGCCACGCAGCCGGCTGGCGTCGGTTTCGAGTCCCAGACGGGAAGGCGGCCGTGAACTGGTTCCTTCCGGGCCTGCTCGCCTGCGCCCTGGCGCATGCGGTGCTGCTTGGCCCGCTGAGCGTGTGGGGCATCCGGCCCGATCTGTTCCTCCTCCTGGTCTTGCTCCTCGGCCAGCGCGTGAGCCCCGAGGCCGCCACCCTGCTGGGGTTCCTGATCGGCCTCTGCCAGGATGGGCTGTCGGGGGGGCCGTTGGGCCTGCGCGCCTTCACCGACAGCCTGATGGGATTTCTGGCCGCCCGGCTGAGCCAGCACCTGTACACGGACAAGCCCCTGGCCCTGTTCTGGCTCCTCCTCGCGGGCAGCGTAGCCGCCGGCAGCATCACGCTCGGCCTCCTGACGTTCTTCCTGGGCCCCCCGCCCTTCCTGGCCGCCCTGCTCCGGGTGATCGTGCCCGAGGCCCTGTACACGGCGGCGGTCGGCCTGCTGATCCGCTGGCTGCCGCAGATCCGCGTGGCCCTGACCCGGCTCACCTGAGATCGGCACGCCCATGGATCCCCTGTTCGTCCCGCCGGCTCACACCCTGACACCGCGCATCCGGACGGCCGTTCTGTGCATCGCCGTGGGGTTCCTGGTGCTGTTGCTGCGTCTCTGGTATCTGCAGATCCTCGAGGGGAACCGGTACTTCATGCTCTCCACCAGCAACCGGCTGCGGGTCCGGCCGGTGGAGGCGCCGCGCGGCTTCATCCTGGATCGGAACGGCGAGATCCTGGTCGAGAACCGGCCCACCTTCGACCTGTACGTCACCCCCGAGGATGTGACCAGCCCGAAGGAGGTGGCCGCCGCCCTGGCCGAGATCCTCCGGGTGACGCCCGCCGAGATCGAGGCGCGCCTCGCCGAGGGGTCCCTGCAGCCCTACCAGCCCCTCCTCCTCCGCAAGGATCTGGACGAGCGCATGATGGTGGCCGTGGAGGAGCGCAAGCTCGACCTGCCCGGCGTGAGCCTGCGCATCCGCCCCGTCCGCGCCTATCCCGGCGGCGGGATGGCCGCCAACCTCCTGGGCTACGTGAGCGAGGTCAACCAGGCGCAGCTCGCCCGGGAGGAGTACCAGGACTTCCGGCCGGGCGACAACATCGGGCAGGCCGGCGTGGAGCGGCGCTTCGACGCCTTCATCCGGGGGCTGGACGGCGGCGAGCAGGTCGAGGTGGATGCCCGTGGTCGGGCCGTGCGGCTGGTCAGCCGGATCGAGCCGCGCTCCGGCTCCAACATCTACCTGACCATTGACAAGCGGATCCAGGAGGCGGCCGAGGCGGCCTTCGCCGGGAAGAAGGGCGCCGTGGTGGCCATGAACCCGACGACCGGAGAGATCCTGGCCATGGTGAGCCGCCCCTCCTATGACCCGAATCTGTTCGCCCAGCGCCTGAGCGGCGAGGACTGGCAACGGATCGCCACCGACCCCAACCATCCGCTCCAGAACCGCGCCTTCCAGGCGCAGTACCCGCCCGGATCCGTCTTCAAGCTGATCGTGGCCATCGCCGGGCTGGAGAGCGGGGCGCTCACCCCGGAGACGAAGTTCAACTGCCCGGGTTACTTCTACCTGGGGAATGTGAGGTTTGACGACTGGAAGAAGGGGGGCCACGGCACGCTCGATCTCCGCGGCGCCATCGTGAACTCCTGCAACGTCTACTTCTACCAGGCGGGCCTGCGGGTGGGCATCGAAGAGATTACGCGCGTCGCCCGCGCCTTTGGCCTGGGGGAGCCGCCGGGGCTCGACCTGGGGGACGAGGCCAAGGGACACCTGCCCGATCCTGCGCCCCGCCTGCGGCGGGGCTGGTCGGCCGGCAACACCGTCGTTGCCAGCATCGGCCAGGGGCTGGTGGTCACCTCGCCCATGCAGCTGCTCACCATGGTGTCGGCCATCGCCAACGGGGGAACGATCTACCGGCCGTGGGTCGTGAAGAAGATCGCCTCCCTCTCCGGCGAGATCCTGGAGGAGTACGAGCCCGCGCCGGTCCGCCAGGTCCAGGTGAAGCCGGAGACGCTTGCCTTCATTCGCCAGGCCATGCTGGGCGTGGTCAACGAAGGCACGGGGGCCCGCGCCAAGGTGCCCGGCCTCCCTATCGGAGGCAAGACCGGCACGGCCCAGGTGGTGCGGAAGGGCGAGGGCAAGGGGCAGGCCGAGCTGAAGGATCACGGCTGGTTCGTGTCCTTCGCCCCCGTGGACAACCCGCAGATCGCCCTGGTCGTCCTGGTGGAGAACGGCGGCTTCGGCGGCCAGGTGGCCGCTCCCGTGGCCAAGGCGATCTACGAGGCTGCCCTGGGCCCGCGGCAGCCGTTCCTCCGCCCCGAGATCGCCGAGGCCAGGGAACAGGACATCGGCGACTGAGGCGAGGCGTGCGGCGTGAAGGGGGAGGCGTCCCTTCGCCATCCGCCTCGCCGCTGACGCCTCCCGGTTCATGGAGTTGGTGGCTCGCATGTTGGACCGACGGCTGCTCACGCACTTCGACTGGTGGTTCGCCGGGACCATCCTGGGGATGGCCGTCCTGGGCATCCTCACCATCTACAGCGCCAACTCCCTGGCCATGTCGCCGTTCCGCCAGAACCTGTACCTGCGCCAGATCATCTGGGTGGGCCTGGGGCTCGTCGCCCTGGTCGCGGCCTGCCTGGTGAGCTATCGGACCCTGGCCCGCTTCGCCTACCTGCTCTTCGGGGTGAACCTCCTGCTGCTCCTCCTGGTGCTCGTGATCGGCAAGGCTGGCCTGGGGGCCCACCGTTGGCTCCGGATCGGCGGCTTCGCCTTCCAACCCTCCGAGTTCGCCAAGCTGGGCCTCGTGCTGTTTCTCGCCCGCTACTTCGACGACCACCGGGAGCGGCTGCGCGAGCCGCGGATCATGCTCCTGCCCGCGGCCCTCACCGGACTCTGCATGCTGCTGGTCCTCAAGCAGCCCGACCTCGGGACGGCCTTGCTCCTGGGCTTCATCGCCCTGAGCCTCATGCTCATGCTCGGCCTCGACTGGCGGCATCTCTTGCCCTTCGCCGCCGGCGGGGTCGCCCTCGCCCCGCTGCTGTGGATGTTCCTCAAGGACTACCAGCGCCGGCGCATCCTGGTCTTCCTCAATCCTGACCTCGACCCCCTCGGCGCCGGGTACCACATCGCCCAGTCCAAGATCGCCGTCGGCTCCGGCGGGTTCCTCGGCAAGGGCTGGCTGGCGGCCAGCCAGAGCCAGTTGAACTTCCTGCCCCTGAACCACACCGACTTCATCTTCGCCGTCCTGGCCGAGCAGTGGGGGTTTCTCGGATCCCTGCTGGTCCTGCTGGCGTACTTCTACATCATCAGCAAGGGCTTGCACATCGCCCGGGAGTGTACCGACCTGTTCGCCGCACTCCTGGCGGCCGGGATCTCGGCCATGCTGGCCATCCAGGTCCTGATCAACACCGCCATGGTGCTCGGCATGATGCCGGTGGTGGGCATCCCCCTCCCCCTCCTGAGCTACGGCGGCTCCTCCCTCCTCGCTACCATGCTGGGCCTGGGGCTGCTGTTGAACATCTATATGCGCCGCTTCCTGTACTAAAGCGGCGTGGCATATGCGCCGCTTCCTGTACTGAAGCCCCGTGGCATATGCGGCGCCTCCGGTCCTGAAGAGGCCGCGCTTCCCGATGCTGCGGTGTTGGCCTCGAACTGCCGACCCCTGCCGAAGGCAGCGCGCTCGGGCACCCGTCTATTTGACGACGTCGCCCTGCACTCTCACCGTCTTGGAGCAGAGGCTGAGCAGGCAGGTGAACATGTTGGTGAGCGCGTTCACACCCGAGAACTCGCTCCTGATCGAGAGGTTCTGGACGGCCCCGCCCGCGGTGCGCGGCTCGATGAGGCTCTTCTCGATGTCGGTGTCCGAGATGGGAACCAGTCCCCACAGGGCATACCAGATCCACTTCTCTTCGACGAAGTGGGTGCGCTGTCCCTTCACCTCGCCGGTGAACGAGACCGGCCTGGAGGAGGCCGAGCGACTGTAGGTCAACGTGTAGCAGCCTGTCGTCAGCAGGGCGATCCCCAGGGTGAGTACGAGCACCTTCCGCATGCCGTCCTCCTTTCTCCCCGCCCTCGAGCCCTGCGGCATCCGGGCGCATCGCCGCGGGCCCCCCAGGCGCCGCCCACGCCCTCAGAGCCGTTCCAGGAGCTCGCCGAAGGCGTGGATGGTCAGATCGGGCTCCACCTCGGGGGCGAGGGCACCAGCCGGCGCCAGCCAGATGGTCCGAAGGCCCACGGCCTGGGCCCCCCGCACGTCCGACGCCAGGCTGTCGCCGACCATGGCCGCCTCGCCCGGGGCGACGCGAAGCCGCTGGAGCGCCGCGCGAAAGATGTGGGGCATGGGCTTGCCGGCCACCTCGGGTCGGACCCCCGAGGCGGCTGCCACCGCCTCGACCAGGGCGCCGCAGCCCGGATAGAACTCGCCCCCCTCCACCGGCAGGCGGGGGTCCACGTTCACGGCCACGAAGGCGGCCCCCGCGGCCACGGCCCGCGAGGCGGCGGTGAGTTTCGGGTAGTCGAAGTCGAAGTCGTGGCCCAGCACCACCACCCGGGCATCGCGGTACGCCTCCAGCGACACCAGCGAATGGCCAGCCTCGATCAGCAGCCGGCGGAGGGTGGGGGATCCGAAGGCCAGGACGCGAGACGGACCAAACCGCTCCCGCACGAATGGCCCGACGACCTCCACCGCCGAGAGGATCTCCTCGCGGCGGGCCGGGATGCGAAGCCGCGTCAGCTTGTCCAGGAGTTCCTCGCCCCCTTCCCGGGAGTTGTTGGTGAGAAAGAGGATCCGGCGGCGCTGGGCGCGCAGCTCCTCCAGGATCTCCCGCACGCCGGGCACCAGGGCCTCGCCCGTGTACACGCAGCCATCCAGGTCGAAGATGAAGGCGCGGACGGATCTCAGGTGCATGGCGGTGGATCGCTCCGGTGAAGAGTCGTCGGCTCAGGACGCGGGATCCGCAGCCTCTGCGGCATCCGCCAGGACGTCCCGGCGCGGCCCGTCATTCCGGTGGGAGGTGTCATTCAAGAGGAGAACCCGCCGGCTCCGTCCCGTGAACTGGAGGTGGCTGACCGCGGTGCCGTCCTGCTCGGGCCGGAACAGGTGCGGCACCTCAAGCCCCAGGGCGCAACGGCCGGAGAAGGCCGCCCGGATCTCTGCCATCCTCTTCCCCTCCCACGCCCCCAGGCATATCTCCCCGGGGTCCGGGTCCAGGCTGTCGATGAGAATGGACAAACCCTCGCGCCTGCCTCCGATCCGCACCGCTACAGGCTGTAGCCGCCGTCCACCACCAGGTTGCACCCGGTGGTGAAGTTGGAGGCATCCGAGGCCAGGTAGACCACGGCGCCGCCCAGGTCCTCGTAGGCCTTCCCGTACCGCTTGATCACCCCCTGGTCCACCCGGATGGCCCGGATG
>JBBIQE010000094.1:0-13604 GCA_037442485.1 Methylomirabilis sp. (SeqCode)
CACCGACCTCCGCCGGCGCAAGGGGGGGTATGGCCGGGGCGGCCGGATGCAGATCGAGCAGGACGAGGCGGAGATCCTGGGAGGCATCCGCCACGGGAAGAGCCTGGGCAGTCCCATCGCCCTGCTGATCCGCAACCGGGACTGGGAGAACTGGAAGACGGTCATGACGCCCGAGCCGGTGGCCCCCGGCGGCGAATCGGAGCGGCGGGCCCTCACCCGGCCCCGGCCGGGCCACGCCGACCTCATCGGGGGCCTCAAGTACGACCACCCGGACCTGCGCAACGTCCTGGAGCGCGCCTCCGCGCGGGAGACGGCCGCCCGGGTGGCCGTGGGCGCCGTGTGCAAGTGCCTCCTGCGGCAATTCGGCGTCCGGGTCCTGAGTCACGTGGTCGAGATGGGGGGCATCCGGGCAGAGACGGACAATCTCACGCCGGCCGAGATCGAGGCGCGGGCCGAGGAGTCGCCCGTGCGCTGCGCCGACCCCGCCGCGGGTGAGGCCATCATGGCCAAGGTGGACGAGGCGCGCCGGCGCGGCACCTCCCTGGGCGGGGTCTTCGAGGTGCTGGTGCTGGAGCCGCCGGTGGGCCTCGGGAGCTACGTCCACTGGGATCGCCGGCTGGATGGCCGGCTGGCCCAGGCCCTCATGAGCATCCAGGCCATCAAGGGGGTGGAGATCGGCCTGGGCTTCGAGATCGCGCGCCGGTTCGGCTCGGAAGTCCAGGATGAGATCTTTTACCGGGGACCCGCGGAGCGGGCGCCCGCTGAACGGGCACCCGCAGAGCGGCCACCCGAGGGCGAGGGGAGGACGGGCGAGGGCTTCTACCGCCGGACGAACTTCAGCGGTGGACTCGAGGGCGGGATGACCACCGGCCAGCCCATCGTGATCCGGGCGGCCATGAAGCCCCTGTCCACGCAGTACAAGCCCCTGGCCTCGGTGGATGTGGTGACCAAACAGGCCAGCCTGGCCGGGGTGGAGCGCTCGGACATTTCGGCCGTCCCGGCCGCGGCCGTGGTGGGCGAAGCCGCGGTGGCCTTCGTCGTGGCCCAGGCCCTCTGCGAGAAGTTCGGCGCCGACAGCCTGGCGGAGATGCAGCGGAACCACGCCGCCTACGTGGCCTATCTCAAGGCGCGCTGAGGCCCGGACTGCCCGAAAGCAACCGGTGGATCGGGGGAGCCCACCGGGCGCGCACACGCCGCCTCCCCCCGACCAGCGCCCCGTGCATCCCGGCCCTGTCACTCTGGCTCTTCGCGACCGATCTCGGCATCCAGGATCTGCTGGGCGAGCTGCTCGTCTGAGGCCCGGACAAAGACCCGCCAGAAGCTCGCCGGGCCGATGCCGGGGTGCGCGCCCTCCCCGGTGCCGCGCACCAGGCACGGCACGCCGTGCGCCTCCAGCACGGAGACGACGATATCGCGGGAGGGCCGATCCCAGGTCTCGAAGACGAGGATGGCGGGGCGCTCTGCGGGATGCGCGCCCCCGCGCTCCAGGGCCACGTGGCAGGCGGAACAGACGGTTGCACCCCACGGATACTTCGCCCCGCACCGGGGACAGCGCGCCTTTTCCCGGGACACCGGAGACCTCACCCCCAAATCCTGGGCCTGAGATCGCCCCTGACAGGTGCCGCACGGCGTATAGCGTTATGGTTCAGGACGGAGCCACATGCCATACCCTGTACGCGGGCTTCAGCGGGGCCAGATGTCGGCGTTGGCCAATTCCAGCAAGTTCCCGTCCGGGTCGCGGAAATAGAACGAGCGCCCGCCCGGCCATTCGGTCTCCTGCTCGATGGGGATGTGCTGCGCGCGGATCCGCCGCTTCCAGGCCTCGTAGTCCTCCGGCGTGGTGGTGAAGCAGACGTGGATCTCACCCTCTGCGCCATGCGGGGGCACGCTCTGGGACTGTCGGGTCCGCTCGGCACGGAAGAGGAGCAGGACCCCCGAGCCGACCCGGAAGAACACGTGCCGCCCCGGCTCCTTCCCGATCTGTCGCAGGGCCATGACGTCGCGGTAGAACCGCTCCGCCCGATCCACGTCGGCCACGTACAGGACGGTTTCCAGGATGCCGGTGACTCGCGGCGTCTGAAGCACCTTTCCCTCCGCCCATTGCGGCTGAACGGGGTTTCGCAAATACGGCCACGCTCAGCTCCCCCCTCTCGCGGGTGCCCCCTGGGCGTGGCAGAGGGCGCCCAGGAAGAGGGAGCCAGATCATAGGCTTCGAGAGTAGGGCAGCACAATTCGGCGCGGGGTACTCAGAAGCGCACGCGAAAGGCGCGCTCTCCCCGCGGCGGCTCCCAGAGGACTTCCACGCCCGTCACGTGCGAGGCGGGCGATCCCCGATGGCACCACCGGATCATGGCCTCCACGGCGGGCCGGTCCCCCTCGAAGACCGCCTCCACGCGGCCGTCCGGCGCGTTCCGGATCCAGCCCGCCACCTTGCGGAACGCCGCCTCGTCCTCGGCGTAGGCGCGGAAGTAGACGCCCTGGACGCGCCCCGAGACCCAGACGTGGGCGCGGACCCGATCCGACCCGGTCTCCTCACCCATGCGCCATCACCCCCGATCCGGCGGGCATCGGGCCGGGCTGAATGCGATCTCGCAGCCCCCGGTAGTATCGGCCCAGGCCGCCATCCGACCAGGCGAGGAGCGTGGAGCGGACGAGGATCCCGTACACGGCGGGCCGGCTGATCTTCACCCTCACCCGCGGGTCCAGGAGGTCGGGGGCCCGCTGCACCAGATCCAGGGTGCGAAGGCCGATGAGCAGCGGCCAGGCGCAGGCGAGGCGCAGCCGAATCTCCGCGCGGGGGATCGCCAGGAGGTAGGCCCAGCCCTCGGCATAGTGCGAGAGGGTAAGGGCCATGAGATCGCGGAGCAGGGGCTGCAACCGCCCGATGGCGGCCGAATCCAGCAAATCCCCGGCGGTCAGATCCAGCGCCCGGAGGTCCTGTTCCGGGAGGTAGCACCGGCCGAGGCGGAGGTCCTGGGCCAAGTCGCGCAGGACGTTGGTCATCTGGAGCCCTTGCCCGAATCGCATCCCGCGCTGCCGCATGAGCCTCCCATCCCATCCCGAGAGGGCGGGACAATGGGCCATGGCCATGTCGGTCCAGAACTCGCCCACGCACCCGGCCGCGTAATAGGTGTAGCGGTCGAGATCGGCCCGGGTCTCGAGTGCGGCGAGCGGCCGCGGGCCTTCTCCGGGGAAGGTCCGCAGGTCCTCCTGCATCCCGGAGATGAGGGCCAGGAGGAGGGTCCGAATGCGACGCCCATCCGCCTCCGGCAGCCGGCGGAACTCGGCCAGGCATTCCGGGAGGCGGAGCAGCAGGTGCCGCTCGGCCGGAGTGCGCTGCGGCCCCGTCCAGGCCCCGGCAATCTCCTGCAGGCGGGAGGCGACGGGGAGGTTCAGCTCCTCCCGGAGCAAGTCCAGGTGACGGAGGCGGTCGGCCCGGGGGAGGATCCGAGTATCGGCGATGGTATCCGCCGCCCGCGCCAGGAGGTAGGCGATCCCCATCGGCCTGCGCAGGGTCGCGGGCAGGACGGCCAGGGTCAGGTAGAAGGAGCGGCTGACCCCCTTCAGGATCTCGCGCAGCCGCACAGGGAGGTCGTTCATCCTTGGACTCCCGAATTCACCACGGCACGGCCTCGCCGATAGGATAGCATATCCTTGACCGAAACCGGACGGGAAATGCGGGGCATGGGCATCCGGAACGGCGCCGCGCCGGTTGCCTTTCAGCAGCTCGCCTCGTAGAATGGCCCGCATCGCTCGCGCTTGCATTCTGCCACCCCACCGGAGGATCGTGGCGTGACCACCCCGGCCTTCAGTGCGGCGGGGGTGCGCTGGGACCTGGGCGACCTGTTCGCCGGCCCCGACGACCCGCGAATCACGATGACCCTGGCCGATTGCCGCCGGCGGGCCCAAACCTTCGCCGAGCGCTACCGAGGAACGATCGGCGTCGCCGGCGGCCCGAGCCCCGAGCACCTGCGCGCCGCCGTCGGCGAGCTGGAGGCGCTGGAGCGGGAGCTCCGTCGGGTCGGGACCTTCGCCGATCTGCTGTACGCGACCGACACGGCGCGGCCCGAAGTCCAGGACCTGAAGGAGAGGGTGGAGCTGGCTGCAACCCAGACCAGAAATCTCGTCCTGTTCTTCGAGCTCGAGTGGATGGGGCTGCCCGACGAGGCGGCCGACCCCCTGATCGCCCACCCCGCCCTGGCCGGATACCGGCATTACCTCGGGCGGCTGAGGCAGTTTTCTCCCCACAGGCTGTCCGAGGGGGAAGAGCGCCTGCTGAACGAGCGCGACCTGACCGGCCGGCGGGCCTTCGCGCGGCTCTTCACCGAACTGAGCAGCAGCCTCCGTTTCCCCCTGGAGCGCGACGGCCGGACGGAGACGCTCACCCTGAGCGAGGTCCTGGCCCTGGTCCACCACCCCGCGCGGGAGCTGCGGCGGCGGGCCTACGAGACGCTGTTCGACGTGCTGTCGAAGCACGAGCTGGTGCTGACCTCGGTTTACGAGACCCTGATCCAGGATCACCTGATCATGGACCGGCTCCGCCGTTTCCCCCACCCCATGGCCGAGCGCCACCTGGACAACGAGATTGACGATCAGGCGGTCAAGCAGATGATGGCCATGACCGAGGCGAACTACCCCATCGCCCAGGCCTACTTCCGGTTGAAGGCGCGACTGTTGGGCCTGCCCAGGCTGGCCCTCTTCGACCAGTACGCGCCGGTGGGCGAGGCCCTGCCGCCCTGCCCCTTCGATCGCGCCCGCGCGGTGATCCTGGAGGCCTTCGGTGCCTTCGCTCCCAGCTTCCGGGAGATCGGCGGGCAGTTCTTCGACCGGCGCTGGATAGACGCCGAGGTGCGTGCCGGGAAGCGGAGCGGGGCCTTCTGCGCGTCGCCCACGCCGGAGCTGCACCCCTATGTCCTCTGCAACTACACCGACAACCTGCGGGACGTGATGACGCTGGCCCACGAGCTGGGCCACGGCCTGCACGGATATCTGGCCCGGAAGCAGACGGTCTTCAACTACGACACGCCGCTCACCACGGCCGAGACGGCCTCGGTGTTCGCCGAGTTCCTGGTCTTCGATCACCTGCTCAGGGCGGAGGCGGAGCCCCGGGTGCAGCTCGCGCTGCTCTGCGGGAAGATCGAGGACACCTGCGCCACGGTGTTCCGGCAGAATGTCCTCACCCGCTTCGAGCAGTCGGTCTTCGCCCAGCGGGCGCAGGGGCGCCTCCGGCCCGAGGCCGTCTGCCGGGCCTGGCTCGAGGCCAACGGCCGGTACTACGGGGACGCGGTGGAGATGCTGGAGGGCTACCGGTGGGGCTGGTCCTATATCCCGCACTTCATCCACAGCCGGTTCTACTGCTACAGCTACGTGTTCGGCGAGCTCCTGGTGCTGTCCCTCTACCGGCAGTACAAGGAAGAGGGGGCCGCCTTCGTCCCCCGGTACATCGGATTGCTGGAGGCGGGGGGATCCGATTCGCCCGAGGCCCTGCTCGGGCCGCTGGGTGCGGATTTTCACGATCCGGCCTTCTGGCAGAAGGGCTTCGACGAGATCCGGAGCCTGGTGGAGCGGGCCGAAAAGCTTGCAGGGGAGCTGGGGAGCTGAGGGGCGGGGGAGCGGCCGTGGAATTGTTCGACGCCCATGCGCATCTTGCGTCGGCGGATTTCGCCGGGGACCTGCCCGAGGTACTGGCGCGGGCCGAGGCGGCGGGTGTGCGGGCCATCCTGGCCGTGAGCGAGACCCCGGAAGAGGCGGAGCGGATCCTCACCCTGGCGGACCGGCACGCGCTGCTCCGGCCCGCGGCCGGGCTCTATCCGACCCTCCTCGATCCGGAGGCGGCCGAGGCCGTCGCCGCATTTGTCCGACGCCACGCCGGTCGCCTGGTGGCGCTGGGCGAGGTCGGCCTGGATCACTGGGTGGTCAAGGATGAGGCGGGACGGAAGATCCAGGAAGAGATCCTGGCGACGTTCGTGGCGCTGTCCAACGAGCTGGCCCTGCCGCTGAACGTCCACTCGCGCGCGGCCGGACGCCGCTGCATCGCCTTCCTCAAGGAGCACGGGGCGCAGCGCGTCCTGCTCCATGCCTTCGATGGAAAGGCGGAAAGCGCGGCAGACGGCCTGGAGGCGGGGTACTACTTCTCGATCCCGCCCTCGGTCGTCCGCTCGAGGCAGAAGCAGAAGCTGGTCCGCTTCCTTCCCCTGGAGCGGCTGCTCCTCGAGTCGGATGCTCCGGTCCTGGGTCCCGATCCCACCCTGCGGAACGAACCCAAGAACGTCCGCGTGGCCTGCCAGGCCATCGCGGACTTGAAGGGTGTCGCCCCGGACGAGGTCGCCCACCGCACCACGGCGAACGCCCGCCGGCTCTTCCCCCGCGCCTTCGCCTGACCCATCCGCCGACAGCGAGAGCGAACGGGATAGCGATTGGAATCGGATTCGGCATTCGCCATCGGATCTCGCTATCGGAAGCCGCCGCGAGCCGAGAACCTCGGGCTCAGGCTGCCGGTCGGGAAGGAGGCCGGAGGGACAGGGCCCCCAGGCCGCCGAGCAGAGCGACCCCGCTCGCCAAGAGGAGCGCGCCCGAGAACGACCGAGTCCAGTCGGCCAGCCGGCCGGCGATGGGCGGGCCGACGGCCTGCCCCAAACCGAAGATGATCGTGATGAATCCCAGGGTCGCGGCCGCCAGCGACGTGCGGGCATAGTCCCCCACCGCGGCGGCCATGATGGCCAGGATGCTCCAGGCGGTGAGGCCGAAGAGCACGGCCGAGACCAGGAAGGCGGGTGCGCCCTGACCCCGGGCGAAGATGGCGAAGCTCGCGGCGTGCACGCCGAAGAGGATGGCCAGGCCCCGCCCCTTCCCGATCCTGTCGGCGAGTCTGCCCCAGAGCAGGCCGCTGCCGAGGCTGAGGACGCCCACCAGCCCCCACAGCCGCCCCGCCGTCTCGGGCGAGAGGCCGCCCTCCCGCACCAGGTAGGCCGCGAAGAAGGTGACGTAGATGACGTAGGAGAAGCCGAAGCAGGCAAACACGCCGCCCAGGGCCCACAGGCCGGGGTTCCCGAACACCTCGCGCCAGCGGGCCGGGCGGGGGCGGCGGGGAGGCCCGGGTCGCCCCGTAGGGGTGCTCGCCCACCTCCTCCGGCCGCTCGCGGAGCAGCCCCAGCATGAGCAGCCAGACGCCGCCGACCAGGATCGCCAGGAGCACCCAGGCCTGGCGCCACCCTGCGGGCCCGAAGCGGCGCAGGAGCTCCGGGACCAGGAGGCCGCTCAGGATCAGGCCCAGGCCCGAGCCGCCAGCCTGGATGCCCGCGGCCATCCCCCGCCGGTGTGGCGCGAACCAAAGCGTGGGCAAGGCCATGGCCGGGATGTAGAGGCTGCCGCTGGCCAGTCCGGTGAGGGTGCGGACCGCCAGGGCCGAGGCAAACCCGGTCACCACCGCGGTGCAGGCCAGGCCGAGGGTGAGCAGGCAGAGCGCGGTGAGGATCAGGCGGCGGGGCGGCCAGCGCGAGGCGATCAGGCCGGCGAGGAGGGAGGAGACCAGGTAGCCGACGAAGTTCCCGGTGGCCAGCCAGCCGGTCTCCGCGAAGCTGAGCTGCAGGGCCTCCTTCATGGCCGGCAGGATCATGCTGTAGCCGAAGCGGGCCAGGCCCAAGGCACAGAGCACGTTGAGATGGCCCAGGGCCACGATGACCCAGGCATAGTGGAACCGGCGCTGAGGCGAAGGCCCTCCGGCGGTCCGTTCGCCCATCCGCGCCGGGGCCTAGGACTTCTTGGACAGGATGTTCGTCGTCTGGATCAGGATCTCGCCGGCCGTGGCCGCGTCCTTGACGACGTACTTCTTGGAGGCGTCCACCACCACGCGGGTGGCCTTGTCCGTGACCCGTTCGATGCTGATCTGGATGGTCAGATCGCGGGCGTAGGCCTGGATCTCGGTCGTGACGACCTTGCCGTTCTCTTCGGACCGCCTGGTGTCGCCGGTCTTGATGTCGAGGTTCGCCAGCGCCTTCTGCACCGCGGCCACGACCGCGTCGTAGTCCTCGTTGTAGGTCTTCTCGGCCGTGCCCAGGACCGTGTAGGTCACCCCGGCGGCCGCGGCCGCCACCGCGCCCACGGCCACCACCGCGCACCCCTGCGTCATGAGCAACCCGGCCAAGAGCAGCACACTGAGCCAGCGCATGCTTCCTCCTCCTCGTGTGGTGGTCAGGGGTGCACCCGGATCTTGGCGTCCACGATGGTGCAGCCCCGCTCGTGGGCGATGACGGGATTCAGGTCCAGCTCCTGGATCTCGGGATGCTCGGCGGCGATCCGGGCCACGGCACAGGCGCAGGAGGCCAGCGCGTCCAGGTCGCGCGGGGGCTGCCCCCGGTATCCCGTGAGCAGGGGGGCCGCCTTGAGCTCCCGCAGCATGGCGCGGGCCTCGGCCGGATGAAGCGGGGGCAGGCGGAAGGCCACGTCCCTGTACAGCTCCACGAAGATTCCGCCCAGGCCGACCATCACCGCGGGTCCGAACTGGGGATCCCGCACCATGCCCAGGATGACCTCGGGGCCGGGGGCGGCCATTCTCGCCACCAGGATGCCGTGAGGCGGAAGGCGGGAGGCGGGAGGCGCGAGGCGATCCCACAGGGCGGTGAAAGCCTGGGCGGCCTCCTCGGGCGTGGCGATGTGCAGGCGCACGCCGCCCACGTCGCTCTTGTGGACGAGGTCGGGCGCCACGATCTTCAGGGCCACGGGACAGCCCAGGTCGCGGGCCGCCCGTGCCGCCTCCTCCGGGCTCCGTGCCAGGCGATGGGCCACGACGGGGAGACCGTACCCCGAGAGCAGCCGCAGGGCCTCGGGCTCGGCCAGCCAGCCCCCTCCACCCTCGCCGTGCGGCCTCACCCTGCCACCTCGTCGAAGGCGAACAGGCGAGCCAGGGCCCGTATCCCGCGCTCGGGCGTGGGGAAGACCGGGACCTTCTTCCGGTGCATGCGCGCGCGCTCCTGCCGCTCGACCTCCGCCCCGCCCAGGAAGATGACGAGCTGCGGGGCGCCGGGCCTCACCACCTCGGCCGCGTCGCGGATGGGGTCGCCGAAGATGAGCACCTGATAGTCCACGTGGGCGGCCGTAACGTCCGCCACCTGACGGTAGAGCGTGGCGGTGGCGTCCCCCGTGAGGTCGAGGGGGTTGGCCACGATGCAGTGCGGGGGCAGCAGCCCGCGCAGCGTCTCGGCCACCGGACCGGGGAGCGGTACCACGCTGAGGCCGGACCACTCGGCCCAATCCGTGGCCAGGATGCCGGAGCCGCCCGAGCTGGTGATGGTGAGGATGCGGCGCCCGGCCGGCCGGGGGAGATAGGCCAGCGCCTTGGCGGAATCGTACAGCTCCTCCAGGCTGTCGGCGCGGTGGACGCGGAGCTGGCGAAAGAAGGCGGTGTACAGCTCGTCCCGTCCGGCCAGGGACCGGGTATGGGACTCGGCGGCCCGCCGTCCCTCCGGTGTCCGCCCCGCCTTCAGGATCACGATGGGCTTGCGACAGGCGCCGACCACCTGACGGAACCGGTCCACGTCCCGGATCCCTTCCAGGTAGGCGGCGATGGCGCGGGTGTTTGGATCCTGGGCCAGGTACCCGATGAGGTCCGCCTCGTCCACGTCGCAGCGGTTCCCCAGGGAGACGAAGGCGGCGCAGCCCAACCCTTCCTGCGAGGCCCAGTCCATCAGGGCGGCACCCACCGTCCCGCTCTGGGAGATCACGGCGATCTCCCCCCGCTCCGTGAGCAGCGGCCACGAGGCGCACAGGCCGTGATGGGGGCTGTTGACGCCCTGGCAGTTGGGGCCGACGACCCGGATGCCCGTGCGCCGGGCCACCTCCACCACCTCGCGCTGGAGGGCGGCGCCCTCCTCGCCGGACTCGGCGAAGCCGCCGCTCACGATGATGGCGGCCCGGATGCCGCGGCGGCCGGCCTCCGCCAGCGCCTGGGGCACCGCCCGGGCCGGAATGATGATGACCGCCAGGTCCACCTCGGGCGGCAGATCAGCGACGCGCGGCGTGCAGGGGCGGCCGAGGATCTCGGTGGCCTTGGGATTGACGGGATAGACGGGCCCCTGGAAGCCCGCCTCCAGGATGTTCTTCAGGATGATGTAGCCGTACTTCTCCGGCGCGTTGGACGCTCCGATGACGGCCACGCTCCGCGGACGGAAGATGGCATCGAGCTGGTGGCTCATGCGCCCGGCCAGGGAGAGAAGGGACACGGCGATGCCGGCCCTGTGTAGCACGCACCTCGCGGCGTTGTCAAGAAAGCGCAGGGCGCGGGCCCTCCTCCACCCGGGGCCGATGACCGTGCCGCGGGGGCGACGGCCCGCTCGGACATTTGCGCCTTGAAGTATTCGTGCTCCGGCATATAATGAACCATTCGCTCCCGGCGCAGGCCCTTCCCCGGGTGGCGATCCGCAAGGGTATCATCGGCCTCACCCCTCCGGGGCCTGGCCGGGACGGCCGGGGGATCGTAGTGGAGTGACGGACAAAGATCAAGCGCGCGGCGTAGCCGGCCGGGCGACCGCCGCGGAGCGGGTGAGCGCTCGCGACGAGACGGCCCTGCTCCGCCAGCGGAACGCCGAGCTCACGGCGGCCCTGGAGGAGCTGCGGGCCTACTACGAGGATCTGCTCTCCAGCCTGCAGGACGGGGTCATCATCCTGGATCCGGCCGGGCGCATCGTGTCGCTGAACCAGGCGGCCGAGGAGCTGACGGGGTTCTCGGGCTCGCAGGTGGCCGGCCGGCTCATCGGCGAGGTGTTCCCCCCGCCGGCGCCCCTGGCCCGCCTGGTCGCCAAGACCGCCGACCAGCAGAGGAGCCATGCCGACTTCGATGCCCTGCTGACCCGGGCGGACGGGGTGCATCTGCGCGTCAGCGCCGTGGCGTCCCAGGTGAGCAACCCCCGCGGGGAGAGCCGCGGGATCGTCCTGGTCCTGCGCGACATGTCCCGGGTGCGCGAGCTGGAGGAGCATGTCCGGCGGTCCGACCGCCTGGCGGCCCTGGGGGTCCTGGCTGCCGGCGTGGCCCACGAGGTCCGCAATCCCCTGGTGGGGGTCCGGGGGGCGGCGCAACTGCTCGAGCGCGAGCCGGGCTTCCCCCCCGCCCTGCGGGAGTTCACCGGGATCATCATCCGCGAGGTGGATCGGCTGAACCGGATCGTGGGCGACCTCCTGGCCTTCGCCGGCCAGCCATCCCTGCAGGTCCGGCCGTGCAACGTCCACCGGGTCATGGAAGAGGCGCTGCGCCTGGAGGAATCCGGGCTGCACGCGGGTGGGGTGGCCGTCGTGCGCCGCTACGACCCGCAGTTGCCCGCGGTGGCGGGTGATCCCGAGCGGCTCCTCCAGGTGTTCCTCAACCTGATCCGGAACGGGGCCGAGGCCATGGCGGGCGGGGGCGGGGAGCTGTGCATCCGGACGCGCTTCGAGCGGGCGGCCCCCCAGTGCGGCGGGCGGGCCGCCGCCGTGGTGGAGATCGCGGACGGGGGACCGGGCATCCCCCCCGAGATCCAGGGCCAGCTCTTCAATCCGTTCTTCACGACCAAGGCCGGGGGGACGGGCCTGGGGCTTCCCATCTCGCTCCGGATCGTGGAGGAGCACGGCGGGGCCATCGAGGTCCAGAGCCAGGTGGGGCAGGGCAGCACGTTCCGGGTCCTGCTGCCCATCGCCAGCGACGGGGAGGCGGCAGGCGCATGAGCGGGCAGGGGATTCTCATCGTGGACGACGAGGAGAGCGTGCGCTGGGCCCTCCGCAAGGCGCTGGAGCGCGCCAACTACCGGGTGATGCTGGCGGCCGACGGCCGCAGCGGGCTGGCCGCGGCCGGGGAGCCCGGTGTGGACCTGATGCTCCTGGACGTGCGGCTGCCGGGGACGGACGGCCTGGAGGTGCTGCGCGAGATCCGCAAGCGCCGGCCGGAGCTGCCCGTGATCATGATGACCGCCTACGGCACGCTCCAGGTGGCCGTCGAGGCCATGAAGCTGGGCGCCTACGATTACATCGGGAAGCCCTTCGACATGGACGAGGTGCTGCTGGTGGTGGAGAAGGCGCTGGAGGCGCAGGCGCTGGCCCAGGAGGTGCTCCGCCTGCGCCAGGGCGTGGAGGAACGCTTCGACCTCGGCGGGATCGTGGGGGCCAGCCCCGCCATGCAGCAGATCTTCAAGGCCGTGGGGAAGGTGGCGGGGACCGACCTCACGGTCCTGCTGCGGGGGGAGAGCGGCACCGGCAAGGAGCTGATCGCCCGGGCCATCCACGAGAACAGCCGCCGCCGGGGCCGCCCCTTCATCCCGGTCAACTGCGCCGCCATCCCGCGGGAGCTTCTGGAGAGCGAGCTGTTCGGCCACGAGAAGGGGGCCTTCACGGGGGCGGTGGCGGCGCGGCGCGGACGCTTCGAGCAGGCCGAGGGCGGGACGGTCTTCCTGGACGAGGTCGGGGACATGGACCTGAGCCTGCAAACCAAGCTGCTCCGCGTCCTGCAGGAGCGCCGGATCGAGCGGCTGGGAGGCGAGGGGGCCCTCCCGGTGGACGTGCGCATCGTGGCGGCGACCAATCAGGACCTGGAGGCGGCCGTGGCCCGGCGGGCCTTCCGCGAGGATCTGTTCTACCGCCTGAACGTGGTCACCATCCACCTGCCCCCGCTGCGGGACCGGCGCGAGGACATCCCGGCCCTGGTGGCGCACTTCCTGAACGCCTTCGCCCAGGAGCAGCGCGCGGCGCCCAAGGTGGTCTCGCCCGAGGCCCTGGCGCTGCTGCAGGCCTACGGCTGGCCGGGGAACGTGCGGGAGCTGGAGAACGTCGTCAAGCGGGCGGCGGCCCTGGCCACGACCTCGCTGATCCTTCCGGACCATTTGCCGGACGGGCTCCGGTCCCGCGCTGCGGCCGAGGAGGAGGGGCTGCACCCGGACAGCTTTCCGGCGGAATGGATCCGCGCCGAGCTCAACCGCCTCCAGGGGAGCCAGGACGGCCGCCTGCGCGACCATTTCGTGGCGTGCGTCGAGCGGCCCCTCCTGGAGCTGGTCCTGCGGCGCGCGGGCGGCAACCAGGTGAAGGCGGCCGATCTCTTGGGCATCAACCGGAATACCCTGCGGAAGCGGATCCGGGAATTGGGGATCGCCCGGCCGGGAAAGCTCGGCGAGGAAAGGAGCGATGGTCAGGCTTGACCGCCCCCGAACCGTCTGCTAGGAGAATCCCGGGCGGCAGCGAGCCGGCGCCCATCCGGTGTCGGGTCGGCGAGGGAGGCCGGGGAGCGTCGCCGGTGACAGGAGGGTGGATGGCTCCAGGCGGACAGCAGCCGGATGCACTCGAGCCGAGGGACCTTCCCGCCCTCGAGCGGGCGGTGCTCCGGGCGCTGTGCCTGACCGTCAACGTGGCCGGCTCGGCCGTCAAGGACCGGATCCTGGATACCCTCGCGAAGGATCATTTCTCCCTCCCCATCACCCAGGCGCTCTTTGCCGCCCTGAGTACCTTGCACCAGAGGGGCGAATACGTCGTCCTGAGCAACCTGAAGGACGAACTGCACGCGCTGGCGATGGAGGTCCCGCCCGACTTCTCCCTCGAAGATCTGTTCCGGGGCGAGCCGCCCAAGCCGGCCGAGGTCAAGGCGTGGGTGGACC
>JBBIQE010000095.1:0-13539 GCA_037442485.1 Methylomirabilis sp. (SeqCode)
GCCGGCTGCACCCACGTGGCCATGGAGAGCACCGGCGTGTACTGGAAGCCGGTCTTCAACATCCTGGACGGGCACTTCGCGCAGCTCCTGCTGGTCAACGCGCAGCACATGAAGGCGCTCCCCGTCCGGGATAGGGCGGAGATGGCGGCGAGGCTTCGCGGCGAGGGGTGGGGGATGGGGACGGCGGCGGCCTATGGGGCGGGCGAGCGAGTGCTCCGTGAGAGGGCCTCCCGCTGGCGTCGCCGGCGGAGCGGGCGGGATCAATGTTCGCTTCTCCAGACGTTCAGACCCCCGCCTGAGTTCCCTGGCATCGCATCGGCACGTCGGAGCGGGGGGGATTTGATCTTGACACCTCCGAACCCCTGTGTTACGAAGCTCCCGTCGAGCCATGCGGTGCACTTTCCAGGACCGCCGCTGCAGGCCTCCGGTCCGATCCGCGGGCGAGTTCGCGATCTCGACGAGGAGGGGGGGACGGCTGTTGCGCGCGCGCTTTCCGCCCTGCCAGGTCCCTCGCCGCTTCCTCACCGACGCCACGCAGCCGATGGTGCTCCCCGGCATGGTCTGAGTTCCGCCGGACTCGATTCGTCGCATAAAGGGAGAAGCAATCATGGCAACCAAGGTGAAGCTCAGTCCGCCCAAGGACGGCAAGGCCATCACCCTCCGGGGCAAGAGGATGGTGGTGCCCGACAATCCCATCATCCCCTACATCGAGGGGGACGGAACCGGCGTGGACATCTGGCCGGCCGCCCAGCGGGTCCTGGACGCGGCCGTGGCCAAGGCCTACGGCGGGGCGAAGCGCATCGCCTGGTTTGAGGTCTATGCCGGCGAGAAAGCCAACCGGATCTACGGGAAGGAGATCTGGCTCCCCGACGACACGCTGAAGATCATCGAGAAGTACCGGGTGGCCATCAAGGGGCCGCTCACCACGCCCGTGGGCGGCGGGATCCGGTCCATCAATGTGGCATTGCGGCAGCTCCTGGACCTGTACGTCTGCCTGCGCCCGGTCCGCTGGTTCAAGGGGGTGCCCTCTCCGGTCAAACACCCGGAGCTGGTGGACATGGTGGTCTTCCGCGAGAACACCGAGGACATCTACGCCGGGATCGAGTGGGAGGCGGGGACCCCCGAGGCCAAGAAGGTGATCGCGTTTCTCCAGAAGGAGATGAAGGTCAAGAAGATCCGCTTCCCCAAGACCTCCAGCATCGGGATCAAGCCGGTCTCCATCGAGGGGAGCAAGCGGCTGGTGCGCGCCGCCATCCGCTACGCCCTGCAGCACAAGCGCCGCAGCGTCACGCTGGTGCACAAGGGCAACATCATGAAGTTCACCGAGGGCGGCTTCCGCCGCTGGGGCTACGAGCTGGTGAAGGAGGAGTTCCAGGACGTGGCGGTGAGCTGGGACGACTGCGGGGGAAATCCCGGGGGCAAGCTCCTGGTCAAGGACGTGATCGCGGATGCCTTCCTCCAGCAGATCCTCACCCGGCCGGCCGAGTACGACGTCATCGCCACCCTGAACCTGAACGGCGACTATATCTCCGACGCCCTGGCGGCCCAGGTGGGCGGGATCGGCATCGCCCCGGGCGGCAACATCAACTTCGACACCGGCCACGCCATCTTCGAGGCCACCCACGGCACCGCGCCCAAGTACGCGGGGCAGGACAAGGTGAACCCGGGCTCCGTCATCCTCTCGGGCGCCATGATGCTGGAGCACCTGGGCTGGGTGGAGGCTGCCCACAAGATCTACGAGGCCATGTCGGCCACCATCGGTGAGAAGATCGTGACCTACGACTTCGCCCGGCTGATGGAGGGGGCCCGCGAGGTGAAGTGCTCGGAGTTCGCCACCGCCATCATCGAGCGCATGTGACCGTCCGGGGAAGATCCTGCGGGGAGGGGGAAGGAGGCGGGACATGGCACGCAAGAAGATCGCCCTCATCGGCGCGGGTCAGGTCGGGGGGAACCTGGCCCTCCTGGCGGCGGAGAAGGAGCTGGGGGACATCGTCCTCTTCGACATTCCGGCCGCCGAGGGGATGGCCAAGGGCAAGGCCCTGGATATCGCCCAACTCTTGCCGGTGGACGGCTACGACGTCCGGCTCAGCGGCACGAGCTCCTACGAGGATGTGGCCGGCGCGGACGTCTGCATCATCACCGCAGGCATCCCGCGCAAGCCGGGCATGAGCCGCGAGGACCTGCTGGAGACCAACGTCAAGATCATCACGGAGGTCGCCACCAACCTGAAGCGCACCTGCCCCCAGGCCTTCTGCATCGTGGTCTCCAATCCCCTGGATGCCATGGTCTACGCCTTCAAGAAGCTCACGGGATTCCCCAAGCAGCGGGTGGTGGGCATGGCCGGGGTCCTGGATTCGGCCCGCTTCCGGACCTTCGTCGCCATGGAGCTGAACGTCTCGGTGGAGGATGTCCAGGCCTTCGTCCTGGGGGGTCACGGCGACGACATGGTGCCGCTCGTCCGCTGCTGCAGTGTGGGGGGCATCCCGGTGACAGAGCTTCTGCCCAAGGACCGCCTCGAGGCCATCGTGGAGCGGACGCGGAAGGCGGGCGGCGAGCTGGTGGCCCTGTACAAGACCGGGAGTGCCTACTATGCGCCGGCGGCCTCCTCCATCGCCATGGCCGAGGCCTACCTGCGGGACAAGAAGCGGGTCCTGCCCTGCGCCGCCTACCTGGAGGGCGAGTATGGGATTCAGGGCTACTACTTCGGGGTCCCGGCGGTCATCGGCGCGGGCGGGGTGGAGCGCGTGCTGGAGGTCAAGCTTTCGGACGAGGAGCGGGCCCTGGTGCAGAAGAGCCTGGAGAGCGTGAAGAAAACGGTGGCGGAAACGAAACTCTGACGGAGGCGACAGCCACAGCGATAGGGACAGGGACCCATTTCGAAGGGCGCGTTTCGAATCTGGCAAATCCGCAATCCGAGATTCGAAATCCGAAAAGCCGGCTGTCGCCGTCCCTGTCGATCAGTGAAGAAAGGAGGCCGGACAGGAATGCGACACACCACCCGTACGATCGTGCTCGTCCTGGCCGCGGCCGTGGCGCTGGTGGCCGCGGGCTGCGGTCCGGATCTCAAGAAGGAGAACGAGCAGCTCAAGTCCCAGGTGGACAGCCTGCAGAAGGAGAACGTGGATCTCAAGGGGCAGGTGACCAGCCTGAAGGCGGATACGGACGCCCTGAGGAAGCAGCTCGAGGATCTGACCAGGGAGAAGCAGGGCCTCGAGGAGAAGCTCAAGGCGGCGGAGGCCAAGGCCTCGGTCAAGCCGGGGAGCAAGCCGCCGCTCCGGCCCAAGAAGTCTTCCTGATGCTGCGGGCGCGGGCCTCCGCCCCGCGTTACCCGGGGGGACGGCGTGCCGGGCCGGGCTGGTCGGTCCGGGGCTCCGGGAACGTACGGCGCGCCCGCATCCCCGAAGGGACAGCGCCGGGGTCGGAACGGGCGGGGGCCCCGGCGTGCCGGTGACAGAGAAGGAGCGAGTATGGCCACTGCAGGCGTTCGCCACTTTTACCTCCGCCGGCTGCACTCGTTGGCCGGGATCTTCCCCATCGGGGTGTTCCTGGTGGAGCACTTCTTCGGCAATGCCTTCGCCACCCGGGGGCCCGAGGCCTACAACCGCTACGTGGCCTTTCTCCTGGGGCTGCCCTACCTGCCGGTCCTGGAGATCGGCCTGGTCTTCGGCCCCCTGCTGTTCCACGGCCTCTACGGCCTCTTCATCGCCGCCGAGGGGGACGTGCTGCACCCGGGGCAGGCCCTGGGGGCGCGCTACCACAACCTGGCCTACCTGTTGCAGCGGATCACCGGGGTGATCCTGCTGGTGTACATCGGCTACCACGTGTGGAACACCCGGGTGCAGGCCGTCTTCTTCGGACAGCACGTGGACTATGCCTACATGGCCCGCTACTTCGCCCCGCCCTACGAGAAGGCGATCTACATCGTCGGCATCCTGTGCGCCTGCTATCACTTCGCCCATGGGCTCTTCAATTTCGCCTTCAAGTGGGGCATCACCGTCAGCGCCAGGGCCCAGCAGGCCATGACCTACCTCAGCCTGGCGGTCTTCCTGGCCATGAGCGCCGTGGGGATCCACATCCTGTTTTCCTTCAAGTAGGGGGAGTGGCGATATGGTTGCGCGGCCGAAGAGCATCGTGGTGGGGGGCGGGCTGGCCGGCCTGATGACGGTCATCAAGCTCGCCGAAGCCGGGGTCCCGGTCCAGCTCTTCTCGTTCGTGCCGGTGAAGCGGTCCCACTCGGTCTGCGCCCAGGGCGGGATCAACGCGTCGGTGAACACCAAGGGCGAGGGGGACAGCCCCCAGATCCACTTCTACGAGACCGTCAAGGGCGGCGACTTCCTGGCCAACCAGCCCCTGGCCAAGGGGATGTGCGAGGCGGCGCCGGGGATCGTGTATCTGCTGGATCGCATGGGGGTCCCCTTCAACCGGACCCCCGAGGGGCTGCTGGACTTCCGGGGCTTCGGGGGGACGCTCTTTTCCCGGACGGCCTTCGCCGGGGCGACGACGGGGCAGCAGCTCCTGTACGCCCTGGACGAGCAGGTGCGCCGCTACGAGGCCGAGGGGCTGGTGGAGAAGTTCGAGTACTGGGAGTTCCTCTCCATCGTGCGGGACGGGGACGGGATCTGCCGGGGGATCGTGGCCCAGGACCTGCGCAGCATGGAGGTCCGGGTCTTCCCGGCCGACGCGGTCTGCCTCGCCACGGGCGGCAACGGGGTCATCTTCGGCAAGAGCACGCTGTCCATGGTCTGCACGGGATCGGCTGCCTCGGCGGTCTACCAGCAGGGGGCCATCTACGCCAACGGGGAGTTCATCCAAGTGCATCCCACGGCTATCCCCGGCGAGGACAAGCACCGCCTCATGAGCGAGTCGGCCCGGGCCGAGGGGGGGCGGGTCTGGGTGCCCAAGGACGGGAAGCCCTGGTATTTCCTGGAGGAGAAATACCCCAAGTACAAGAACCTGGTGCCCCGGGACATCGCTACCCGCGAGATCTACTACGTCTGCCGGGTGCTGAAGCTGGGCGTGGGTGGCAAGGACGTGGTGTACCTCGACCTCAGCCACATCCCGGCCGAGACGCTGGACCGGAAGCTGGGCGGGATCCTGGAGATCTACGAGAAGTTCGTGGGGGAGGATCCCCGCAAGGTGCCCATGCGGGTCTTCCCCAGCGTGCACTACTCCATGGGCGGCCTCTGGATCGACTACGAGGCCGACAGCCAGGGCAATATCGTTGTGGGCAGCCCGCGCAACCACCAGACCAACATCCCGGGCCTGTACGCCGCGGGCGAGGTGGATTACGAGTACCACGGGGCGAATCGGCTGGGGGCCAACTCGCTGCTCTCCTGCTTCTACGGGGGGATGCTGGCCGGTCCGGCCATGGTGAGCTACATCCGGGGGCTGGAGAAATCGTGCGAGGCGGTGGCCCCCGCCATCTTCGAGGCCGAGCGCAAGCGGCAAGAGGAGGCCTACCACCGGATCGCCGCTCTCGGCGGGACGGAGAACCCCTTCGTGATCCACAAGGAGCTGGGCGAGATCATGACGGACAACGTGACCGTGGTGCGCTACAACGACAAGCTCCAGGCCACGGACAACGCCATCCTCGCCTTCATGGAGCGGTGGAAGCGGATTGACATCAACGACGCCGCCAGGTGGGCCAACCAGGCCGTCTCCTTCACCCGGCAGCTCTGGAACATGCTGGAGCTGGCCCGCGTCATCACCCTGGGGGCGCTCCGGCGGGATGAGAGCCGCGGCGCCCACTACAAGCCGGACTTCCCGGACAGAAACGACCGGGAGTGGCTGAAAACCACCCTGGCGACGTGGACGCCCAGCGGGCCCGAATTCCGCTACGCGCCGGTGGACATCTCGCTGCTCAAGCCCGAGGCGCGCAAGTACTGATCCGGATTCTTCGCGAACAGGTTCGCGAAGAATCGCGGGAATGACCAAATCCCAATGACGAATGACCAATGGCGGATGAAACCGTCGTGAAGTCCCAGGACGGCGCGCCCGGCGCGCCCACCATCATTGGTCATTGGTCCTTAGGAGGCGAGGCGAGGATGGCAGCCAATACGATCGCGCTGAAGATCAAGCGGCAGGACGGGCCGGAGGCGCCGGCCCGCTGGGAGGAGTTCAGTATCCCCTACCGGCCGCAGATGAACGTCATCTCGGCCCTGATGGAGATCCGGCGGCACCCCTACACGAAGGAGGGAAGGAAAACCACGCCGCCCGTCTGGGACTCCAACTGCCTGGAGGAGGTCTGCGGCGCCTGCACCATGATCATCAACGGCAAGGTCCGCCAGGCCTGCAGCGCCCTGGTTGACCAGCTCGAGCAGCCCATCGTCCTCGAGCCCATGACCAAGTTCCCCCTGGTGCGGGACCTGGTAGTGGACCGGCAGCGCATGTTCGACGCCCTCAAGCGGGTGCGCGCCTGGATCCCCATTGACGGGACGTACAACCTGGGCCCGGGGCCGCGGGTGGACGCGAACGTGCAGGCGGTGGCCTACGCCCTCGCCCGCTGCATGACCTGCGGCTGCTGTCTCGAGGTCTGCCCCCAGATCACGCCCACCTCCAAATACGTCGGGGCGGCCGCCATCTCCCAGGTGCGCCTGTTCAACATGCACCCCACGGGCAAGATGCACGCGGCCGAGCGGCTGGAGGCGCTCATGGGCGAGGGCGGCCTGGCGGATTGCGCCAACGCCCAGAACTGCGTCCACGCCTGCCCCAAAGAGATCCCGCTCACCGAATCCATCGCCGCCGTCGGCCGGCAGACGACGCTCTACGTGCTGAAGCGGCTGCTCGGCGGCTGATCCTTCCCGGCGGTCGAGGCGCGGGGCGGCGGGGCATCCCCGCGGCCATGCGGAGGCCCGATGAAGATCCATGAGTTCCAGGCGAAGGCGATCCTGGCCGAGTTCGGCGTGCCCGTCCCCCGGGGCCGCGTGGCCACGACGCCGGCCACGGCCAGGGCCATCGCCCAGGAGCTGGGCGGGACCGTGGTGGTCAAGGCCCAGATCCACGCCGGCGGTCGGGGCAAGGGGGGCGGGGTGAAGCTGGCGCGTTCCCCGCAGGAGGCCGAGGAGGCGGCGTCCCAGATCCTGGGGATGATGCTCAGGACGCACCAGACCGGACCCGAGGGCCGGCGGGTCAAACAGGTCCTGGTCGAGGAGGGCATGGACATCCGGCAGGAGCTGTACCTGGGGATCGTGATTGATCGCAAGGTGGGCCTGCCGGTGATCATGGCCTCCCGCGCGGGCGGGATGGAGATCGAGGAGGTGGCCCGCACGCGGCCCGAGGCCATCGTGAAGGCCCACGTCGATCCCGCCACGGGCGTCAGCGGCTTCCACACGCGGAAGCTCGGCTTCGGCCTGGGTCTCAAGGGGGAGCTGCTCAAGGAGGGGGCCGATTTCATCACCCGGCTGTACCGGGCCTTCGAGGCCAAGGACTGCTCTCTGGCCGAGGTGAACCCCATGGTGATCACGGGGGAGGGGCGGCTGCTGGCGCTGGACGCAAAGATGAACTTCGACGACAACGCCCTCTCCCGGCACCCCGAGATCCAGGCGCTCCGCGACCTGGACGAGGAGTCCCCGCTGGAGGTCGAGGCCTCCAAGTTCAACCTGAACTACATCAAGCTGGATGGCAGCGTGGGCTGCATGGTGAACGGCGCCGGACTGGCCATGGCCACCATGGACATCATCAAGCTGGCCGGGGGCGAGCCGGCCAATTTCCTGGACGTGGGGGGCGGGGCCAGCGCCGAGCAGATCGAGCACGCCTTCCGGATCCTGATCTCGGATGGGAACGTCCGGGCCGTGTTCATCAACATCTTCGGGGGGATCCTGCGCTGCGACCGGCTGGCCGAGGGCGTCATCAAGGCGGTCAAGGCCCTGGACGTGAGGCTCCCCATCGTGATCCGCATGGAGGGGACCAACGTGGAGCTGGGCCAGAAGATGCTCCGCGAGTCCGGGCTCAATTTCACCACGGCGCAGGGGATGAAGGACGGCGCCGAGAAGGCCGTCCGGGCCGCCCGAACGGCGTGATCCGGGGACCGGAAACCGGCGACGGGATGCCGCGAGGCGGAAGCCCTGGAGCCGTCCGTTTCCCGGAGAGAGCGGAGAGCGCATGAGCATCCTGGTGGACGAGAACAGTCGCGTGGTCGTGCAGGGGGTCACGGGAAAGGAAGGGACCTTCCACGCCCTGGCCTGCCGCGAGTACGGCACCAAGGTGGTGGCGGGCGTGACGCCGGGAAAGGGCGGAATCGTCCACGAGGGGATCCCGGTCTTCGATACCGTGGCCGAGGCCGTCGCCAAGGAGGGGGCCGACACGTCGCTGATCTTCGTGCCGCCGGCCTTCGCCGCGGACGCCATCCTGGAGGCGGCCGACGCGGGGCTCCGCGTCATCGTGTGCATCACCGAGGGCATCCCCACCCTGGACATGGTGCGGGCCGCCCGCGCCTTGCAGGGCAGGGACGTGCGGCTCATCGGGCCTAACTGCCCGGGGGTCATCTCGCCCGGCAAGGCCAAGGTCGGGATCATGCCGGGGCACATCCACAGGCCGGGGCGCACCGGCGTCGTCTCGCGGAGCGGCACCCTGACCTACGAGGCGGTGGGCCAGCTCACCGCGCGGGGGATCGGGCAGTCCACCTGCGTGGGGATCGGCGGGGACCCCATCATCGGGACCACCTTCGTGGACGCCCTGCGGCTGTTCCAGGCGGACCCCGAGACGGAGGCCATCCTGCTCATCGGCGAGATCGGGGGCACGGCCGAAGAGGATGCGGCCGCCTTCGTGAAGGCCCATGTCACCAAGCCGGTGGTAGGCTTCATCTGCGGGCAGACGGCACCTCCCGGGCGGCGGATGGGGCATGCGGGGGCCATCATCTCGGGGGGCACCGGAACCGCGGCCGAGAAGATGGCGGCCATGGAGGCGGCCGGCATCACGGTGGTGAGGAGCCCGGCCGAGATGGGCGAGGCCGTGGCGCGCGTCCTGAGGCCGGCACCGGTCCGGCGGCGCGTGGCCGCGAGCAGGGCCCACCCGGAGGCGAAGCCGACGGGCAGAGCCCACCCGCAGGCGAGGCCGAAGGGCAGACGGCCAAAACGGGGATAGCGTGACCGGCGGCACCCGGAGGGCTCTTCGGGGCCGGTCTCGGATAGCTGTCACGGCGAGGAGACCGTCGGGGAAGACCCGGCGGTCTCCTTCGTGTGTCAGGGCGCGAGGCCTTCGGCTCCCCACGACCCCCCGGCCAGAACCGGGGCCCGGCAGATCCCGTGCGCGGGATTCCGACTTTGGCCGGAATGACGGGGGAGGAAGCGGCCTGCCCCGCGCAGCAGTCCGGGCCGAACGGTCTCAGGGCGGGCCTCGGGGGCACGGGGAGGAGAGCGAGGATGGAGCGGACGCTGGTGCTGGTGAAGCCGGATGCGGTGCGGCGCAACCTGGCGGGCGAGGTGATCCGACGCTTCGAGGGGGCCGGGCTCACGATCCGGGCCCTGAAGATGGTCTCCCTCACGCGGCGGGAGGCGGAGGGATTCTACGAGGTCCACCGCGGCCGGCCCTTCTTCCCCAGCCTGACCCAGTTCATGTCCTCCGGCCCGATCGTGGCCATGGTCCTGGAAGGGCCGGATGCCATCGCCCGCGTGCGCAGGCTGATGGGTGCCACGGATCCGGCCAAGGCGGAGGCGGGCACCATCCGCAAGGACCTGGCCACCAGCATCGAGCAGAACGCGGTCCACGGCTCGGATTCGGCCGAGTCGGCGGCCTACGAGATTCCCTATTTCTTCAACGCCCTGGAACTGTGCGGGTAGGGAGGCCGGAGGCGCTGGGGCCGGGCGCGCGCGGGGTGGGGTCCAGTCTCCGGGTGCTGCAACCCCGCGTCGGCCTTGACGTTTCGGTTCTCCGGGGAGGCCCGCGAGGGGGCCTTTTTCCTTGACACCCCCGGGGGGCCTCAGTATACTACGCGAGCTTTTTTCCAGGCTTCCCGAAAGATTGCCCGCACATGCTGATCGACGTTTCGCAGATCCCACCCGAAGGGCTGGACATCGCCCTGCCGGAGGGGAGGCTCGATCTCGGGGAGCCGGCGGACACCTGGGACGGGCCGGCCACGGTTCAGGCCGAGTTACACCTGGGCCGCTCCGGGCGCGGGGTGCTGATCAGCGGATCGTTCCGAGGCGAGATCGCGCTGATCTGCAGCCGGTGCCTCGACGCGTTTCGCTTCCAGATCCAGGATCGTTTCCACCTGTACTGCGAGAAGGGCGCGGAGGGCCCCCCAGAGGATGAGCGCGAGCTCACCGACGACGAGCTGGATGTGACCTATCTGGAGGAGGGACGGATCAATACGGATCACCTCCTGCGCGAGAACATCCTGCTCGGCCTGCCCGTTCAACCCCTCTGCCACGAGGACTGCCGAGGGCTCTGCCCGCGTTGCGGCGCGAACCTGAACCAGGGCGCCTGCGCCTGCCGGGATGCCCGCGTGGATCCGCGGCTTGAGGTCTTGCGGAAGCTGCTCTAGTCCCCGCCCCCGGCGGGGTGCGGGTCGCCTCCGCCACCGGCATCCGATCCCTGGACGGTCTTTTTCGAGAAAGGACGAGCCCATGCCGCTCCCCAAGCGACGGCACAGCAACGCCCGAACGGGCAAGCGGCGGGCCCACGACGCCCTCCGAGGCGCAGGGCTCAGCCGCTGTCCCCACTGCCAGGCCATGACCCTCCCGCACCGGGCCTGCCGGAGTTGCGGGTACTACCGCGGCCGCGAGGTCGTGAAGCGGACGGAGGAGTAGAGACGTCCGGCCGGTCGGCCGCGTCGCCGCCCGCGGCGCGGCCGAGGCGCGTGGCGGCCCGATGGGCGGGGTCCGGGAAGGTAGAGACCTTGGACCGAGAGGACAGGTTCCGCGTGGCGAACGGCACGGGGGAGCGTCGGCCCGTCCGGGTGGCCCTGGACGCCATGGGCGGCGACCGCGGACCCGACGTGAACGTCGAGGGGGCCGTGGCCGCCGGGCGAGAGTTCGGGGCCGCGGTCATCCTCGTCGGGGTGGAGGAGGAGCTCGCCCGCCGCCTGCGCCAGCACGACACCCAGGGGCTCTCCCTCACCGTCCGGCATGCGCCGGAAGTGGTGGAGATGGGGGAGAGCCCGTCGGTGGCCGTGCGGCGCAAGAAGCAGTCCTCCATCCGGATCGGCCTGGACCTGGTGAAGCGCGGCGAGGCCGACGCCTTCGTGAGCGCCGGGAACACGGGGGCGGTCATGGCGACGGCCCTGGTGGTCCTGGGGCCGCTCCCGGGGGTGGAGCGGCCGGCCATCGCCGTGGTCGTGCCGACCCTCAAGGGGCACGCCGTGCTTCTGGATGCCGGGGCCAACGTGGACTGCAAGCCGCGGCACCTGACCCAGTTCGCCATCATGGGCAACGTGTACGCCCGGGACTTCCTGGGGCTGCCGCGGCCGCGGCTGGGCCTGCTCAGCATCGGCGAGGAGGAGTCCAAGGGCAACGAGCTGACCCGGGAGGCCTTCAAGGAGCTGGAGGACGAGCCGTCCCTGAACTTCATCGGCAACGTCGAGGGGCGGGACGTCTTCAGCGGCAACGCCGATGTGATCGTGTGCGACGGATTCACCGGCAACGTCGCGCTGAAGATCTCGGAGAGCGTGCTGGATGCCATGTTCACCCTGCTGCGGGAGGAGTTGAGCCGGGACCTGCGCGGCAAGGCGGGCTCGTTCCTGCTGCTGCCGGCCTTCCAGCGGTTCAAGCGGCGGGTGGACCCCTGGGAGTACGGGGGGGCGCCGCTGCTGGGCGTGAGCGGCGTGTGCATCATCAGCCACGGCCGCTCCACGGCCAAGGCCATCAAGAACGCCATCCGCGCGGCCGGGGAGTGCGTGAGCAACCAGCTCATCGCCCACATCCGCGAGGGGATCGCCCTGAGCTAGTCGGCCGGTGGGAGGTGGGATCGTCTCATGCCCTGGGCCAGGATCATCGGGACCGGCTCCTACGCGCCGCCCAAGGTGCTCACCAACGCCGACCTGGAGAAGCTGGTGGAGACCAGCGACGAGTGGATTCGCACGCGCACCGGCATTGCCGAGCGGCGCATCGCCACCGAGGCCGAGGCCACCTCGGATCTGGCCTACCAGGCCTCGCTGCACGCCCTGGAGGCGGCCGGGGTGGACCCGGCCGACCTGGACCTGATCCTGGTAGCCACGATCACCCCCGACATGTTCTTCCCCTCCACGGCCTGCCTCCTCCAGGAGCGGCTGCAGGCGCGGCGCGCCGGCGCCCTGGACATCTCGGCGGCCTGCTCGGGGTTCATCTATGGCCTGGCCGTGGCGGACGGGCTGCTGCGCCTGGGGACGCTGCGCACGGTGCTCCTGATCGGCGCCGAGACCCTCACCAAGATCGTGAACTGGAAGGACCGCAACACCTGCGTCCTGTTCGGCGATGGGGCCGGGGCGGTCGTTCTCAAGGCGGAGGAGGGGGAGCGGGGCATCCTCTCCGCCCACCTGTTCGCGGACGGCGCCAGGGGCCCCCAGCTCATGATGCCCGGGGGCGGCTCCCGCCACCCGCTGTCCCAGCGGGTGCTGGAGGAGGGGTTGTGCACCATCCGGATGGCCAACGGCAACGAGGTGTTCAAGAGCGCCGTGCGCGCCATGGAGGACGCGGCGCTGACCGCCTTGAAGCACAACCACCTGGACGTGGGGGACCTGAGCCTGGTCGTCCCGCACCAGGCCAACCTGCGGATCATCAAGGCTGTGGGGCAGCGCCTGAACCTCCCCGAGGAGAAGCTGTGCGTCAACGTCGAGCGGTACGGCAACACCTCGGCGGCCTCCATCCCGCTGGCCCTGGACGAGGCGGTCCGGGCGGGCCGGGTGAAGCCGGGGGACCTCGTGCTGTTGTGCGCGTTCGGAGGCGGGCTCACCTGGGGGTCGGCCCTCATCCGATGGTAAGGCACCATCGGCAAGGGAAAATGGGAAACTGACAACCGACACCTTCAACGGAAAACGGACACGCGCCACCTGCCAACCGGTCGACGGGGATGGTCGGTTTTGCACTGTCGGTTGTCCGGTTGAAATTGTGCGTTGAGCGGTGAGCAAGATCGCGTGGGTTTTTCCGGGGCAGGGGTCCCAGACGGTCGGCATGGGTCGGGACCTGGGCGAGGCCTCTGCGCGCTGGGAGGTGGCCAACGCCGCCCTGGGCTTCGATCTGCGGCGGCTCTGCTTCGAGGGACCGGAGGCGGACCTCACCCTCACGGCCAACACGCAACCGGCGATCCTCACGGTGAGTCTGGTGGCGCTGGATGCCCTGGTGGCGGCCGGCGCCTCCTGCGATTTCGTGGCCGGCCATTCCCTGGGCGAGTATTCCGCCCTGGTGGCGGCCGGCGCCCTGGAGTTTGCCGACGCGGTGCGCACGGTCCGGGCGCGCGGCCAGTTCATGCAGGAGGCCGTCCCGGCCGGCCAGGGCGCCATGGCCGCCATCCTGGGGCTGGACCGCGCGATGGTGGCCCAGGCCTGCGAGGAGGCGAGCGTCGCAGGGGCGGTGCAGGTGGCCAACCTGAACGCCCCGGGGCAGACGGTGATCGCGGGGGCGGCCGCGG
>JBBIQE010000096.1:0-13524 GCA_037442485.1 Methylomirabilis sp. (SeqCode)
GCTCGCGGCCGGCGGCTGCGGGCCGGAGCGCAAGGCCCCCGCCAGCGGGCCGCGCAGGGAGCCAGCCACACCGGTCCTGGATGCCCTTCACGAGAAACCGGCGGCCGCCGCCCGGCGCACCGGCTCGCCCTAGCCGCCCTCTCCAAGATGACAGGCTGTCACGGGGCGGGACAGGTTGACCTGGCCGCGTCTTTTTAATGAGTTGTGCGCCTGCTTACCGTGGCGACGGCAACCGGGGCCTGCCAAACTATCATCGAGGGCTCCTTCCCCCGCCGTCCCACGCTCGATCCTCTCCGGCAGATAACCCCTTGCCATCAGAGGGTTCCGTCTCTTTCCCTGTTGCGGGGAGGGATTTCGGGCATCCGGCTTGCTTTTCTCAACGCGGGGCCCGTCACGAAAATTCCCCCTCCCTTGCCTCCCCCGCACCAGGGGAGGGTAACGGTGGGGGCCGGTCGGCCGACCTCACGACGAAGCCGAGGGCATTTTTCGCTCGGGGATAATAGGTTTGCCCAGGTCTACGGTCGAAGAGGAACTCGCGGGGGCGAGCCCTCTCCCGCTCTGCGGAAATCCCGACACAACCAGGAGGGCAGATGAGCCCACGCGAGCTGGTCCCGAGAGCCGCCGGATTCGTCGCGGGGTTGAGCGCGGTCGCGCTGCTGGTATGGGGGGCCGGCTGGACGGCGAACCAGGTGCTGGCCACCACGATCTTCCTGGGGTTCATCCTGGGAACGCTCCTCTTCTGGCGGTTCCGCCTGGGCTTCGCCATGCTGGGGGTGCTGGCCCTGCTCGCCACGGGGGTGCTGGATGTCCCCCACCTCGTCGAGTTCGCCAGCCTGGACGTGATCCTGTTTCTCATCGGGATGATGATCGTCATCGCCTTCCTGGAGAAGCGCCGCTTCTTCGAGGTGATGGTGGAGCGCATCCTCCGCCGGGTTGACCGGCGGGCTTGGCTGCTGCTCGCAATGTTCATGGTGATGGGCGCCGTCTCGGCGGCCCTGGTGGACGAGGTGACCTCGATCCTGTTCATGACCGCCGTGGGGCTCCAGCTCACCCGGCGGTTCACGCTGGATCCCGTTCCCATCGTGATCATGCTGGTCTTCGCCACCAACATCGGCAGCAGCGCCACGGTGGTGGGAAACCCGATCGGCGTCATGATCGCGCTCCGGGCCGGCCTCACCTTCTCGGATTTCCTCTGGACGGCCACCCCCATCGCCGCGGCCGTCCTCGTCCTGGCCGTCCCCCTCTCCTTCCTGGCCTTTCCGCCGGCCGTCCGCGCCCTGGCGGAGGCGCTCAGGGAGCATCGCGAGCGGGTCCCCGTCCCCATCGAGCGGATGAGCCGCCATGACTTCCGGGTTTCCCTGCTCGTCTTCGGGCTGACGATTTTGGGGCTCATCTTCCATCACCCGCTGGAGGCCTGGCTCGGCCTCAGCCGGAACAGCCTCCTGGTGGGCGTGCCGCTTGGGGCGGGAGGCTTGGCGATCCTGCTGGAGGGGGCCGGGGCCCGCGACCTCGTGGAGCGCAAGGTGGACTGGTGGACCCTCTGCTTCTTCACGCTGCTCTTCGCCTCGGCCGGCACCCTGCGGTACACGGGCGTCACCGGTCGGATCGCCGAGGGGTTTCTGGCCCTCACCGGCGGGAACCCCACCGGCCTGCTCCTCAGCGTGACCTGGGGCAGCGGGATTCTCAGCGCCTTCCTGGATAATGTCCTGGCCGTGGCCACCGTCATCCCGGTGTTGAGCGACCTGGGCCAGCTCGGGCACGAGCTGGGGCCGCTCTGGTGGGGACTGCTCTTCGGCGGGACGCTGCTGGGCAACCTCACCCTCATCGGGAGCACGGCCAACATCGTCGCCCTGGGGATCCTGGAGCGGGACGAGAAGATCCATATGACCTTCCTGCGCTGGCTCCGCCCGGGCCTCGTCGTCGCCGTGCCCACGCTGGCCCTGGCCACGCTGATCCTGTGGTCGGTCGGCTGACGGATCGGGACAGGGCGGGAGGCGCCAGATGAGAACGCAACCGGGCCACCCCTACCCCCTGGGGGCCACCTGGGACGGCTCGGGGGTGAACTTCGCCCTCTTCTCGGAGCATGCGACGGGCGTCGAGCTGTGCCTGTTCGAGGGCCAAGATGGAAACCGGGAGGTCGCTCGCATCCCCCTGACGGAGCAGACCGACCAGGTCTGGCACATCTATCTGCCCGAGGTCCGGCCGGGCCAGCGGTACGGGTACCGGGTCGAGGGGCCGTACGAGCCCGCCAAGGGCCACCGGTTCAATCCGGCCAAGCTCCTCCTGGACCCGTACGCCAAGGCGATTGACGGAACGATCCGGTGGAGCGACACCCTCTTCGGTTACCAGGTGGGCCAGCCGGATGCCGACCTCAGCCGTGACGAGCGTGACAGCGCGGTGAGCATCCCGAAGTCCGTGGTCATTGATCCCGCCTTCACCTGGGGAGAGGACCGTCCCCTCCGGATTCCCTGGAACGAGACCATCATCTACGAGGTCCACGTCAAGGGTTTCACCGCCCGCCACCCGGACGTGCCGAAGGCGCTGCGGGGAACCTACGCCGCTCTGGCGTGCCCGACTGTCATCGCGCATCTCCGCTCGCTGGGGATCACGGCGGTTGAATTGCTGCCGATTCACCATTTCGTCGCCGACAAGCACCTGGTGGAGAAAGGCCTGACCAACTACTGGGGGTACAACTCCATCGGGTTCTTCGCCCCCGACGCCCGCTACGGCGGCGGCGGCGCCCTCGGCCAGCAGGTAAGCGAGTTCAAGACCATGGTCAAGACCCTGCACCAGGCCGGGATCGAGGTGATCCTGGACGTGGTCTACAACCACACCGGCGAGGGCAATCATCTCGGGCCGACCCTGTGCTTTCGCGGCCTCGACAACGCCGCCTACTACCGGCTGGCCGAGGACCCCCGCTACTACATGGACTACACCGGCTGCGGCAACACCCTGAACATGACCCACCCGCGGGTCCTCCAGCTCATCATGGATTCCCTGCGCTACTGGATCCTGGAGATGCACGTGGACGGCTTCCGCTTCGATCTGGCCTCGACCCTCGCCCGCGAGCTGCACGAGGTGGACCGGCTGGGCGCCTTCTTCGACATCATCCACCAGGATCCCGTCATCTCGCAGGTGAAGCTGATCGCCGAGCCCTGGGACCTGGGCGAGGGGGGCTACCAGGTGGGGAACTTCCCCGTCCTGTGGGCGGAGTGGAACGGCGAGTACCGGGACACGCTCCGCCGCTACTGGAAGGGGGACGAGGGGCAGGCGGGGGCTCTGGGCTACCGCCTCACGGGCTCCAGCGACCTGTACGGCAAGGGCGGGCGCCGGCCTTACGCCAGCATCAACTTCGTGACGGCCCACGACGGCTTCACCCTGCATGACCTCACGAGCTACAACGGGAAGCACAACCAGCGAAACGGCGAGGACAATCGGGACGGGACCGACAACAACCTGAGCTGGAACTGCGGCGCGGAGGGGCCGACCAACGATCCCGCCATCCTTGCCCTGCGCGAGCGGCAGAAACGGAACTTCCTGGCCACGCTGTTCCTCTCGCAAGGGGTTCCCATGCTCCTGGGGGGGGACGAGATCGGGCGGACCCAGCAGGGGAACAATAACGCCTACTGCCAGGACAACGAGCTGAGCTGGTTCGACTGGAAGCTGGACAAGGGCCGGCGGGACCTCTTGGCGTTCACCCGGCACCTGATCGCCCTGCGCCGCCAGCACCCGGTGCTGCGCCGGCGCCAGTTCTTCTACGGGCGCAAGATCCGCGGCTCCGAGGTCAAGGACCTGGCCTGGTTCCGGCCGGATGGCAAAGAGATGGCCGAGGAGGATTGGACCAACCCGCAGACCCGCTGCCTGGGTCTTCGACTGGCCGGCGATGCCATCCAGGAGGTGGATGCGCAGGGCGAACCGATCCGGGACGACACCCTCCTCATCCTCCTGAACGCCCACCATGAGCCGGTCCCCTTCGTCCTGCCGGCCCACCGGCCCGGTGTGAAATGGGAACTTTACCTGGACACCCGCACGCCCGAGGGGCGCCGGCTGCACCGGCCGATGAAGGGAGGGGAGGCCTACAGCCTGGAGGGTCGTGGCCTGGCCGTCCTCCGGCTCCGGCGGAAGCCATGAGCCAGGGGCCCCGAATCTACAATCTCTTCCCGCTCCTGGCGGGACCCCTCCCCCGGTGGCACCCTCACATGGAGCGGGCCGCCGCCATGGGGTTCACGTGGATCTTCGTGAACCCGTTCCACCAGACCGGCTACTCGGGCAGCCTCTACTCCGTCAAGGATTACTACGCCCTCGACCCCCGCCTGGAGGACGGCACGGGGCGCGCGGCCGGGGCGCAGCTCCGGGACATGCTGGATCGGGCCTCGCGGCTCGGCCTCGACGTCATGATGGACCTGGTGATCAATCACACCGCCTTCGACTCGCCGCTTCTCCGGGAGCATCCCGGCTGGTTCAAGCGCGACGAGAAGGGGCAGCTCGTCCATCCGGGCGCGATGGACGGAAACCACCGCGTCCTCTGGCGGGACTTGGCCGAGGTGGACAACGCGGGGAGCCCGGATCGCGAAGCCCTCTGGGCCTACTGGCGGAAGCTCGCCCTGCACTATGCGGGCCTGGGCTTCCGCGGGTTTCGCTGCGACGCCGCCTACCAGGTACCGGAGGCGCTGTGGCAGGACCTGATCGGCGCGGTGAAGGCCCGCCACCCCGACGTCCTGTTCTTCGCCGAGACCCTGGGGTGCACGCCGGAGCGGACCGTCGCCACAGCCCGGGCAGGATTCGACTTCATCTTCAACAGCAGCAAGTGGTGGGACTTCCGGGCCCCCTGGTGCCTGGAGCAATATGCAATCACCGCCCCGGTGATCCCCTCCGTGAGCTTCCCCGAGTCCCACGACACGCCCCGGCTGGCGGCGGAGCTTGACGGCGACCGCGGGGCGGTTCTCCAGCGCTACGCCTTTGCCGCCCTCTTCTCCACCGGGGTGATGATGCCCATCGGCTTCGAGTACGGGTTCCGCAGGCGCCTTCACGTGGCGCGAACGACCCCGGCCGACTGGGAAGACCCCCGCTGGGATCTCACGGGCGCCATCGCCAGCATCCATCGGGTCAAGGCGGCCTTCCGGACCTTCAACGAGGAGGGGCCGATCCAGCTCGTGGATCCGGGGGCCCCCCAGCTCTTCGGGTTCCTGAAGCGGACGCGGGATGGGCGAGAGGCGGTGCTGGTGATCCTGAATCTGGATCGCTCCGGGGCCGCGCAGGTTGAGCTTCCCCCCGGGATGCCCCCGGCCTCGCCGTGCGCCGGAACTGATCCCTGGACCGGAGAGGTCCGCCCCCTCCCGGCCACCCGGGAGCTGACGCTGGGCCCCTCGGGCGTCCTGGTGGTGCATGGGGCATAGGCTCCGCCCTGCTGCGGAGGCACGCGGGCGAGAGGCTTGACACCCGAGCGCTGGCGGCCCGACATGGCCCTGCGCTCGTCACGGGGGGAGGTTTGCCGTGGCGAAGGCACCCAGCATTCTGGTGGTGGATGACGACCCGGAGATGCGCGCGCTCCTCCTGGATGTGCTGCGCAACGAGGGCTACGAGGTGGCCGAGGCCAAGGACGGCACCGAGGCCGTGCTGGCCATCCGCGCCCGGTCCTTCGACGTCATCCTGATGGACAAGAACATGCCCGGGCCCAGCGGGCTGGACCTGATTCCGGGATTCCGGCGCGTCTGCCCCCGCTCGCAGATCATCCTGATGACCGCCTACGGCGATGTCCCCTCCTTCATGGAGGCGGTGGAGAAGGGCGCGGTGGAGTACCTCTTCAAGCCGTTCCGGATGGAGGAGATGAAGACGGCCATTGCCCGGGCCCTGGGACGGGACGTGGGGTCGCGGCCATGAACCGGCCCGAGAGCGCCCCTCCGCCCGGCGGCTGGCGCAGCAAGCTCCTGCGCAACATGACCACGCGCCTGGTGATCCTGCTGATGCTCACCCTGATGATCATCACCGGGGTCAATGATTACCTGCGCCTGACCCGCGAGCGCCAGCGCCTGGAGGAGCAGACCCAGGAGGATGTCCGGATCTTCTCCGAGACGCTGGCCCTGGCCGTGAGCCGCAACGTGCGGTGGGGGCGGACGACCGCCGAGCTGAAGGAGCTGCTCGACGATATCCTGGCCCGGCCCGGCCTGGTGGCCGTGACCATTTACGGTCCCGACGCGCAGGTGGTGGCCCAGACGGTGGCCGCCGAGGCCGCCCCACCCGAGCCGGACCAGACGGTGCGGGACACCCTGAAGAGCAGGGAGGCCTCCGCGGACCTTCTCGAGACCCCGTCCGGGCAGCTCCTGCGCTACGTGCAGCCGTTCCGCTGGCCCGGAGGGCGGACCGGCGCCATCGAGGTCCGGCAGACCCTGGGCAACATGGAGCGGGATTTTCGCCGCGCCGTCCGTCAGAGCGTCCTGTCCCGGCTGGTGGTGCTCGCCCTCTTCGTCCTGTCGGTCGTCGCCCTCACCCGGTGGAACATCGCCCGGCCCATCCGGACCCTCATCGCGGGCGCCCAGGCGGTGGGACGCGGGGACCTCGGCCAGCGGATCGCCATCCGGCGCCGGGACGAGATCGGCCAGCTCGCCGAGGAGTTCAACCGCATGGCGGCCAACCTGGAGAGCGCCCACGCGGAGCTCCTCCGGCAGGCGGAGGAGCGGCTGCGCCTGGAGCAGGAGGTCCAGCAGACCCAGAAGCTGGCCGCGGTCGGCATGCTGGCGGCAGAGGTGGCCCACGAGATCGGCACGCCGCTCAACGTCATCTCCGGGCGCGCCGAGGTCCTGGGGCGGGTGCTGCCCCCCGAGCACCCGGAGCGGCGCCACCTCGACGTCATCCTCAAACAGACGGAGCGGATCAGCGGGATCATCCGGGCCCTGCTGGACTACACGCGGCCGCGGCGGCCGAATCTCCGCTCCGAGAGCGTCCTCCCCATTCTGGGCCGGGTGGCGGACCTGCTCCTCGAGCGCAGCCGCCGCCGCGGCGTCCGCATCCTGCTGGAGCTGCCGACCGGTCTGCCCCCCGTGCGGGTGGACCCGGACCAGCTCCAGCAGCTCTTCCTCAACCTGCTGCTCAACGCCCTGGACGCCTCGCCCCCCGGCGGCACCATTCGGGTGACGACAGGGACGGAGCCGCTGCTTCCGGCCGAAGGACGGGCGGGGATCCTGCGGGGACAGGTGGAGGGGCCGTGTCTTGCCATCCACGTCCTGGACGGCGGCAAGGGGATGGCCCCGGAAGAGCTGGATCGGGTCTTCGAGCCGTTCTTCTCCACCAAGGGTCAGGGGACGGGCCTGGGCCTGCCCATCGTGGAGGAGATCGTGCGCGCCCACCGGGGCGAGATCGAGATGCTCTCCATCCCGGGGCGGGGGACGGAGGTCATCCTCCGGCTGCCCCTGGTCCCGGAGGGTGCGGGGGGCGGCGAGGCGGCGGCGCCGGAGTCGGCGGGAAAGGTGGCGTCCCATGGCGACTGACCGCTTCCGCCATCTCTCGCGGGATTCGTGCCCGGAGGCCAGGGTGCCGGTGGCGACCTACCGGCTGCAGTTCAACCGGCGCTTCACCTTCGCGGACGCCGCAGGGCTCGTGCCGTACCTGGAGGCCCTGGGGGTGAGCGACGTCTACGCCTCCTCCTATCTCGCGGCGCGGCCGGGGAGCCCGCACGGCTACGACATCGCCAACCACAACCGGCTCAATCCCGAGATCGGGACCGAAGAGGAATTCCAGCGGTTCGTGGCGGCCCTGCAGGCTCGCGGCATGGGCCAGATCCTGGACGTGATCCCCAACCACATGGGGATCGCTGCGGGCTGCAACCCCTGGTGGAACGACGTCCTGGAGAACGGGCCCAGCTCCCCCTACGCGGAGTTTTTCGACATCGACTGGGAGCCGGTGAAGCCGGAACTGGTGGGCAGGGTCCTGCTCCCCATCCTGGGGGACCAGTACGGCCGCGTCCTGGAGAGCCAGGAGATCGCCCTGGAGTATGCCGACGGCGGGTTCGTCCTCCGGTACGACGAGACCCGGCTGCCCGTCGCCCCCCGGTCCTGGGTCCAGATTCTCACCCATCGGCTCGAACCACTCACCGCGACCCTGGGAGAGCAGGACCCCCATCTCCAGGAGTACCAGAGCATCATCACCGCGCTCTCGAACCTTCCCCCGCGGACCGACACGGCGCCGGAGCGGATCCGGGAGCGGATGCGCGAGAAAGAGGTGATCCGCCGGCGCCTGGCCCGCCTGGTGGAGGAGAGCGAGGCCATCCGCGCCTCCATCGAGGAGACGGTCCGGATCTATAACGGCAAGCGGGGCGATCCGCGCAGCTTCGACCTGCTGGACCGGCTGCTGGACGAGCAGGCGTACCGCCTGGCCCACTGGCGCGTGGCCGCGGAGGAGATCAACTACCGTCGCTTCTTCGACGTGAACGAGCTGGCGGCCATCCGGATGGAGAATCCAGCCGTCTTCCGCGAGACGCACCGGCTGATCCTCCGGCTTCTGGAGCGGGGCGCCCTCACCGGCCTGCGGCTGGACCATCCCGATGGCCTGCGCGATCCGCGGCGCTACTTCCTGGCCCTGCAGCGGGAGCGCTGCGCCCAGCTCGTGCGCGCTCGCCTCCAGCCCGCGGCCGACGCCCTCTGCCCGGACCGGGACACGGCCGTGGCGGCCGCGCTGGCGGACTTCGATGCAACCTGCGGCGCCGACCCGCGGCAGCCGGGCTGTCGCCCGCTCTACCTCCTGGCCGAGAAGATCCTGGCCAAGGGGGAGCGGCTGCCCACCACCTGGGCCATCCACGGCACCACGGGCTACGAGTTCCTGAACCTCCTGGGAGGCCTGTTCGTGGACGCCGGCAACGAGAGGGCCATGACGGCCGCCTACACCGCCTTCACGGGACAGCGGACGCCTTTCGCCGATCTGGCCTACGAGTGCAAGCAGCTCATCCTCCGGGTCTCCATGTCGAGCGAGCTGAACGTCCTCGGCCATGCCCTGGATCGGCTCTCGGAGCGGAACCGCTACTCGCGGGATTTCACCCTGAACAGCCTCACCCACGCCCTGCGCGAGGTGATCGCCTGCTTCCCGGTGTACCGGACCTACATTGACGGGCGAAGTCCCGAGGTCTCCCTCCAGGACCGGGCCTGTGTCGAGGTGGCGGTGGCCTTCGCCAAGCGCCGCAACCCGGCCACCAGCCACTTCGTTTTCGATTTCGTGAAGGACACGCTGCTGCTGCGCTACCCGGAGAACGCCGACGAGGCCTACCGCGAGGAGCAGCGGGCCTTCGTGGGCAAGTTCCAGCAGGTGACGGCGCCCGTCACGGCGAAGGGGATCGAGGATACCGCCTTCTACCGCTACCATCGTCTGGCGAGCCTGAACGAGGTGGGCGGCGACCCGGATCGGTTCGGCATCCCCGTCGAGGAGTTTCACCGGCAGTGCCAGGCCCGGCAGGAGAAGTGGCCCGCGTCGCTGTCCACCACCTCGACCCACGACACCAAGCGGAGCGAGGACGTCCGGGCCCGCATCAGCGCCCTGTCGGAGATGCCGCGCGAGTGGCGGGCGGCCGTGGGCCGCTGGCACCGCTGGAACCGGCGCCACGCCACCGAGGTGGACGGGCGCCCCGCGCCGGACAGGAACGACGAGTACCTGCTCTACCAGACCCTGGTGGGGGCCTGGCCGCTCGCCCCCATGGGGCCCGAGGAATCCGCCGCCTTCACCGCCCGCATCCAGGCCTACATGCTGAAGGCGGCCAGGGAGGCCAAGGTCAACACGAGCTGGATCAACCCCAACGAGGCCTACGACGAGGCCCTGGGAGCCTTCGTGGCCCGCATCCTCGATCCGGATCCCCGCAACCGGTTCCTTCCCGACTTCGCGGCCTTCCAGGGATTCGTGGCCCGACTGGGCATGCTGAACAGCCTGGCCCAGACCCTCGTCAAGATCACGGCCCCGGGCGTCCCGGATTTCTACCAGGGGACGGAGGTGTGGGACTTCAGCCTGGTGGATCCGGACAACCGGGGCCCGGTGGACTTCCCCCGCCGGGCGGCGCTGCTCCAGGGGCTCCGCGAGCGGATCGCGGCGGGGGATCTCGGGGGGCTGGCCCGCGAGCTGGTCGAGGAGTGGACCGACGGCCGGATCAAGCTCTACACGATCCATCGCGCCCTGCGGCACCGGCGCGAGGATCCCGACCTGTACCTGAAGGGCGAGTACGTGCCCCTGCCCACCGGCGGATCCCTGGGCAAGCACCTCTGCGCCTTCGCCCGGCACCGGGAGGGGCGGGCCGCCCTCACGGTGGTCCCCCGCCTGGTCGCGAGGCTCACGGACAATGGGGCCCGCCTGCCCCTCACACCGGAGGTCTGGGGGGAGACCTGGGTGGCGCTGCCGGCCGGCCTGCCCGGGGGGCCGTACCTCAACCTCTTCACCGGGGCGGAGGTCGCCCTGGCGGGCACTGCCGTCGGCCCGGCCCTTCCCGCCGGCGAGATCCTGGCGGACTTTCCGGTGGCCCTGCTGGCCACCCCGGACAGCGGGGGAGCGGCCATGGCGTCGGAGGTCACGGCCGGGAAGGAGTAGCCACGGATGCCTGGTACGTCGAGAAGCAACCGATCCGTCCGGGGCGATGTCCGGACGGTCTGGATCGGCAACGTCTCGCCGGAGCTGGACGGGGGCCGCTTCCCGGTGAAGCGCGAGGTGGGGGACCTCTTCGAGGTCTCGGCCGACATCCTGCGGGAGGGTCACGAGGCCCTGGCCGCCCACCTGAAGTACCGGACGGTCAAGGACACGGCCTGGCGGGAAGTCCGGATGGAGCCGCAGGGCAACGACCGCTGGATCGCCCGGTTCCCGCTGGAGGAGAACACCCGGTACCTGTACACCATCGAGGCCTACCCCGACCACTACCGGAGCTGGGCCGAGGATCTCAAGAAGCGCCTGGCCGCCGGCATGGACGCGGGGAGCGAGCTGCTGGAGGGAGCGGAGCTTTTGCGGCGAACGCTCCCCCGCGCGGCCGGGGCCGACCGGAGGCGCCTGGAGGCGCGTCTCGCCGACTTCGAGGCCGCGGCCAGTCCGGCCGCGAGGGCGCGGATCCTCCTGGACGAGGAGACGGCCGAGCTGATGGACACCTACCCGGACCGGAGCGCGGCGACCGCCTACGACCGCGAGCTCGAAGTGATCGCGGATCGCGCCCGGGCCCGATTCGCCGCCTGGTACGAGATGTTCCCCCGCTCCCAGGGCAGAATCCCCGGCCGGCACGGGACCTTCAAGGACTGCATGGACCGGCTGCCCGACATCGCCGCCATGGGCTTCGACGTGATCTATCTGCCCCCCATCCATCCCATCGGGCGACGCTTCCGCAAGGGCAAGAACAACGCCCTCACGGCCGGTCCCGACGATCCCGGATCCCCCTGGGCCATCGGCAACGAGCAGGGCGGGCACAAGGCGGTGGAGCCGGCGCTGGGGAGCCTGGAGGATTTCCGCGCCTTCGTCCAGGCGGCGCGGGACCTCCAGATGGAGGTGGCCCTGGATTACGCCCTGCAGTGCTCGCCCGATCACCCCTACGTGCGGGAGCATCCGGAGTGGTTCTACGCCCGCCCCGACGGGAGCATCAAGTATGCCGAGAACCCGCCCAAGAAGTACCAGGATATCTACCCGCTGAACTTCTACTGCCGGGACCGGGAGGCCCTCTGGGAGGAGATGAAGAGCATCCTCCTCTTCTGGATCGAACAGGGCGTCCGGATCTTCCGCGTGGACAACCCCCACACCAAGCCCATTCCCTTCTGGGCCTGGCTCATCGGCGAGGTCCAGGCGGTCCACCCCGACGTGATCTTTCTCTCCGAGGCCTTCACGCGACCCAAGGTGATGCAGGCGCTGGCCAAGGTGGGCTTCACCCAGTCCTACACCTACTTCACCTGGCGGAACTTCAAGCCGGAGCTGACCGACTACTTCACGGAGCTCACCCGGACCGACATGGCCGAATACTTCCGGGGCCACCTCTTCACCAACACCCCGGACATCCTGCCCCCCATCCTGCAGCAGGGGGGGCGGCCGGCCTTCAAGATGCGCCTCGCCCTGGCGGCGACGCTCTCCTCCCTCTACGGGATTTACAGCGGCTACGAGCTGTGTGAGAATGAGGGCATCCCGGGAACCGAGGAGTATCGGGATTCGGAGAAGTACGAGATCAGGGTGCGGGACTGGAACGCGCCGGGCAACATCAAGGACTACATCGCCCGCATCAACGCCATCCGCCGGGAGAATCCCGCCCTGCAGGAGTACCGGAACCTCCGCTTCTACGAGAGCGACGATGACAACATCTTGTTCTACGGGAAGCGAAGTTTCGATGGCCGGAACACCACCCTGGTGGCGGTGAACCTGGACCCCTTCGAGACGCACCAGGCTCGGGTGCACCTGCCCCTCCTGGAGATGGGCATCGGATTGGAGGAGCGGTTCCAGGTGCACGAGTTGATCACGGACGAGCGCCACCTGTGGAAAGGACCGGCGCAGACCATCCGGCTGGACCCTCAGGAGGAGCCGGCCGCGATCTTCCGCGTCAGCCGCTTCCCCCACAAGGACTACGGGACCCCGTGCTACTAAGAACGTTCGGCAGTTCGACCGTTCGGCAGTTCGGCTGTTCGATGACACGATTGAATGGAGCGCCAGGTTATGTCTCCTGCCTGCCAGTGGAAAGAAATCGAGGCAAAGATTGATTCATGCCAGGAGTGCTTTCGCATTGGAGGTGGCCTTCTCATCAAGCTTGATCGAAATCCGGGTCGACCGCCTCAGATCAATCAGCGCCCTGTCCTTTTCCTTTCCGAGGCGCCGCCGCCAACTGGAGGCTTTTGGACTCCACACCCTGCGCAGGATGACTTGAGGGAAAATCTGTTCGGAATTCTTCGGGAATGCGGTGTCACCCTTCCTGCTGACGATCATGCAGTCGAAACGCTCAATGCCTTCGTGAGAAGAGGATTCCTATTGGTGCAGGCTGTGAAGTGGCCGCTCAAGGACTCAGCAAGGAGGCTCAGACCTGTCGAGCGAGATCTCATAAATCATACGGTCCAGGCACATCTGCTTCCGGAGTTAGAGGTGTTGCGCCCGTTGGCTATCGTCTGCCTTGGCAAAGTGGCGTGCTACACGTGCAGCCTCTCATTTCCAGAATCCGAGTTCAGGTTTGGCCCGTCCGCGCGTCTCGAAGACGTTCGTGGCAGGCAATTTCGCGTCAAGTCACGGTCTGGGTTTGAAACCAATATCTACGTGACGTTGCTTCCTGTGAAACGTGTGATACAGAGGATGGGAGAGAGACAAAGGATTGCTGGAGAGATTCAGCGAGCACTCTGCGATCACTGGGACCCGGAGGCACAGCATGTCATCTAACTCGGATTATTCCTGAAATCACTTCGCAGGTGCGAACCACTCCCTCACCCTGCCCTCTCCCGCGGTGGGGAGAGGGGATCAAAAAGTGTGTCCCTCTCCCTCGATGGGAGAGGGCGCGGGTGAGGGTGTCTCGGGCATCTGGCAATAATCCGGGCTCAGGTATTGCTGTCTGCTCACTGC
>JBBIQE010000097.1:0-13111 GCA_037442485.1 Methylomirabilis sp. (SeqCode)
CGTCCTCGGCGCTCGGTGCGCCACGCACCTACCGCCCGATCCCGATGTACTCGAACCCGAGGGTAATGAGCTTCTCCCGGTCCAGCGCGTTGCGCCCGTCCAGGATCAGGGGCCGGATCATCTGGGCCTTCACCCGCGGCCAGTCCAGGCCGAGGAACTCGGCCCACTCCGTGCAGAGGATCAGGGCCTCCGCCTGCGCGGCGACCTCATAGGGGCCCGAGCAGATCGTCAGTTCAGGCAGGGCCCCCGCCGCCTTCGCGCCGGCCTGGGGATCGTAGCCGCGCACCTCGGCCCCTTCCTCCATCAGCCGGCGCGCGATCGCCAGCGCGGGGGCCTGGCGGACATCGTCGGTCTCGGGCTTGAACGCCAGCCCCAGCAGCCCGATCCGCTTCCCCCGCAGGATCCACAGGGCCTTCTTCAGCTTCTCCAGGACCATCTCGCGCCGCCGCTCGTTGATCCGGTCCACCTCCTTGAGCAGGGCAAAGTCGTACCCGCTCTTCTCCGCGATCTTGACGAAGGCCTTCACGTCCTTGGGGAAGCAGGAGCCCCCGAACCCGATCCCCGCGTTCAGGAACGCCCGCCCGATGCGCCGGTCCAGCCCCACCCCCTTCGTCACCTCGAGGATATCGCCGCCCGCCAGCTCGCACACGTCGGCCAGGGCGTTGGCGAAGGAGATCTTCAGGGCCAGGAAGGAGTTGCTGGCGTGTTTGATCAGCTCGGCGCTGCGGATGTCCGTGACCACGAACGGGACGGCCCGGTCCTGCCGGCAGTCGGCGTGGATGGGGCAGCGGAACCGCCCCTCGATGATGGGCGCGTACAGCTCGCGCAGCGTCTGCTCGGCCCGGGCGCTCGAGATCCCCACCACGATGCGGTCCGGATGCAGGAAATCCTCCACCGCCATCCCCTCGCGGGTGAACTCCGGGTTGGAGGCCACGTCGAATTGCACGCCGGGCCGCTTGCCGTACACGGCCAGGGTCTTTTCGATCCAGGCGCCGGTCTGCACCGGCACCGTGGACTTCTCGGTGATCAGCGTGCTGCGGGTGGCCTGCTCCGCGATCCGCCGCACCGCCGACTCCACGTAGGAGAGGTCCGCCTCGCCGTCGGGCAGGGGCGGGGTGTTGACGCAGATGAAGATCACGGCCGCATCGCGCACCGCCTCGGAAACATCCGCGGTGAACTGGAGGCGTCCGGCCGCGCGGGTGCGCCGCACCATGCCCTCCAGGTGCGGCTCGTAGATCGGCATGCCCCCGTCCAGGAGCACCCGGATCTTGCGGGCATCGTCGTCCATGCAGACGACTTGGTGCCCCACCTCCGCCAGGCAGGCCCCGGTCACCAATCCCACATAGCCCGTGCCGATCACAGACACGTTCATGCTGGCCCCCGTTCACCTGACAACGGAACACCGAGCCTTCCGAGGAAACACCGACAACCGACAAGGGAAAACGGGGCACGGGCAACCCGAGGGAGCCCGGGACCGGTTGTCCGTTGTCGGGTGGAAATTTCTCATCGCCCCCGAGCCGAGGGCGCCAGGTGCCCGACCCGCTCGAGGTCCGCCTCCACCATCATCTCGATGAGCTGCTGGAAGCTGACCCGAGGCTGCCAGCCCAGGACCCGTTTGGCCTTGCTGGCATCCCCGAGGAGCAGGTCCACCTCGGCCGGGCGCACGAGGCGCGGGTCGGTGATGACATGCGCCTGCCAGTCGAGGCCGACGTGACCGAAGGCCACCTCGCACAGCTCCCGCACGCTGTGGGTCTCGCCCGTGGCGATGACGTAGTCGTCCGGTTCCGGCTGCTGCAGCATGCGCCACATGGCCTCGACGTAATCCCCGGCGTAGCCCCAGTCCCGGCGGGCCTCCAGGTTTCCCAGGGCGAGCGTCCGGTCCAGGCCGTGCCGGATCCGGGCGACCCCGTCGCTCACCCGGCGCGTCACGAACTCCTTCCCCCGGCGGGGGGACTCGTGGTTGAAGAGGATCCCCGAGCAGGCGAAGAGCCCGTAGCTCTCCCGGTAGTTCACGGTGATCCAGTGGCCGTACAGCTTGGCCACCCCGTAGGGGCTGCGGGGGTGGAAGGGGGTCTTCTCGGTCTGGGGGACCTCCTGCGCCTTGCCGAACATCTCGCTGGAGGAGGCCTGGTAGAACCGGATCTCCCGGTCCACCAGGCGTACCGCCTCCAGCATCCGGGTCACCCCGAGCGCCGTGAACTCCCCGGTCAGGACCGGCTGCTCGAAGGAGGTGGGGACGAAGGACTGGGAGGCCAGATTGTACACCTCCCGCGGCCGGACGGCCCGGAGCAGGTTGATGAGCGAGAGCTGGTCCAGGAGGTCCGCCTGGCAGATCTCCACCTTGCCCCGCAGGTGTTCGATCCGCTCGAAGTTCTCGGTGCTGGCGCGGCGGACCATGCCCACCACCCGGTAGCCCTGCGTGAGGAGGAAGTCGGCGAGGTAGGAGCCGTCCTGGCCCGTGATGCCGGTGATCAATGCCGTCGGCGGACTCATGCCGTCCTCTGCCGCAACAGCCGCACCAGATCCTTGACCTCCTGGGCCCGCTCCTTGGGGCATACCAGGACTCCCTCGGGCGTCTCCACCACCACCAGGTCGCGCAGGCCGATGGTCCCGATGGGCCGGGTCGCCCCATAGACTACACAGCCGTGGCTGTCCCGGCCGACGTGGCGGCCCACCACGGCATTGCCGTGCTCGTCGGGCGGAAGGATGCGCCCCAGGGCGCTCCAGGCCCCCACGTCGTCCCACGTGAAGGTGGCGGGAATCATGTACACGTCATCCGCCCGCTCGAGAATGCCCACATCCACGGAGACGCGGGGGATGCGGGGGAAAACCTCGTCCAGGACCCGCCCTTCCTCGGGCGTCTCCAGGGCCGCCCGGATCGCCTCCAGGCAGCGCCAATGCTCGGGCAGATGCCGGGCCATGGCCTTGAGGATCGTGGCCGCTCCCCAGAGGAAGATCCCGCTGTTCCAGTAATAGCGGCCATCCGCCACGAACCGCTCGGCCGTCCTCCGATCCGGCTTTTCGGTGAACCGCTCGCACCGCCGGGCGGCCGGCTGCTCCGCCACCGCCTCGCCGGCCAGGATATAACCGTACCCCGTTTCCGGCCGGGTCGGGGGGATCCCCAGGGTCACCAGGCCGTCCACCCGATCCAGCAGCGCCAGGCCCTGCCGGATCGTCTCCTCGAAGGCGTGCGGCGGGCTGATGTAGTGATCCGACGGGGCGACCAGCATGCGGGCGCCCGGTGCCCGCCGCTCCACGACCAGGGCGGCCAGGCCGATGCACGCGGCGGTGTCCCGGCCCACGGGCTCGAGGACGCAGTTCTCCACGGGGAATCCGGGCAGTTGCTCCCGGACGATGGGCAAGAGGTCCCGCCGCGTCGCGACCAGCACCCGGGACTCGCCCACCAGCGCGGTGGCCCGCTCCACGGTGTGCTGGAAGAAGCTCCGCCCGTCCAGGAGCGGGGGAAACTGCTTGGGATGCGAGGGCGTGGACAGCGGCCAGAACCGCTCCCCGCTTCCCCCCGCCATCACCACGACGTACAACCGGTTCACTTCCGACTCCCCGCCACGCGCTTCCCCCGCGGCCCGCGACTCGCGGCTCGCGGCTCTATCCGTCCGTAATCATCCTGCCGGCGGACGATGTCGTCTTCCCCCAGATAGCTCCCGTGCTGCACCTCGATGACCACCACCGGCTGCCGCCCGCGGTTCTCGATCCGGTGCCAGGCCTGACGCGGGATCAGCACGCACTGCCGCCCCCGCAGGGTGAGCCGCTCCTCCCCCCGCACCACCGTCGCCGTCCCACGCACCACCACCCAGTGCTCGGCGCGGTGGCGGTGCTTCTGCAGGCTGAGCCGCTGCCCCGGCTGCACCACCAGCCGCTTCACCTTGTAACCGGGGCCCTCCTCCAGCGTGCTGAAGCTGCCCCAGGGTCTCTCCTCGTGCTCGATGGGGCGGCTGCGCGCGGCCTGGGGGCCTGGGGTCGATCGCCTGCCCATGGCCAGACCTCCCGCCTTCACCTACGCCTCCCCCAAAGCCACGGCGCGGCCCCACGCGAGCAGCGCCTCGACGTCGCCCTCGGTGGGGGCCTCGGCGTAGATCCGGAGCAGGGGCTCCGTCCCCGAGGCGCGCAGCATGACCCAACTGCCATCCGCCCGGGTGAGCTTGAGCCCATCCATCGTCTCGACGTGACGGACCGGCACGGACAGGACCCGGTCCGGCGGGGCGCCGGAGAGCGCGGCCACCACCCGGTCGCGCGCCTGGAGCGAGGAGAGGCGCAGGTCCAGGCGCCCGTACCGGTGGGGCCCGTAGTCGGCCTCCATCTCGCGCACCAGGGCGCCCAGCGACTTGCCCGTCATGGTCATGCACTCCAGCAGCAGCAGGCTGATGAAGGCCCCGTCCCGCTCCGGGATGTGGCCCCGCACGGCGAAGCCCCCGCTCTCCTCGCCCCCCGCCACGGCGTCGTGCTCGCGCATGGCCTCGGCGATGAATTTGAACCCCACGGGGGTGACCACCAGGGGCAGGCCCAGGGCCTCGGCCTCGGCGTCCACCATATGGCCGATGTTGACCGACTTCACGACCGCCCCGCGCTGGCCGCGGTTCCGCACCAGATGGCGGAGGAGCAGCGTCAGGGTCTGGTGCGGCGTGACGACGTGTCCGTCCTCGTCCACGGGCGCCACGCGATCGCCGTCCCCGTCGAAGGCGAAGCCGACCCTCGGCCCCCGCCCCTCCCAGCCCTTCACGGCATCCATGAGGGCGCCCAGGTAGGCCGGGATCGGTTCGGGATGGAGCCCGCCGAAGCCCGGATTCAGCTCGCCGTGAAGCTCGCGCACCGTGGCCCCCGCCCGCCGCAGCCGCCCCGCCAGAAGACCCTGGGCTGCGCCGTACATGACGTCCAGCACCACCCGGATTCCGCTCCGCCCGATCCGGGCGAGATCCACCAGCTCCTCCAGGCGGTCCAGCCAGGGCGTGCGGGCGTCGAACGAGCCGACGGCGACCGGCGACCGGCGACCGGCGACCGGCGAACTTTCCGCCTGGAGTCGCCGGATCTCCTCCTCCACGGCCCGGGTGAATGCGACCGGGGCCGATCCGCCGAAGGACGACTTGAACTTCACCCCGCTGTATTCCGGCGGATTGTGGCTGGCGGTGATGACGACCGCCCCCGCGGCCCCCAGGCGGACCACGGCGTACGAGAAGGCGGGTGTCGGGGCAAAGGCCTCGGTCAGGCTCGCCTCGACCCCCTCGCCGGCCATGGCCTCGCCCGCCGCCCGGGCGAACTCCCGGGACAGGAAGCGGGTGTCGTGGCCGACCAGGACGTGGGGGCGGCCCCCTGCCGCCTCGGCCAGAACGCGCCGGGCGATGGCCCGCGCGACCAGGCGAACATTGGCGAAGGTGAAATCCTCGGCGATGATTCCCCGCCAGCCGTCCGTGCCAAAGCGGATGTCGGTCATGGGAATGGCCTGCCCAAAAACGTTCGGGCGTTCGACGGTTCGAGCGTTCGGCTGCTCGAGAGTCTCCACAACGCTCGAACTGCCGAACTGGCGAACTGGCGAACGCCGTTGGCTTGCCGCCTATTCTGCGCGACCCGTCCTGACCCGTCAAGCAAAAACCCGCCAGATGGGTGGCGAACGGGGGATGCGAATTTCGGATTGCAGACCGACGCATCCGACATTCGGCATTCGGGATCCGTTAGGGGGCGCCCGGCAGCGGCACCACCCCGTGCGGTAGGAATTCCAGCCCCACGCCCGTCCCGGGGGCGCGGACGCCATCCTCCATGGCGTACTCCGTGATCAGGATGGGGCCCAGCTCCGTCTCCACGGTGTAGTCCGCCGACGAGCCGAGGTAGGACACCTTCTGGATGGTCCCGCGAAGGCCTTCACCCCCGGTCCGGATCCGGATGGCCTCGGGACGCACCAGGGCCGTCACCGGGCCCGCGGGCAGGGGCCGGCTCTGCACCCGGAGCCGCTGCGGGCCGATCCGGATGCCCGCCCATCCATCCCCGGCCGACTCGATTTCGGCCGGGAGGAAGTTGGCCTCGCCGATGAATTCGGCGACGAAGCGGTTCGCCGGCGCCCGGTACAGCTCCAGCGGGGTCCCGATCTGGGACACCCGGCCCCGGTCCATGACCACGATCCGGTCCGAGATGGCCAGCGCCTCGGCCTGATCGTGGGTCACGTAGATCGCCGTGATCCCCAGGCGCTGCTGGAGCAGGCGGATCTCCTCCCGCATCCGCTTGCGCAGCTTGGCGTCCAGGTTGGAGAGCGGCTCGTCGAAGAGCAGCACCTTGGGCTGCATGACCAGGGCCCGGGCCACCGCCACCCGCTGCTGCTGCCCGCCCGAGAGGGCGCTGGGGCTCCGCCCCTCCAGGCCGGGCATGCCCGTGAGCTCCAGGACGCGGCGCACCGCCTGCTGGATCTCGGCCTCGGGTCGCTTGAGGACGCGCAGGCCGTAGGCCACGTTCTCGAAGACGGTGAGGTGGGGAAACAGGGCGTAGGACTGGAACACCATGGTCACGTCGCGGGCGTTGGGCGGCAGGTGCGTGACCTCGGCATCCCCGATGTAGATCCGGCCGCAACTCGCCGTCTCGAGGCCCGCCACCATGCGGAGCGTGGTGGTCTTCCCGCAGCCCGAGGGGCCGAGGAGCGTCACCAGCTCCCCGGGCTGGACGGTCAGGCTCACCTCGTCCACCGCCACCGTCTTCCCGAAGCGCTTGCTGACCCCCTCCAGGACGACCCGGGCCGCCCGAGGACTTCCCCCTGCGGTCACGCCAGCCCTCCTCCTTCCAGGCCTCCCAGGGCGGGCCGCCGGCCGACCATCAGGTACATGAAGGCGATGGCGGCGGCCATGATCACGATGAGCACGGTGCTGTAGGCCGTCGCCAGGCCGTAGCGCCCGTTCTCCGCCTGGTCCAGGATCACCTTGGTGCTGACCTGCCATTTGGCGCTCACCAGGAACACCACGGCGCTGATGGCGGTCACCGACCGCACGAAGCTGAACACCAGCGCCGAGACGATGGCCGGCCGGATCAGGGGCAGCACCACGCGGCGGATGGTCGTGGCGAAGGAGGCCCGCAGCGTGATCGAGGCCTCCTCCAGCGCCTGGTCGATCTGGGCCAGCGCCGCCACCCCGCTCCGGATCCCGACCGGCATGTTCCGGAAGATGAAGGAGATCACGATGATGGTCGCCGTCCCGGTGAGGAGGAACGGCGACTGGTTGAACGCCAGGATGTAGCCGATTCCGATCACGGTGCCGGGCACGGCGAAGGACAGCATGGAGGTGAACTCCAGGAGGCCCCGGCCGGGGAACTGGTGGCGCACCACCAGGTACGCCAGCAGAATGCCGACCGCCGCGGTGAGGGGGGCCGAGATCCCCGCCAGGATCAGGGTGGTCTGCAGGGCCTCCATCCCGTCCCGGAGGAGCTGGTGGTAGTGCCGGAGCGTGAAGGCGTTGTTGATGCCCCAGATCTCCACCAAGCCGCCCGTGACCACGGAGACGTAGATGGCCAGGGTGAAGGCGCACCAGGCCACGCAGAAGGTGAGCAGGCCGACCTCCAGGCCGCGGGGCAGCGGCATGGGGGTCCCCGACGGGGGCTTCCCCGTCACCGTGACGTACGAGCGCTCCCCCAGCCACTGCCGCTGGAGCAGAAAGGCGGCCAGGCTGAAGCCGAGCAGGATGAGGCCCAGCGTCGCCGCCAGCCTCTGGTCGAAGCGGCCGATGATGGCGAAATAGATTTCCGTGGACAGGACCTCGAACTCCCCGCCCAGGATGATGGGATTGCCGAAGTCCGCCAGCGACTCGATGATGGTGAGCAGGAAGGCGTTGGCGAGCCCGGGCCGCAGCAGCGGCAGCGTCACGTTCCAGAAGGTCTCCCAGCGCCCGGCCCGGAGCGTCAGGCTCGCCTCTTCCAGGGCCGGGTTGACCGACTCCACCACGCTGGCGATGACGAGGAAGGCCACCGGCGCAAAGGACAGCGTCTGGGCCAGGGCCAGGCCGGGGAAGCCGAAGACCCCGCGGGTCTTCAGGCCGAGCAGGCGGCTCGTCACAAGCCCCTGCAGACCAAAGAGCAGGATGATGGCCATGCCGATCACGAAGGGCGGCGTGATGATGGGCAGCAGCGAGAAGGCCCGCAGCAGCACGGTGAGCCGCGACCGGGATCGCGCCGCGGCCAGGGCGAAGGCCAGCCCGATCAGCGTGGACGTGATGCCCACGAAGATCGCCAGGCCTACGCTGTTGCGCAGGACGCGCCCCAGGGCGGTGTAGCGCCGCAGCGTCTCGAGGAAGAGCCCGAGGCGGAGGCCGCCCGCATCCATCACGCTGTGGCGCAGCACCGCCAGGAGGGGGAAGAGGATGAACAGCAGGACGAAGAACGCCAGGGCGAGGATGCAGGCGACCACGAACGTGTCCGCCCGAATGTACCCGCCCTGGGAGAGCCCGTGGGCCAGCACCAGCAGGCAGACCGCCAGCGCCAGCATGGCGCCGGGGCCGAAGGCGTACGGCTTCACCGCGGCCGCCCAGGTGAGCCACAGGACCAGGAGGCACCCCAGGCCGCCTCCCCACAGGGCTGGACGGTATCCGCGCTCCTGCCGGATGAGGCCGAAGGCCACCCCCGCCACCGCCAGGATCAGCAGAACCCAGAACCCGGGATGCCGTCCGGCGAGCGCCAGTGGCGTGAGGGACAGCGCCTCCCCTTCGAAGCGAAACAGCCGACCCTCTCGCCCCAGGAACGGGACGAGGAGCGAAATCGCCAGGAGGCCGACGCCGCCCAGCAGGCAGGCCGGATTGCGCACCAATGTCACGGCGATCCCAGAAAAGCCATCGGCCATCAGGCCCCCCTCCCCTCCCCCTCAAAGGGGGGAGGGCGAGGGAGGGGGTCAGGCGAATCGTCGCAACGTTGTCAGCGGGCCTGGGAGAAGATCTGCTCCGTCCAGCGCTTGAGGATCCGCTCCCGGTTCTTGGCCGCCCAGAGGAAATCGTACTTGATGGTCTTGACGTGCTCGAAGTCCACACCGTGCTTGATGACCACCGGCGGAAGCGGGGTGTTCCTGTTGGACTGCAACTGGAACGACCGGTAGTCCTTGGCGATGGCCTGGGTCTCGGGTGTCAGCGCCCAGTCGATGAACTTCTTGGCGTTCTCCTTGTGCGGCGCGCCCTTGATCAGGCTCAGCCCGCCGATCTCATAGCCAGTCCCGTCCGCTGGGGAAACCGCCTTTACCGGAAACCCTTCCTCCGCGAACATCACCACATCGTGGAGGAAGATGATGGCGATGGCCACCTCGCCCCGGCCCGCCAACTGCCCCGGGGCCGACCCCGACTTGGTGTACTGGGCGATGTTCTTGTGGAGCCGGGCCAGGTACTCCCAGCCCTTCTCCTCGCCCTTCATGAGCAGGATGGTGACCAGGGTGGTGTAGGCCGTCCCCGAGGTGTTCGGATTCGCGATGGCGATCAGGCCCTTGTAGTCGGGCTTGGCCAGGTCGTCCCAGGTCTGGGGCATGGGCTTGCCCAGCTTCTTCAGCATGGCCTCGTTCACCGCCCATCCCAAAGGCCCCGCGTACAGGCCGAGGGTCCGGCACCCGCCGATGGGATCCCGCATGAAGTCCCTGAGTTCGGCCATCTTGGGCGAGCAGTACGGCTCCGTCAGCCCCTTCTCGGCCGCGTCGAAGTGCGGGTCGCCGGTCCCGCCGAACCAGACGTCTCCTTTGGGGTTCGCCTTTTCCGCCTCGATCCGGGCATACATCTCGTTGCTGCTGGCCCGGATCCAGTCCACCTTGATGCCGGTGTCCCTGGTGAACTTGGCCGCCACCGCGGCCACCCAGTCACGATCCGGGCTTCCGTACAGGACCAGCCCCTTTTCCTGCGCCGCACTGCTGCCCGCCAGGCCGAGCACTAGGAATGCCACCCCCAGCCACCGTGCCATCGCTCGCTCCTTTCCTTGATGGGCAGAGGTCAGAGATCGGAAGTCGGATATCAGAGCTCGGCGGGAGCGAGCCGAACCGGCTTCCGGATGAATGGTGCCGGATCCTGCCCCATCCCCGCCGAGCGGATTCGCCCGGCCCCCTCCTCCCGGCCTCTACCCTATACCCCCATCCCCCATCCACCGCCATGGCGGCATGGGAGCCTCCTTTTCGCGCGGGTCGCACGAGCATATGACAACGTTACCAGGAACCGGTCGGGGGAATCAAGGCGAATCCGTCCGGGGGACCGACCCTGCGCATACCGGATGCCGGCCGGGCTTTACTATTCGCCGGGGGTGTGCAAGAATCCCCGGGCCGTAGGGAACAGGGCCCGCCTGCGGACTGCCCCCGTGGGGGAGCGGGCCCCTGAAGGCGCAGGTGCGCTGCGACCCGCCAACCCCCGGGTCCTCCGGGGGACGGGGCCCGGGAAGGGGATGCGAGCATGACGAGACCCGAGGCTGGTAGCCCCCTGCGGATCCTCGTCGTGGATGACGAGCCGCAGAACCTGGAACTGATAGAGGCGATGCTCCTTCCGTCCGGGTTCGAGGTCCTCCTGGCCGGCGGGGGCGAGGAAGGGCTGCGGCTGGCGCGCGAGCAGAAGCCCGACCTCATCATCCTCGACCTCATGATGCCCCGCATCTCCGGATTCGAGGTCTGCGCCCGCCTCAAATCGGAACCCCAGAGCGCCGGCATCCCCATCCTGTTCGTCACCGCCCTGCACCAGCTCTCCGACAAGGAGCGGGCCCTGGCCGCGGGCGGGGACGATTTCCTCACGAAGCCCTTCCAGCGCGCCGAGCTGCTCGCCCGGGTGGAAGCCCTCTTGAGGGTGCGACACCTGAATCGGGACCTGGACCGGGCCCTGGCCTATCTGCACGAGCTGGAGGTGGCCCGGCATGCGCAGCAGGCCCGGCCCGTGGAGGCCCCCCCGACCCCTGCGCCCGAAGCCGGGACGATCCTCGTGGTGGACGACGAGCCGCTGGCCCGGCAACTGTTCACCGACGTGCTCCAGGAGGCGGGCTACCGCACCTATGCCGCCGAGGATGGCCCGCGGGCGCTGGAGATCGCCCGCCGGGAAGCCGTTGACGTCGTCCTGCTGGACATCATGATGCCCGGCATGTCCGGCCTGGAGGTGCTGGCGAAGCTCGGCGAGGCGATCCCCGATTCCCCGGTGGTGATCGCCACGGCCCATCCCACGTCCGAGAACGCCATCGCCGCCCTCCGGCTGGGAGCCTTCGACTTCATCGTGAAGGGATTCAAGAACGAGGTGATGCTCGCCACGGTGGCCCGCGCCCTGGACCGGCGGCGTCTGGCCGTCCGGAACCGGGCGCTGATCCGCCAGCTCGAGGCCAAGATCCAGGAACTCCTGGCCATCCTGGCCGCCCACGCCGAAGAGTCCGAGCGCCTGGGCCGGCTGCGCGCGCAAGGCTGACACGGGAAACGTGAGGCCTGAACCGTAAGGCGTGAGGCGTAGGGGGCAAGTGCTCCCAACGTTTCACGCCTCACGCCTTGCGAGGTTCCGCCTGACGCCTCACCGGGCCCGCGGGAGTCCCCATTCGGGTACCCGTCGGGCATTCGGCGACCCTCCGGGTGCCCCCCATTTCACCGCCCGCCCCTCCCGAACCCTACCACCACGTACGTGCCGCTCGCGGGATCCGTCCGCAGCTCGATCAGCCCGTGCTTCTGCGCGTCCTCCAGCAGGTCGCTGAAGGTCCGGTAGCCGTAGCCCCGCTCGGAAAAGGCCGGACGCTTGCGCTTCATCGTGTCCTTCACCATGGAGGACCAGAGGATCTCCTTGTTCTCCCGGATGAGGCCGGCGATCGTGTCCAGGAGCAGCTCGAAGACCTCGCGCTTGTCCTTGGGAATGTCCCGCAGGCCCGGCGGCGTGACCCGGTCGGGCTTGCCCAGGGTCTCGTAGAAGATGAACTCATCGCAGTTGTCGCTGAGCAGCGTGGAGGTCGACTCCTTCATCCCCAGCCCGATGACGCGCTTGCCGTTCTCCTTCAGCTTGGAGACGAGCGGGGAGAAATCGCTGTCTCCGGACACGATCACGAAGGTGTCGATGTGGGCCTTCGAGTAGCACAGATCCATGGCGTCCACGCACAGCCGGATGTCGGCCGAGTTCTTGCCCGTCATGGACCGCTTGGGAATTTCGATCAGCTCGATGGCGGCCTCGTGCAACTGTTGCTTGTACTTGGCGTAGCGGCTCCAGTCGGCGTAGGCGACCTTGACGATCACCTTGCCCTTCTCCACCAGGCGCTCGAGGATCCGGTGGATGTCGAAGTCTTCCTTGCTGTGCTTGAACCCCTGCGCCAGGTTCTCGAAGTCGATGAAGACCGCCAGGGTATTCTCCGCCTCAGCCATCCTTCTCTCCTCGTGAGGAGTCAGGCGTGAGGGGTGAGGCGCAGTTCCCTCGACGCCTCACGTTTCACGCCTCACGACTTCTCCGTTCCAGATTCAACATGCGATAGGAGCGCACCACGAACTCCCGTCCCGAGGGACCCCGGGCGGGCAGACTGGCCAGCGGCACGACCGTCTCGGGGGGCTCGCCGCCCCCGGGGGGGACACCTCGGACCGGATCCACCCCGGGTCCAGACCGTTCACGAGGACCCCGGTCCCCCGCAGCTCTCTGGCCATGACCCGGGTCGGGGCAAAAAGTGCCGCCTTCGAGGCACGGCAGGCCCCGTGGGACGGCTCCCCCTTGTGGGTGCGGGTCACGTCGATGATCCGCCCGTAGCCGGCCTGGAGCATGTGGGGAACAACCAGCCGGCAGAGCATGACGGCTCCGCACAAGTTCACGGCCAGCAGCCGATCCCAGTCGGCCGGGGACGTCTCGTGCGTCATCCGTTCGGGCAGGGCAAACGTTCAGCCCGTCCATTGTGCCGAGTTGGCCTCTTCCTGCGTCCTCATTCCGGCGGAAGCCGGAATCCAGGGCGCCGGAGTTTCTGGACCCCGGCGCCTGCCCCGGACGCCGATCCGGGGTTCGCCGGGGTGACACCGTGGGATGCCGCCCGAGTCTGAACGTTTACCGGGCAGGATCATCCCGGCGTTGTTGACCAAGAGGAACCCACCGCCTGACACCGTCTCCCCGCCGGAGAGGAACCCAACGCCTGAGCCCCTCTCCCCGCCGCGGGGGAGACTTCCTATGGAGCTTGTCAAGAGTTTTTT
>JBBIQE010000098.1:0-12864 GCA_037442485.1 Methylomirabilis sp. (SeqCode)
CGCCCCCCCGGGCGCCCTTCGCATCGGTCCCGTGGGCCCTCTCGAGTGCCACGCCACGAACCGGTCGTAGGCCGGGGCGAACAGGTCGTCGTATCGCCTGCGCAGGGCGGGTCTGGTCACGGATGCCCGGTCAAACGCGCGCCAGGATCCGCCGCAGCCGGGAGAGCACCCCGGCCGCCTCGATGACCAGCCAGGCAAGCTCGAGGCTGAGCGGTTCCTGGTCCCGCTGTCCCGGGCGCATCGGGGGGGTGCTGCGCGTGGGGCTCCGGCGCCACCTGGGTTGCCGTGGGATCGGAAGCCTCGCGCTTCCGTTGTCGTTCCGTCATGACGACACTCCCTCCATCGGTGCCCCTCTCAGGCCGCCGTGACCGGATTCCGGAGCACGCCGATGCCGTCAATCGCCACCTCGACGACATCCCCGGGCTTCATCGCCGCCACCCCGCGCGGCGTGCCCGTGCTGATCAGGTCCCCCGGCAGCAGCGTCATGCACTGGGACAGGTAGTGGATCAGGAAGGGAATGGGGAAGATCAGGTCGGCGATCCGCCCCTCCTGCGCCAGCCTGCCGTTCAGCAGCGTCCGCAGGACCAGACCGGACGGGTCGAGATCCGTGGCGATGCAGGGCCCGAAGGGCGCGAAGGTGTCGAAGCCCTTGGCCCGGGTGAGCTGGCCCGGGATCTCGCTCAGCTCGCGCTCGGTGACATCGTTGAAGCAGGTATAGCCCAGGACGTGCCTCAGGGCCTCCTCGGCGCGAACGTCCTTGATCCGGTCCTTGATCACCACGGCCAGCTCTCCCTCGTAATCCACCCGGTGGGCCACCCGTGGAATGACGATGGGCTCCTCGGGACCGAGGATGGCGGTCAGGGGCTTGAGGAAGTGGCTGGGGAGCTTCGGCATGTCCCTGTCCAGCTCCTCGATGTGGTCCCGGAAGTTCAAGCCCACGCAGAGAATCTTGGTCGGCTCGACCGGGGGAAGCAGGCGGACATCGGCCAGCCGGTGCGTCGTCGGACCGACCGTAAACTCCGCGAATATGGACCCGCTGATTTCCCGAATCAGGTCATCTTCCCACACCCCGTGTGCGGTGTGCTGCCCGGTCTGGAATCGGACGATTCGCATGGAGACCTCCCCAAGATGGCCTGCCCCGCGCAGGAGCAGGCGCGTCGCCAGGCCCTCAGTGCGTGAGTTCGGGTCGCGCTTGCAGATGGCCGCACCTGCCCTGCCCCATGCCCCCGGCCAGCACCACCTGGCAGTCGGCGATGGCGGCGAGCATCCCGGCATGGCGGCCCTGGCTGGCGGGATCGAGCCCGTGGGACCCCGGGCGGCCGTGGCCCGCCGCCTCGTGCGGGGCGAATGTATGATGCCCCGCCTTGTCCCGCAGCTCCTGGCCCGCGATCTTCCCATCCTCCACCGTGACCACCAGGAAGTACCTGGTGCGGCCGACGTGCCGGCTGAGCGTCCGGCCGTCATCGGTGATCGCCGCGATTTTCATCGAGTTCCTTCCTCCCCCTGCGCCTGGGGGGCCACGCGCACGTTCGCCTTTCGCGCGTACGGAGAAAACTCGCGGGTCCCGCCCCCCTCGCTGACCACGCGGAGGATGGCCGCGGGATGACTGATCAGCAGGCCCGACAGCCACGTCACTCCAGTGCCGAGGAAAGCCTCGGGGAGCAGCGGGGTGGATGGGCCGAGGAGCACCACCTCCCGGCACCCGGCCGCAGCCCGGAGGAGGTCATCCAGGCTCTGGGTGAGCAGGGCCGTTGATGTGATCAGCGCCACCGTGCAAGCCGGCAGAAGCTCGAGGGCTCGCTCGGCCGGCTGAACGCCTGCCGCCCGCTCGGCGGTGCGTTCGAAGATCACGAGTGAGCCCACCCGGCCCTCGATCCGGGGAATCAGTGGCCCAAAGTACCCCACCATGCCCACCCGGTCATCCGCCCGGAGGGTCAGGGCATCCAGGGCGTCCTGCTCCGTGACGCCCCCCAGCGCACGCAGGCCGGCCAGGGCGTTTGCCGTGGCCAGACCCAGTGTCCGCTCCAGAGGGTCGGAGGAGCCAAGATAGGACAGCAGCTCCGCCGCGTCCCGGCCGGCCAAGGGACGACCCCCCGGAATGGGCGTGCAGCCAGGGCGAACCTCTTCCCGAAGGGTATAGGCCAGCCCCGCCTCCCCCGAGTCCAGGAGCACCGCCGTATAGCACAGGCCAATGCGGACGTCGGCGATGCGGATGGATTTCGCCTCTGCTTCAAGAAGGCGCTGAATTCTCTCGGCGATCACTGGATTCTCCCCAGCGCCGTTTGGGTTTCCTGCCAGACAGTACGGATGGCCTCGGCCGTGGCCCCATCCCCCGGCTCGACCCGGCGATAAGACCCGACCGCCTGGCCGCGCCGATTCACGGCCGCCGGGTCATGGCCGTCCCGCAGTCGGGACAGGCGAGCTGGACACAGGCTACGCCCCGCCGGTGCGGTACCGTCTTCCCGCATTTCGGACAGACACAGCTCCCGCCCGGCCCGGCCGCGAATCCGCCCTGCCGTTCGCGGCCGCCGCCCCGCCCCATTCCGCGACCCGTGCCCGGAGCTTGTCGCGTCGGTCCCGTCCCGTCTTCGCGTGGCATAAACCCGGGTTTTTTCCGCAAAGATCGCCAGGCCCGCCTGTCTGCGTGCGGAACGCACAGGCAGGCACAGAGAAACACGAGCAGGTCTTTTCCTTGGCGAACCGGGGCCCCATGATTCCCACCAAAACCCGGCTGCTTGATGCCAACGCCCAGCCAGCCCTGTCCGCCGCAGGCGGATTGGCGAGCGTGGCGAGAGAACGGCGACGTTCCGGATAAACCCAATCTTTGCGGAGAAGAAAGCATCGTTTTGCGCGCCTTACTTTGGTAGCGGGGGGTCAGCCGACCACCCACGCCCACGGGGGAGGGACAACACGATGCAGACCCAGGGTACCCCCTTGGACGGTGGCACCGCAATCGAAATCACCTTCACGGAGAAGCCGGTCACGGCCTAGGGGCTTGGCCCTCTTCGTGGCCTTCGCCCAGCGGATCGGCCTCGCCGGGGTCCTGGCGGGGTCCCGCTTCCGTACGGTGGTCACCACCCGCACGCTCCCGCCCGAGGAGGTCTGGCGCACCGTTAACGGCCGGGCCGACACCGAGAACCGCCTGAGGAACTGAAGCACGCCTGCGGGGCCATCCTCGGACGGGGGGGCGGCAGACGGTGCTCCGGCTCTCGGGGCCCGGGGTCTGGCAACGCCGCTTCCCACGCGACTTCACCGACTGCTTACCTGGGAATCCAACTGCAGTGCGGTTGGGGAGCCCAGGGGGAACTCATGATCGCGACTGCGACATTCGGGCCTGCCTCGAAAAACCCGTCACGGCCGAGGTCTTCGTGAAGGCAGTGGCCGGCCTGCTCCAGGTCGAGCTGGAAGAAGCCGGCGAGACGCCTGGGCCGCCCGAAGAAGCCCTCCGCCAGCGGCGCCTGGATCTCCCTGGAAGGGGCCGATGCGGAGGCGCTGAGAGCGCTCCAGAAGAGGAAGACGGAGTGAAGAGCCGGACCCGTTCCGGCTGACGATCCGCCCGCGCGCGACGGGACTGTGGCACTCGACTCGAACGGGAATCAGCCGAGGAGCCGCTTCACCTCGGCCAGAAGCTCTTCGGGTTTGACGGGCTTCTCCAGGTACCCCTCGGGCGGCGGGACCTGGGGCCGGGTCGAGATGAACCGCTTGAAGTCGTGGGTGATGCCCGTCACGATGACCACCGGGATGGGCCTGAGGGCGGGATCCTCCTTCAGGATCCGGTAGGCCTTGACGCCGCTCATCTCGGGCATCGTGATATCCAGGGTCACGAGGTCAGGTTTCTCCTTCAACGCCCTCTGGATGGTCTCCTCCCCGTTGTAGGCCTCCAGCGTCTCGTACCCGTGGTCCTTGAGCACCGTGGACAGGTAGGCCACGACATCCGGTTCATCGTCCACGACCAGAATCTTCTTGCCCATCGGATCCCCCCTAATTCTCAAACCGCCAAGCACGCCAAGATTTCGTAAGGGGTGAGGCGTGAGGGGTGAGGGGAAGAACACTTGCCTCCCCTTGCGCCTGACGCCTCACGCCTCACGAAGAATCCCTTGGCTCCATGGCGGTTCAAGTTCTTCGTAACGGGGTCAGTGCCACTGCCACTCGATGAAGCCGGGCTTCACGTCCTCCATGGCGTTCACGATGAGTTCCACCAGGCCGCCGTAGAGGATCCGGTGCCTCTCCCACAGGCCGTAGTAGGCCAGCATGTCGCGGATCTGCCCCTTGCAGTTGCTGCAGGGGGCGCAGACGTACTTTCGCGTCTCGGGACCGAGACAATCGGCGAAGGCGTTCAGGATCTGCTGGAGCTTCTTCCGCCCCGAGACGTGGAACCGCCAGTCCGGAAAGTTGTTGCCGCTCATGATGGCGAAGCCGCTCCCGCCGCCGCAGCAGTAGTTGTCCACGCCGTGGGGTTCCATCTCCCGAAATCTCGGGCAGATCGTGCGGAGGATCTCCCGCTGCGGCTCCACCACGCCCATGAGGCGCACCAGGTTGCATGGATCGTGGAGCGTGACGGGAAAGTCGTTGCGCCCCGGATCGAGCTTGAGGCGGCCGCTTCTGACGATGTCCCGAAGGAGCGTGACGCCGCTCTCCCGGGGAATGTTGAGATCGCCGGCCAGCACCCGGTCCGCCACCACGGAGAGGGCCTTGTGGGCATGGCCGCACTCGCCCATGACGATCTTCTTCACCTTGAGCTTCTTGGCCGCCTCGGCGTGCTTGATGGCGACGCGCGCGAACTGGACGTCGTCGTACCAGAGGCCGTAATTCACGGCGTCGTAGGCGGCGAGGTCCGAGGAGAGGGTCCAGCGGATCCCCGCCGCGGTGAGCACGACGGCGAAGGCGCCGGGATTCTCCGGCCAGGCCAGGATCTCCCCGGCATTGTGGATCAGCAGGACGTCCGCCCCCTCCACGTCCCATGGCGTCGCCACCCTGATCCCGGTCTTCTCGCTCGTCTCCTCGTCAATGAACTCGATGTTGTCTTTGACCGCCAGGACGTTCATGCCCGTGCTGGAGCCGACCCGGAGCTGAAGCATGGACCCTTTGTCGTGGAGCTCCTTGGGCGCGATCCCCATCTCCATGCTGAAGAGCTTGCGCAGCTCGTGGGCCACCAGGCCGTTGTCCGCCCCGATGGGGCAGGTCTGGGCGCACCGGCGGCACAGGTTGCAGCGGTAGCTCAGCTCGATCAGCCGCGCCACCAGCGGCCAGTTGAGCTGGATGTCCCCGTGCTGGTACGCCGAGAGCAGGCCGCCCCGCTTCACGTACTTGAAGTAGAGCCGGCGCAGGACCTCCGAGCGGTAGGTGGGCCGGTACAGCTCGGCATGGCCGCTCCCCTCGTAGACGTGACAGGCCGCGGCGCACGTCTGGCACCTCGCGCAGTGCTCCAGGGTGAGGAGGAGGGGCTGGAGGAAGGTCCAGTTGTTCTCCCGGGTGAAGAGCTTGTCCAGCCCGGCCAGGAACTTCTCGACCAGCGCCCGCTCCTCTTCCGGCGTCTTTGGTTGGGGGACGTTCACGGCGCAGGTGTCGTCCAGGAAGCAGGCGTACTTCTCCCGCGCCGGTGCCGAGAGCGGGGCCCACGGGCGATCCTTTGCCGGATCATCCAGGGGAGGCGGCAGGGGCATCAGGTCCGTATTCTCCAGATGCAGGAGCGGCCGCCTCTCCTCCCGGGACATGTCCTCCGGCCTGAGCGTGCCGGTCATCGCTTTCCCCCCTCGGCCGGACTCCCCGTGGCCACCTCCGCCCACGTCTTCGTGCCGTCGGCGCCCACGTGGCCCGCCGACCACGTCGGACGATAGGTGAGGTACTCGGCCAGTTTTTTCTCCATCCGATCCCCCGGCCGGTACGGCCGGTCGTCCCAGCGGATGGCATGATAGGTGAAGTACTTCGCGATGAAGTGGGACATGTGGGTGAAGGGGATGTAGGCGGCGAGAAGCGCGGAGAGGATGAGGCCCGCGGCGAGGAGGCCGGGGATCCTGACGGCGGTATCTCCGCTCAGGACCGCCCGAAGCATTGCCACGGTGCCGGGATCATCCGGTCCCTTCAGCAGGTGACCGGCCAGCAGGCCGCCGATCGCCACCAGGAACCAGCACAGGTTGAAGATGTCGGCCGGAGCCGTATAGGGCTTGAGGTCTTCGGCCGTGAGTCGCCGCTGGAGCAGCAATCCGGCGCCGCTGCAGGCCAGGACCGCGCCCGCCAGGCCCGTGCCCGTATAGAGCCGGTGAAGGCCCAGGCCGAGCGTCCCCTTCATCAGCCCGGGAGCCCACGCATCCAGGAGCGCGGCCAGCCCCGCGAGGCCGACCGTTCCGGCGAGCAGGTACAGGCCGAAGTGGAAGGGGAAGGAGCGGTACCACAAGGGACGGTTGAACTCCCACAGCCCCTTCAGGAAGAGCATCTCCGGCAGCATGAACCGCAGCTCGCCCAGGAGATGGAATCTGCCCGGCCTGGTCCACCAGTCCCCCTCTTCGTACCGGGACCCGCCATGCCGGACCCGCCGCGGATCCTCGTGGGGGACGGGGTACAACTCCCAGCGGAGGTGGATGGGCTGCCTGGCGTACCGGATCGCGCGGGCGATGCTGCCGACGATGAACACCAGGGCACCACCCCAAGCCACGATGCACACAATAGCCGTCATGCCCACCTCACCTCTCAATGACCAACTCCCCATGACCCAAGGACCAATGGGTTCTGGGAACTCGGTTCGAGTTGCTCATTGGCTCATTGGTCATTTGGCGTTCAGCCGGCCAGGCCCTCCCGCACCGACAGCGCGATCTTGTAGAAGACCGTGATCATCAGCAAGCCCACGGCCCAGATGGCCAGCGTGATGCCGATCTCGGGCGCCGTCGGGACGTAGCTCGTCACGTGGCCCAGGGGCGAGGGCACGAACCCGCCCACGATCAGGCCGAGGCCCTTGTCAATCCAGAGCGACAGGAAGACCATGCCGCAGGCCAGGGCCAAGGTCTTCTCATTCGAGCGGAAGCGGGGGGTGAGGAGGAGGGCCAGCGACCCCGCCGCCAGGACCACCGAGGTCCACATCCAGACGGCGAGGGGGGCGTGACCGTGCAGGCCCACGAACAGGAACTCGAAGTGCGCCATGTGCTCGGGGATCCGGCTGTAAAAGACCGTGAACACCTCCACGAGCACGAAGAAGACGTTGATGAGCATGGCGTAGGTGACGATGAGGGACAGCTTCTCCGTCGCCTCTCTTCCGGCATCGAAGCCAGTGAGGCGGCGCATGGCCATGGTCAGCAGGATCAGGAGGGCCGGCCCGGAGGAGAAGGCCGACGCCAGGAATCGCGGCGCGAGCAGCGCCGTCAGCCAGAAGGATCGCCCGGGCAGGCCGCTGTACAGGAAGGCCGTCACGGTATGGATGCTGATGGCCCAGGGGATGGAGAGGATGATGACGGGCCGGATCCAGCCGGGCGGGGCGACGCCCTTCTCCTCGGCGGTGAGCGTGACCAGGGCGATGACGGCATTCAGCAGCAGGTAGCCGGTCAACGACACCATATCCCAGAACATCATCGAGGTGGGCGTGGGGTACAGCAGCACGTTCAGCACCCGCATGGGCTGGCCCATGTCCACGAAGATGAACAGCCCGCACATGCTCACGGCCGAAATGGCCAGGAACTCGCCCAGGACGGTGATCCGGCCAAAGGCCTTCCAGTCGTGCAGGTAGTAGGGCAGGACGACCATGACCGCCGAGGCGGCCACCCCGACCAGGAAGGTGAACTGGGCGATGTACAGACCCCACATCACGTCCCGGCTGAGCCCCGTGATCCCCAACCCGACCTGGAGCTGGCGAAGGTAGCAGAGGCCACCCGTGAGGATGACCGCAAGGAGAACGCCGATCCAGGCCCAGTACCTCCTGCTGCCGACCACCGCCTTCTCGAACATGAACATCCCACGGACCTCAGACCAGGTAGTACACCGCGGGCTCGGTGCCCAGCTCGGGCTTGCGCCGGATGGCGTACCGCGACCGGAGCAGCTCCCGCACCTCCGAGCCGGGGTCGTTCAGGTCGCCGAAGGTGAGAACCTTCTGGCGGCAGGCCGCCACGCAGGCCGGCCGCTCGCCCTTCGCCAGGCGCTCTTCGCAGAAGTTGCACTTCTCCACCACGCCCTTGGTCCGCGTCGGGAACTCCAGGCTCAAGGGCCGGATGTACGGTCGGGGATCCACCCAGTTGAAGCTCCGCGAGCCGTACGGGCAGGCCGCCACGCAGTACCGGCACCCGATGCAGCGGTGCCAGTCCATCATGACGATGCCGTCCGCGCGCCTCCAGGTGGCCTGGGTGGGACAGACGCGGACGCAGGGCGGATTGTCGCAGTGGTTGCAGAAGACCAGGACGGGCTTGCCCCGAAGGAGCTCGGCCGTGTACCGGCTGGCCTGATCGGGAAACGCGTTCTCGAAGGGTTCCCTCCAGATCCACCTGACCTCGTGGGCGCGCACGGGAAGGTGCGGCACGTTGTGCGCCTTGTCGCAGGCGGCGATGCAGTCGGTGCAGCCCTCCGCCTTCAGGCACATCTGGGGATCGATTACCATGCCCCAGCGCCTCGCCCCGCCCTCCCGCTCGGGAGCCGTCGCCAGGGAGGCCACCGCGGCCCTCCCGGCCACGGCCAGCGCCGAGAGCCCCACCGCGCCCAGAAAGGTTCGCCGGTCGAGGGTCATCCCCTGCTCTCCTCGGCTTGCCTGGGATCAATGTGGCAGTCCCAGCAGTACGGCGCGACGCCCGCGTAGGCGTGGCAGCGGTCGCAGAAATCCGCCTTGCCGGCATGGCACTTCAGGCAGGTCTGGGTGAGGGCCGGGGTGTAGGTCCTGCCGTCGAAGGCCGTGAAGGTCCGGACAGCCTGCCGCACCGCCCGGTCCCGCCAGGCCGTCAGAAGCTCCATGTGGGACCTCCGCATGTAGGCCGTCGCGGCCACGCAATTTTTCTCCCCGGCAGGCCGCTTGATCTCGGGCCCGCCCGGCCTCGTCCCGGCCGCGAGGTTGTACCAGACGGGGAACGTGACCAGGACGAGGAACAGGGCCAGGCCGCCCAGGATGAACGGTCGGTCACGCATGGGCCGGGGCCTCCTCGGCTGCCGCGGGTTGGCCGCGCAGATCCGCCCGCCGCCGCTTTTCCCCTTTCATGACCAGCGCGTTCCCCAGAAGCTCGTGCACCCCCGCCACCTCGACTCCCGGCACCCAGTACTCCAGGAGGGGCGGCAGCGTCGCCTTGTCTATGGCGCAGATGCAGGCCACCAGATTCACGCCGAACCTGTCCCGAACGTACTTGACGGCATTGGCCCGCGGGAATCCCCCGCGCAGGCGCATCTCCAGGTTCTCGTCGGTCCCGAGGCCCGAGCCGCTGCCGCAGCAGAAGGTCTGCTCGCGGATGGTGTTCCCGGGCATCTCGTGGAAATGGTTGCACACGCTCCGGAGGATGACGCGCGGCTCTTCGAACAGGCCCATGGCCCGGGCCGGATTGCACGAGTCGTGAAACGTCACGGTCCAGTGGTCGTTCCGGCTCGGGTCCAGCCTGAGCCGGTTGTGGTGGATCAGATCGGCGGTAAACTCGCAGATGTGGATCATCTTGGTGGACCGGGCGTGCTCGAACCGCGTCCCCGTGACGGGGGAGACGGGAACCTCCAGGAAGTCGGCCGGCCCGTTCATGGTGTCCATATACTGGTGCAGGACGCGCCACATGTGCCCGCACTCGCCGCCCAAAATCCACTTCACGCCCAGCCGCTTGGCCTCGGCGTAGATCTTGGCGTTCAGCCGCTTCATCATCTCGTGCGAGGTGAAGAGGCCGAAGTTTCCTCCCTCGGAGGCGAAGGCACTGAACGTGTAGTCCAGCCCGATCTCGTGCAGGAGCATCAGGTAGCCCAGGAGGGTGTAGTAGTGAGGGGTGGCAAAGTAATCGGCCGAGGGCACCACGAACAGGACCTCGGCCCCCTTCCGGTTGATGGGCGCCTCCACCCGGATCCCCGTGATCTCCTCCAGCTCGTCCACGGCGAAGTCCAGGCTGTCCTTGAAGCCGTGGGGCTGGATGCCCAGGTGATTGCCCGTCCGGTAGCAGTTCGCCACCGGCTCGATGACCCAGTTGATGTTGCAGCCCACGAGATTGAGAAGCTCGCGGCCGATCATCGTCACCTCGGCCGTGTCAATGCCGTAGGGGCAGAAGACGGAGCAGCGGCGGCACTCCGTGCACTGGTAGAAGTAGTAGAACCACTCCTTGAGGACGTCCTCGGTGAGGTCGCGGGCCCCCGCCAGCCCGGGGAAGAGGCGGCCGGCCGCGGTGAAGTACCGCCGGTAGACGGACCGGATCAGCTCCGCCCGCAGCACCGGCATATTCTTCGGATCCCCCGAACCGATGTAGAAATGGCACTTGTCCGCGCAGGCCCCGCAGCGAACGCAGATGTCCATGAAGAGGCGGAACGACCGGAACTTCTCCAGGCGCTCCCGCATCCCCTCCAGGATGATCTGCCGCCAGTTCGGCGGCAGCTTCCAGTCCGAATCGAAGGGCTGCCACTTCCGCGGGTTGGGCAGGCCCAAATACTCCAGGTGCTTGGGCGCGGCGCTGTAGCAGAAGACCCCCTTGCGGAACTCGACCTTTGGGTTCCGCCAGTCCCTCCGGGGAGGCCGGTAGTCAATCTGCAGGAGCGTTTCGGGCTTCGGGGTCTGATCGGCCATGGCTTATGTCTTCTCCAGCGGGAGCCCGGCCGCCCGGATTTGCTCGCGGAACTCCTCCTCCCACTCCGCGTAGGTGTGGACCGCCACCGGACCGTTCCAGGGGTTGAGATGCCGCCGCGCCCGGCTGGTGTTTGCCAGGTTGCGCGTCGGGCTCAGGAAAACCCCCCCCATGTGCATCAGCTTGCTGAAGGGGAAGTAGGCCAAAAGCAGGCTCAGAAGGAAGAGGTGGACGAAGAAGAGCGCCCCGACCTCTCTCGGGATGACCGGCGAGAAGGTCACGAGCCCCAGGGCGAGCTGCTTCACCGCCACCGTGTCTACTCGGGTGAAGTACCGCATAAGCAGGCCCGAGACCACGAGGCCGAGGAGCAGGAACAGGGGGAAGTAGTCGGCGAAAAGGGAGAGGTAGCGCACCTGGGGGTCGCGCAGGCGCCGGCCCACCAGGTACAGGAGCGCCGCCGCGATCACGATGTCCGAGACGTACAGGACGGGTGCCCCCACCTGGAAGAAGCCGTCCACCCTGGACAAGAGATTGACGAAGGCGGGAACGGGCTCCAGGAAGAACCGGAGATGGCGCAGGAAGATGACCAGGAAGGACCAGTGGAAGGCCAGCGCCCCCAGCCAGAGGAGCTTGTTCTCGCCGAAGAGCAGCCTGGGTCCCTCCCGCAGCTCGACCCGGGTGTTCCGGAACAGCGAGCGGAACAGCCCCACCTCCAGCGCCATGCGCGCGAGCACCCCCGGCGTGCTGGAGGGGCTTTCCAGCCACCCGGCCTTGATCCAGGGGAGCGATTTCTGCTGCCCGCAGGTGGTGGGGATCCGGAAGGGGACGGGCGAGCGGGCCCACAGGAGGACACGGTAAGCCAGGCCGAGGAGAAAGGTCAGGCTGGCCGCCCCCGGCATCATCACGCCCAGGACCGGGCGCAGCGCGGCCGCCTGTCCTCCCACGAAGGCCAGCCCGGCCAGGATCAGCACCACGGCGAGCGCAGACAGCGCGTTCATGGCTCTTTCCAATCCCGAATGGGCGAATGGGCGAGCCCGAGCCCCGGGGGATCGGCCGGTTCCGCTCCTGCTTCCCCGTTTCCCCGGTTCTCCGTTTCTCCGCTTCCCCCTCTCAGCCCCGCCCGCCTGAGCAGGACCTCGAATCGCCGCCGCGCCTCGCGGGCCCGGATCTCGTAGAGCTGCTCGCGGCACCGCATGAAGAGGTCGAAGGCGAGGAGCGCCATCTGGTCGATGCGCGCATCCAGGGCCGCCAGGCTTTCTCCGGGCGCCACCCCCTCACCGTTGTCCGCTCCCCCCCCGGGGGAGAGGGGAGGCTGAGGGGGAGAGTGCAGCGCCTCTCGGATGACCTGCTTCAGCAGGAAGAGGAAGGCCACCGCCTGGGCCGCGCTGAAATCCTGGACGGCCCGCATCCTCACCACGGGATCCAGGAGGCGTGGCAGCAGGGCGGCGTCGGGTCCCTGGACTGCCTGGTCAAAGAGGGCCGGGAGCGCCTCTGCCAGGACGTGCCCGACGGGATTGCGAAACGGATCCTTTTCCTGGGAAAGGAAACGGCAGGTCTGCTCGGGATACGTCCGAAGGGTGCGCGTCAGCCATTCCGTGACGATGGCGCCCTTCTTCGCCGCCAGGGTCTCCCGGAGTGGCTGGGCACCCTCAGCCCACATGGATCTCTCCCCTACCGACGCCTTGCCCCGCGCGGGTGCCCCTCAGGCGGGCGCTCGGGGCCCGGGCCGGAGAACGATGTCCAGCTCCGGAACCCGGGCGAAGCTGTTGGGCAGGATGGAGCGCCGGGCCGCCTCCTCGGCCTGCGCCCCGAGCTCGGCCGGGACCCCCGGCGCCTGGACCTCGGCATAGACGCTGGATAGGCGTCTCCGGCCCTCCTCCTCCGCCACGGTGAAGGAGAGATCCACCCGCAGACCTGAAGGCGAGAGGCCCCTCTGCTCGCAGAAGAGGGCCACATGCATCCCGATGCACCCCCCGAGGGCCATGACCAGGAGCTCGACCGGGGACGGGCCGGCATCGGTGAAGCGCGGATGACCCGGCATGTCCATGCGGATCTCGTGCCCTCGCACCCTGGCCCGGAAGGCGAGGTCGTGCGCCTGGGTGACGCGGATCAGGTCCATGCTCAAGGAGCCCTGCGCCCGAGGGAGCAGCCGGCGCAGCTC
>JBBIQE010000099.1:0-12827 GCA_037442485.1 Methylomirabilis sp. (SeqCode)
TGATCGCCGGGAAGCAGGCGGAGCGGAACCCCTGGCGGGCGAACACGCTGGAGTGGGCCGCGCCGTCCCCGCCCCCCCACGGGAACTGGGGGGAGGCGCTGCCCGTCGTATACGGGGGACCCTACGAGTACAGCCCGCCCGGCCTGGCGGAGGATTACCTGCCCCAGCACCGACCCCGCCGGCCTTCACCGGCGGGTGCGGGGCACTTCGTGGTCGCGCACGAGGCCGCACCAGCTGCGAACGATGGGCGAAAACGACCGGTGACCGCATGAGCCTGCAAACGGATGCGCTCGGGGGCGTCCTGACTGGGAAGCGCGCGCGCGAGGTCTCTCACGCCCGCCGGGCCGCGGACTTTCTTGCCCTGGCGAAGCCCCGGATGGTGTTGATGATCCTCGTCACGACCTGTGTCGGCTTTTACCTCGGATCCTCCGGAGACGTGGATCCGCTCCGGATGCTGCATGCCTTGCTCGGGACGGCGCTGGCGGCCGCCGGCGCGCTGGCGCTGAACCAGTTCCTCGAGCGCGACCTGGACGCCAGGATGGAGCGCACGCGGCTCCGCCCCCTGCCGGCCGGCCGGCTCCAGCCGGGCGAGGCCCTGGCCTTCGGGACGCTGACGACCGTGGCGGGGCCGCTGTACCTCGGGCTCAGCGTCGGTGCGACGAGCGCGCTGCTGACCGCCTTCACGGCGGTAAGCTACCTCCTCGTCTATACCCCCCTGAAACGGCGGACCTCGCTCTGCAGCGTGCTGGGCGCAATTCCGGGGGCCCTGCCTCCCGTCACGGGGTGGGTGGCGGCGCGGGGCGACTTGGGCCCCGGGGCCTGGGTGCTCTTCGCCATCCTGTTTCTCTGGCAGTTGCCCCATTCGCTCGCCATCGGCTGGCTGTATCGCGCGGATTACGCGCGGGCGGGCATCCGGCTGCTGCCGGTGATCGAGCCGGATGGCTGCAGCACGGGCCGCCAGATCGTGAGCAACTGCCTGGCCCTCCTGGCCGTGGGGCTGCTGCCGACGCTGATCGGCCTGGCGGGTCCCCTCTATTTCCTGGGGGCCCTGGCGCTGGGGACGGGGCTGCTCGCCTGCGGGATCGTCCTGGCGGTCTCGCGGTCGGTGGCCGACGCGCGGCGCCTCCTCTTCGCTTCGCTCGTGTACCTCCCGGCCCTGCTGGTCCTGATGGCGCTCAACAAGGCGCCGTTCTAGGCGGCGCAGCCGAGAGGCGAGAGCCTCGGAGGGTCGTGGTGGCACAGGGAACCCTGACGGCCCCGGCGCCGGAAGAGGCGGCACCCCGCACGCCCGAGCCACCTCCGGGCGTTCCCCCCGGCCCGGATGACGGGAACCCCCCGGCCTGGCAGCCACCCCAAAGAGCGCCGGTGGTGAGCAGTCCCGTCCTGGGCATGCTGATGTTTCTGGCCTTTGAGGCGATGTTCTTCGCCGGGCTGCTGGGGGCCTTCCTGGTCTTCCGGCTGGCGAGCACGGGCTGGCCGCCGCCCGGCGAGCCGTACCTGCCCATCCGGGTCACCTGGGTCAATACCGGGATTCTGCTGGCGAGCGGCTATACCATGTGGCGGGCCCGGCGAGCGATCCGGGACGGGAACCGGGCGGGGCTCGTCCGCGGCCTCGGGCTCACGGCGCTGCTCGGGGCGACCTTCCTGGCGGTGCAGGGGGGCGAATGGATCCGCCTGGTGCGCTACGGCCTGACCCTCCGGAGCGGGACCTACGGGGCGACCTTTTACACGCTGATCGGATGCCACGGCCTCCACGTCCTCGCGGCGGTGCTGTGGTTGGCCGCCGTCCTGGTCCTGGCCGCGCGCGGCCGGTTCTCGCCGGAGCGCCATGTGGGCGTCCAGCTCTGCACGATGTACTGGATGTTCGTGGTGGGCCTGTGGCTGGTGCTATTTCCGACCGTCTATCTGATGTGACCCGGTTCTTGGGCCGGGCGCGCAAGGAGCGAGCGGGCGGGCGGACATGAAGCGGTTCCTCCTGGCGTTCGCGTGCGTTCTGCTGGCCGCTCTCTGCCTGGGGCCGGCGGTCGCGCGGGCCTGCGCCGTCTGCGGGACGGGTCCCGGCCTCGCGGGCGACCCGACCGCTCGAGGCTTTTACTGGGGCCTCCTGTTCCTCATGGCGATGCCTTTTGCCGTGGCGGGATCCATCGGGGCCTGGCTGGTCTACCGGTACCGTAGGGCGGGGGCGAGCCGCTCGCGCATGGCGCCCGGGGTACCGTTCGCCTGGAGGCCCGAGGAGAGTGGACGGTGAGTCAGGTGGCGGTGCTGCAGCCGGAGGTCGAGCCGGCCGAGTCTCCCCTCACCCCCGAGAGCTGGGGGAAGCTGGGGATGTGGATTTTTCTCGCCGGGGACGCCATGTCCTTCGGCGCCCTGCTGGCCGGCTATGGGGCGCTGCGCTACGGAAGCGCCGATTGGCCGCAGCCCTCGTCGGTCCTGGGGGTGGGGCTCACGGCTTTCATGACGTTCCTCTTGATCTGCAGCAGCGTGACCATGGTGCTGGCCCTGGCCGGGATCCAGCGGGGCGACGCCGTGGCGCTGAGGAAGTTCCTGGCCCTCACCATCCTGGGTGGGGCGAGCTTTCTCGGGATGCAGGCCTACGAGTGGACGCACCTCATCCGCGAGGGCCTGGGGCTCAGCGGGAACCCGTGGGGGCCTCGCTATTTGGGACCACCTTCTTCGTCATCACCGGCTTTCACGGCGCCCACGTGACCGGCGGTGTCCTGTATCTGTCCTGTTACCTGATCCGGAGCCTGCTGGGTGGGTTGAACCAGGGGCACGCCGGGCAGATCGAGATCGCGGCGCTCTACTGGCACTTCGTGGACCTGGTCTGGATCCTGGTCTTCACGTTCGTGTACTTGCTGTAGCCGGATCGTTGCGCGCCGGGCGCGCACAAACCAGAGGAGAGCCATGGCACAGGCGCACACGCAGCCAAACTACCTCGCCATCTTCTGGTGGCTCCTGGCCCTGACGATCATCGAGGTCGGCGTGATCTTCATGCCCCTGGCGAGGCTGCTCATCGCCATCCTGCTGGTGGGCCTGGCCCTGTCCAAAGCCTCCCTGGTCGCTCTGTACTTCATGCACCTGCGATTCGAGCGGGCGACCCTGGGGTTGATTGCCGTGACCCCGCTCCTGCTGTGCGTGCTGCTGGTGTTCGCGCTTCTTCCCGATCTGTCCGGTACTCTCCGTCAGGCCCTCACCGCGGCCACGGCAGGGGCGCCCCGCTCCCCTTGAGAGCGGCCGAGATCCCTCCTGGCGTTCGGCGCGGCGATCCCGCGGTCAAGGGCGCCCTTCATTCCTCACGCATCGCGCAGGGGGCGCAGGCGCCGGAATGCGCGCGGGGGCCGGAGGGCGGCGATCGGCCTCGGAGCGGATGGGTTTCCCCGGCCTGGAGGTTTGTTAGAGGAGGGGCTGTCGGGGCCGGTCTTGCTGTGATAGAGTCCATTCGACATCATTGGGTGAGTGCCAGCGCCGCCAGGTCAATTCGCCCCGGGGGCGGAAGACCGGGCCAAGCCATCAATGGAATTCACGCGTGGCAAAGTAACCTAGCGGCGAGGTGGGTCCGTGTGGTGTGCATCGGGACCGGCAAGGAGCGCCTGCATGGCGTCCCCAGAGCCTGATTCCGCGCGAGCCCGGCGGGAGATGGCCGTGGAGATCGAGGACCTCCGCCACGCGTACGGGGATCGGGTGGCCCTGGCGGGGGTCACCTTCGGCGTCGCGCGCGGCGAGATCCTGGGGCTGCTCGGGCCGAACGGCGGCGGCAAGACCACCATGTTCAAGATCCTCTCCACGCTCCTGCCGGTGAGTCACGGCATCGTGCGGATCTTCGACCATGACATCCGCCGCGAGGCGCACCATGTCCGGAGCCATCTGGGCGTGGTGTTCCAGCACCCCAGCCTGGATCCCAAGCTCACGGCCATGGAGAACCTCCTGCACCACGGGCACCTGTACGGGCTGCGGGGCCCCGCGCTCCGGGGACGGGCGGAGGCGCTGCTTTGCCGACTGGGCCTGGCGGAGCGCGCCCGCGACCGGGTGGAGACGCTCTCAGGCGGGCTTACGCGGCGGACCGAGCTGGCCAGGGCCCTGGTGCACCAGCCCGACCTCCTCCTGCTGGACGAGCCCAGCACCGGCCTCGATCCCGGCGCGCGCCGGGACTTCAGCGGCTACCTGGCCCAGCTCCGCGACCAGGATCGCATCACGGTTGTCCTGACCACTCACCTCCTGGACGAGGCCGAGCGGTGCGACCGGGTGGGGATCCTCCACCAGGGGAAGCTGGTGGCCCTGGGTACCCCGGACGAGCTGAAGGCCAAGCTGGGGGGGGATGTCGTCGTCATCCACTCCGGGAGCCCCGAAGGATTGCGCGTGCGGATTCGCGAGCGATTCGGATGCGAGCCCGTGCTGGTGGACGGGAGCCTCCGCGTGGAGCGCCCCCGCGGCCACGAGTTCGTGCGGGAGGTGGTGGACGCCTTTCCCGGCGAGGTAAAATCCGTGACCTATGGCAAACCCACGCTGGAGGACGTCTTCGTTCACCTGACGGGTCGCCGCCTGTGGGGTGAAGGAGCGAACGGGGGAGCGGTCTGATGAAGGGCCTCATCCTGCCGGTGCTGACCCTCTGCTGGCGCGAGGTGGTGCGCTTCTGCCGCCAGCGGAGCCGCCTCACGGGGGCCTTCGTCCAGCCGCTGGTGTTCTGGCTGCTCCTGGGCGGGGGGCTGCGGGCCTCCTTCCGGCCGCCGGGGACGCCGGCGGGCACGAGCTACGTCGAGTACGTCTATCCCGGGATCCTCGCCATGGTCCTGCTCTTCACGGCCATCTTCTCCACCATCTCGGTCATCGAGGACCGGCACGCGGGGTTCCTCCAGGGGGTGCTGGTGTCGCCCATCCCCCGGCCCGGCATCGTCCTGGGCCAGGCGCTGGGCGGGACGACGCTGGCCCTGGTGCAGGGGGTCCTCTTTCTCGTCCTGGCCCCGGCCGCCGGGCTGTCGCTCAGCCTGGCCTCGGTCGTCACGACGGTCCTGGTGATGATCCTCATCGCCTTCGGCCTGACCAGCCTCGGCCTGGTCATCGCTTGGCGGCTGGAATCCACCCAAGGCTTTCACGCCATCATGAACCTGATCCTCCTGCCCATGTGGGTGCTCTCGGGCGCCTTCTTCCCCATGACCGGCGTCCCGGGCTGGCTGGGCTGGACCATGCGCCTGAACCCGCTGACGTACGGCATGGCCGCGTTGCGCCGCTCCTTGTATCTGGGGAGCCCCGCGGCGGCGGGGCCGGTGCCGCAGCTTATCCCGGCGCTCGGCATCACCGTCGTGTTCGGCCTCCTGGCCTTCATGGCGGCCGCGGACGCCGCCCGCCGGAGCACCGTGTAACCCACTCGGTCTTCTCCCTTTGTCGCTTTCTCACTCTGTTACTCTGTCACTCGTGAGGTCCCCCATGATCGGCATAGCGACCTGGATCGTGTGGCTGCATCTACTGGCCGTGGCCGCATGGCTGGGCGGAGCGGCGACGTTACTCTTGGCGATGCTGCCGGCCGTGGGAAAAGGGGGCGATGCGCCGGGGGCGGCCAGGCGCGCCCACTTCCTTACCTCCCGGGCGATGGAGGCCGTCATCCTCACGGGGATCCTCAACGTGCTGCTCCGGGGGACGGGAAGCGGCTGGGTCTTCAGCCGGGCGTTCACCGGCATGCTCTCGATCAAGATGCTGCTGCTGGCCGTGATGGCGGGGCTGCAGGTCTGGATGGGCCTCGCCTGGAGGCGAGAGGGCGACCCGCTGGAAGTCGCCGTCCGGCGGTCCCGCGCCGGCCTCACGCTCCAGCTCCTCCTCGGCGCGGCCGCCGTCCTCCTCGGCCTCGGCGTGCGATCTGGGTAAGCGCGAGACTCGGATCGCCCGTGCGGGGCCGGGATCAGGTAGAATGGCCTGTCTTGCCGCTCGGGACCGTCCCCGGGGAGAGGGCGACCGGTTCTGGACCCGCCGAGCTGTCTGGCGAGAAAGCCTCCCCGATCCTCGGTGAAAAACCGCATTTTTTTCTTGACAAGCCCTATATGTTGGGCGTAATAGAGAAGCCCTGCCCAAGAAATTGGACCAATCGGACGTTTGGCGGTATAATGATTGTCAGTCGCGGCTGGGCCAAGTGTCAGCGTGTTTCGACCGCCATGCCAACCGGTAATGCAGCCCGCTGGTTTCGGGGACCACCCCATCGGTCCGCTCCATCGGCTGGACACGTCGCCGTCACAGGACAGACCCGCGTACACCCTTGAGCTCACCGGGGCCGCCCTGCCTCGGCGGGAGGCATCCGGTGCCTTTTACGGAGGATTCTCGATGCCAGAGCTCACCCGTCCAGTGAAGCAAGGCCAGTGGTCGGAATCCGCCCTTCGGGTGCTGCGAGAGCGATACCTGGACAAATCCGGCGGACAGGTCGCCGAGACCCCGGAAGAGATGTGCTGGCGCGTGGCCCGGGCGATCGCGGCCGCCGAGCTGACCTGGGGGAAGACGGAAGAGCAGGTCCACGCGGTCGCCAGCCGGTTCTACGACCTGATGGTGGACGGCTACTTCCTGCCGAACTCGCCGACGCTGATGAACGCCGGCAAGGACAACGGGCTGCAGTATTCGGCCTGCTTTGTCCTGCCCGTCGGGGACTCCATGGACGAGATCTTCGAGGCGGTCAAGCGCGCGGCCATCATCCACAAGAGCGGGGGCGGGACCGGCTTTGCCTTCTCGCGGCTCCGCCCCAAGGACGCCCTGGTGAAATCCACCGGCGGCAAGGCCAGCGGCCCGGTCAGCTTCCTTCGCGTCTTCAACGGGGCCACCGAGGCGGTCAAGCAGGGCGGGACCCGGCGGGGTGCCAACATGGGCGTCCTCAAGGTGGACCACCCGGATATCCTGGAGTTCATTCAGTGCAAGCTGGACGGCGGCATCGCCAACTTCAACATCTCGGTGACGGCCACGGATGCGTTCATGGAGGCCCTGGCGAGGGATGGCGAATACGACCTGGTCGACCCCCACACGCAGGAGGTCACCGGCCGGCTGCGTGCCCGCGAGGTCTTCGACCGGATCGTGAACGCCGCCTGGCAGACGGGGGACCCCGGGCTGATCTTCATTGACCGGGTGAACCGCAGCCCGGCCAACCCCGTGCCCGAGCTGGAGACGATCGAGGCCACCAACCCCTGTGGCGAGCAGCCCCTGGCCCCCAACGACGCGTGCAACCTCGGCTCCATCAACCTGGACAAGTTCGCCCGGCCCGAGACTCCCGACGCGCCCGTCGCCTGGGACGACCTGGAGCGGGTCATCCGGCTCTCGGTGCGGTTCCTGGACGACGTGATCCAAGTGAACCCGTATCCGTTGCCCGAGATCATGGCCAAGGTGCATGCCAACCGCCGGATCGGTCTGGGGGTGATGGGCTGGGCCGACATGCTGATCCAGCTCGGCATCCCCTATGACAGCCAGGCGGCGCTGGAGCTGGCCGACAAGGTGATGGAGTTCATCACCAGCATCGGCCGGGACGAGTCCGCCCGCCTGGCGGAGGAGCGCGGCCCCTTCCCGAACTGGCCCCGCAGCATCTACAGGGAGGGCCGGCCGATCCGCAACTCCACCGTCACGACCATCGCCCCCACGGGGACCATCAGCATCATCGCCGGCTGCTCCTCGGGGATCGAGCCCCTCTTCGCCATCGCCTTCAGCCACATCGTGGGCGACCGGCACCTGACCTTTGTGAACCCGCACTTCGAGCGCGTGGCGACGCAGCGCGGCTTCTACAGCCCGGAGTTGATGGAGAAGGTGGCCCGGCAGGGGACCCTGCACGGGATCGCCGAGGTGCCGGAGGAGATCCGGCGGGTATTCGTCACCGCCCACGAGATCTCGCCGGAGTGGCACGTGCGGATGCAGGCCGCCTTTCAGCGGCACACGGACAACGGGGTCTCCAAGACGATCAATCTGCCCGCTTCGGCCACGGCCGAGGACGTGGCCCGGGCCTACCGGCTGGCCTACGACCTCGGCTGCCTGGGGATCACGGTCTTCCGGGACGGGTGCAAGGCGGCCCACGGCGGCCAGGTGCTGCACGTCGGGACCGGGAAGGCCGCGGCCGAGCCCGAGCGGAAGGCCAGGGGAGCCGGGGAGCAAGCCCCGGCCGTCCGAGTCGAGACCACGGTCAAGCCGCGCCCGCGGACGCTGCGTGGCGTGACCTACCGGATTGACACCCCGCTCGGCACGGGGTACGTCCACGTGAACCAGGGGCCGTCGGGAGAGCCCTTCGAGGTCTTCCTCAACGTCGGCAAGGCGGGGAGCGACGTCCAGGCGGACGCCGAGGCGCTGGGCCGCCTGATCTCCCTGATCCTGCTATGGCGCATGCCCCTCACGCCGCGCGAGCGGGTGGAGGAGATCGTCAAGCAGCTGGACCGCATCGGCGGCCGGCGCGATGCGGGGCTGGGGGCGGCGCGGGTGCGCTCGATCCCCGACGCCATCGCCCAGGTCCTGGCCGAGCACGTGGGGTTACGCGAGCCCGGGGCGGAGCACATCCGCGAGGCGCGCGAGGGTCGGCCGAAGGCGACGGACCTGTGCCCGGACTGCCAGAACTTCACCCTGGTCTTCGAGGAAGGTTGCCAGAAGTGCCACGTCTGCGGCTTCAGCGAGTGCTAGGGAACGGGGGATGGAGAAGACGCCGGCCGGGCAGCGCACACCGGCTCATCTGGTCCTGAACCGCTCCTGGGCCGATCTCTATGACGAGGTGGCCGGCCTGTTCGCGGGCCGGCCCGACATCCGGGTCGTGGTGGACCGGCGGCGCAAAGACCGGGTGGATGGGGACCGCGTCCTGCTACACAGGGGACGGTCGCTCGGCGCCCGGCTGGTGCCCCAACCGTTCAGGGGAGGGGACCCATAGCGACGGCTCCGGAGGAATGCTCCGGTTTCCCGGGTCGTGACGCCTGGCCGGAAGGAGGGCAGAACTCACACAGGGGCGAGGGGCGGTGGACGAGGCGTTTACCGAGGCCGAGATCCGATCGCTGGTGAAGAGAATCGCGTCGGATCGCCGCCGGGACGAGCGGCGCCACCGGCTGGGGCGAGCGGCAGACCCCGAGAATCGCGCGGAGAACGGGACGACCACCGGGACGCAGGGCGAGACTCCGCTCGAGCGGAAACCGGCGGCGTAACCACCATCCCGACCCCCGGCCAGCCCAGGAGCGGCGCGGCCGTCCAGGCCCGCCGGGCTTTTCATCCTCGCGCGCTTCGCGCGGCTGGAAGGCTGGAATGCTCGCAGGCTGGGAAGCGCGGAAGCCGGTAAGGTGTCCAGTCTTGCCAGCGCGCCCGCCTGCCAGTTTTCTACCCTTCTCGCCAGAGAGGGGGAGCGATGTCCATCAAATCGGATAAGTGGATCCGGCGCATGGCCACCCGGCACCGAATGATCGAGCCCTTCTCGGAGAACCAGGTCCGGGACGGGGTGATCTCGTACGGCGTCTCCTCCTACGGGTACGACATCCGGGTCGCCGACGAGTTCAAGATCTTCACCAACATCAACAGCACCATTGTGGACCCCAAGTGCTTCGACCAGCAGTCCTTCGTGGACTTCCGGGGCGACGTCTGCATCATCCCCCCGAACTCCTTTGCCCTGGCCCGGAGCGTGGAGTACTTCCGGATTCCCCGGAATATCCTGACCATTTGCGTCGGCAAGTCCACCTACGCCCGCTGCGGCATCATCGTGAACGTCACCCCTTTCGAGCCGGAATGGGAGGGGACGGCTACGCTGGAGATCAGCAACACCACGCCGCTGCCCGCCAAGATCTACGCCCACGAGGGTATCGCCCAGGTCGTCTTCTTCGAGGCCGACGAGCCCTGCGAGACCTCCTACGCCGACAAGAAGGGCAAGTACCAGGCCCAGCGGGCGATCACCCTGCCGCGGATCTGAGCCGAATGTGAAACGGTCCGGCAGGGCTCGGAAAAAGAGGACGTCGCCCCGGTCCTTCCGTTTCCGGTTTGCCCCTCAAGACATCCGGTTCCCCCAGGGACTGAAGGGCGCGGAGGGCATTGCAGGTTTCCTCTCCTTCTGGTAGTCTCCCGCACGGTCGCTCGGGCGTTCCTCCCGGACGTGTCGGCGGTCCCAGGCTGCGGCCTCGGCCGCCTCGGTGCGGGCGCACGCAGGGGGATGGGTGAGGATGGGGGCTGGCAAGGACTCCAAACAGCCGTACGAGGTCGAGCGGTCCGCCCGCCACGCCGAGCGGCCGGGGTTTCGGATCACCGAGCTTGAGATCGGCCCCACCCAGAAGGTCCCGTGGCACTGCCACACCAACGTCCAGGATACCCTCTTCGTGCTGCAGGGCCGCATCCGCCTGGACCTGCGCGACCCGGACGAGCGGGTCCATCTCGGTCGGGGCGAAACGTACACGGTGCGACCGCGACGGCCGCATCAGGTGACGAACGCCGGGGAGGGATCGGCGATCTTCCTGGTGCTCCAGGGCTTCGGGGAGTACGATTTCGTGCCGGTGTAGGGCCGGACCGCTCTCGGGCCATGTCCGCTTGCCCACGAGACGGCCTCGAGCCTCGCGGATGGCCGGGCCAGGAGGAGGACCGACTGCCGGTGGACATCTTCCCGCTGCTGGACGAGCTGCAGACCATCGCGCGAAACGGGCTGAACTTCACGACCAATCCCTACGATCGGGAACGGTTCGAGCGTCTTCTCGCCCTCGCCACCAGGTACTACGGGCAGGTTCTGGATTGCCCCCCGCAGGACATCCGCCAGCGATTCCTGGCCGAGCTGGGCTACATCACACCCAAGGTCGGTGCGGAGGCGGCCATCCTCGACCGGGAGGGAAGAATGCTCCTGGTGCGGCGAGCGGATGATGGGCTGTGGTGCCTGCCCTGCGGCTGGGTGGAGCCCAACGAATCGCCCGAAGAGGCCGCCGCCCGCGAGGTGCAGGAGGAGACGGGCCTGGAGGTCGTGCCCCGACACCTCGTGGGCGTGTTCACGCGGAAGCCGAACATCGGCCATGGTCCGCACACGGCGATCGCCGTGGTCTATCTGTGCGAGGTGACGGGGGGAACGCTCCGGACCTGCCATGAGGTCACGGAGGCCCGATACTGGCGGATCGAGGATGTGCCGGCATGGCACGAGCTGCACCGGATGTACGCCGACGCGGCCCACGCCGCCTGGCGGAGGCGGCAGGCCGCCGCACACTCGACCGAGGGGCGAGACCGCTCGGACGAGGGGGAGGCGTGATGGATTGGGAGAGGCGGTACGCGGGTCGGATGGGCCGGGTTCAACCCTCGCCGATCATGGATCTTATCCGGGTGATGTCCCAGCGCCCGGTCATCAATTTCGCCTCGGGGCTGCCGGATCCCGCGGGCTTCCCCGTGAAGGCCCTCCAGGAGGCGGCCGAGCAGATCCTGACCGAGGACTGGCGGGCGGGCCTCCAGTACGGCGAGGCGGACGGGTACCGTCCGCTGCGGGAGTGGGTGGCGGCCGATCTGACCCGCCGGGGGGTGCCGACCGAGGCGGCGCAGGTGCTCATCGTCAGCGGCTCGCAGCAGGGGATCGATCTTGCTGCCCGCGCCTTGCTTCAGCCGGGGGAGGTGGTCCTCACGGAGGAGCCGAGCTACCTGGCGGCCCTCCAGGTCTTCGCTTCGTTCGAGGCGGAGGTGCGGCCCATCCGCACGGACGAGGGGGGCCTGGACCCGGATGCCGCAGCCGCCGCCCTCAGGCAGCCGGGCGTAAAGCTGCTCTACGTCATGCCCAACCACCAGAATCCGTCCGGGACGACGCTGGCGGAGGATCGGCGCCCTCCGCTGCTGAAGGCGGCGGCCGCGGCGGGCGTCCCCGTCCTGGCGGATGAGGCCTACCTCCACCTGCGCTACGATCCGGGTGAGCCGGCCCTCCTGGCCGCGGCCGACCCCGCCGCGCCGATCCTCAGCCTGGGCACGTTCAGCAAGACGATCGCCCCCGGGCTGCGCGTCGCGTGGATCGCCGGCCCGGAGCCCGTGATGAAACGCCTGGCCCTCCTGAAGCAGGTCACGGACCTCCACGCCAACTCCCTCACCCAGCGCCTGGTCCACCGGTACGTCAGCGCCGGGCACCTCCCCGCCCAGGTGGCCCATCTCCGCACGGTTTACCGCGAGAAGCGGGACGCCTTCCTGCAGGCCCTGGATCGGCGCCTGGCGGGCCGTGCCACCTGGACGCGTCCTGCGGGCGGGATGTTCCTGCTCTTCCGCCTGCCCCGGGGCCGCTCGGCGACCCACCTGCTCTCGAAGGCGTTGGATCAGGGGGTGGCGTACGTCCCGGGCGCCCCATTCTTCCCGGCCGGCGGGGGGGAGGAGACGATGCGACTCAACTTCGTCAGCCCACCCCTCGACGAGATTGCCGAGGGCGTGGCCCGGCTGGCGAAGGCGATCCAGGGCTGACCGGCCAGCGGCCGCACACTGAACCCGCATGCCTTCGGCGAGCGGGAGGCCATGGCAGGAGCCCAGCCGTTGATTGGCACCTCCACGTCCGGGAGAAAACCCCGGCCGGGAAGCCGCCCGCGCCGATGCCCAGGGGCAACTACAGCCCCCAGTCCCCGGCGCCGGTCGAGCTGGGCACGGACTGGATGGACGAGGCGTGGACACGACGGTCTTCGTCCCGAGTAGCCGCGGGGACGTGAGGCTGTCGCACAGCGCCGAGGCCTCGGTGATCGCGGCCACGGCCCGCGTCCTTAGGCCCGAGTTCTCGCCGGAGCAACATGGCATTGGGACGGCGGATGGCCGAGACTGGCGCGTCGGCGAGGCCGCCGCCTTGCGGGCGTACGGATAACAAAGAAGCAAGCCGGGCCGCGCGAGCGCGGCGGTCGCTCCGGGGAAGGAGGGACGGCGTCATGGCGGAGACC
>JBBIQE010000100.1:0-12750 GCA_037442485.1 Methylomirabilis sp. (SeqCode)
CTCTTGAGCGCTGCGAGCCGAGAGCCGTGAGCCGCGGGTGGAACGCCGGATGTCGAGCCCCGAATGCCGGGGCCGATGGCGTGCCGTGAGGCGAATCGCAATGCGGAGGGCCAGCATTCCGTTTCGGTGCGGCGTGTGCCGGAAGGAGCTGCGCAGTGTGTGGGCGGTCCTGACGCGGAGACCGTTTCCCGTCTGCGCCACCTGCCGGCTGATGGTCCATCACGGCTGCCTGGCGCAGAAGCTTCCGCCCGTCTGCCGGCGCTGCGCCGGGGCCCAGCCCGCGGCTACGCGCTGAAGGGTCTTGGCCCGGGGGCGGGGGCGGTGTATAGTAGCGCCGGCCGACGACCTGGCAACTCCACCCGAAGGAGGATCGCATGCAGACTCCGCTCTCGATGGCCGGCATCTTCCCCCCCATCCCCACCCCCTTCGACGCGGCGGGCGAACTGGACCTGAAGGCCCTAGCGCGGAACCTGGAGCGCTGGAACCGCTACCCCCTCGCGGGTTACGTGGTCCTGGGGAGCAACGGGGAATTCCCCTATCTCCGCGAATCCGAGAAGCTCACCCTGTTCGAGGCGGTGCGGAAGCTCATCCCCTCCGGCAAGCTCTTCATGGCGGGGACGGCCTGCGAGTCCACCCACAGCACCATCGCCCTGACCAAGCAGGCCGCGGCCCTGGGCGCGGACGTGGCCATCCTCATCACGCCGAGCTACTACAAGTCCCGGATGGATGCGGCCGGGCTCTCCCACTACTACGAGTCGGTGGCCGACGCCTCGCCCATCCCCGTGAGCATGTACAACATGCCGGCCAATACCGGCGTGGATATGGCGGCCGAACTCATCATCAGGCTGTCCCAGCATCCCAACGTGGTGGGCTTGAAGGACAGCAGCGGCAACCTGGCCAAGCTGGGCGAGGTCATCCGCTCTGCCCGGCCGGGATTCCAGGTGCTGGCGGGATCGGCCGGGTTCCTCTACCCGGCCCTGTGCGTGGGCGCCGTGGGCGGCGTCCTGGCCCTGGCCAACATCGCCCCGCAGCAGTGCTGCGACATCCTGCGCCTGTTCAAGTACGGCAAGCACGAGGATGCCCGGGAGCTGCAACTGCGCATGATCGCCCCCAACACCGCGGTGACCGCGCGCTTCGGCGTCCCGGGTCTCAAGGCGGCGCTGGACATGCTGGGATACTACGGCGGCAATCCGCGCAGCCCCATGCTGCCGCTGCCCGAGGCGCAGAGAGAGACCCTGCGGGGCATCCTGGTCGAGGCGGGGATCCTGCAGAACTGAGGCCGGCGGCCGGTCGTAGCGGGCGATCCGCCGGGTTCTTCGGCCTGCTTTCTCCGGGCTAAACTTTGGCGGGGCGAGGTTGTCCAATGGATGAGAGGGGCAGGCCGCCCCGAGGAGGTGCAGACATGAAGAGCGTCCGAATCCTCGCCCTGATCCTTGCCGTCGGCCTCGCCGCCCCGGCCCTGGGCTGGGCCCAGGCGGGGCCGCCCCCCGGCCCTCCGTCGCAAGAGCCCCCCATGAAGCGGGCGCTTCCGCCCGAGGCGAAGGAACTCCTGCAGCGGCAGCGGGAAGAGATGCGGGCCCTTCGGCAGAAGCATCGGGAGGAGCGCCGGGCGCTCAGGCAGAAGCTGATGCAGGAGCGGAAAGAGCGTGGCCCGGCCGGCCCGGAGAAGAAGCCCCAGTAGGAAAATGACCAGTGACCGCGTCCTGGTGACCGATCGGGACGACGCGTACCCGTGATCCGCGGATCCCCCCACTCGCCGATCCACCGATGGAGCGCGCACGCAGATGCCCGCCACGACCCTGGCGGGCGTTTCTGTTACGGGCACGCGGCCCCTGGATACCGACCTCCGTTCGGCCCGGTGCTGCCGGAGGCCGGGATTCCTGTTGACAGGCCAGATCGGCGGACGATAGGCTGTTATCACGCCTCCCGGCACCGGCCCGTTTCGCGGGAGTGCTCGCCCTCGCCGTTCTCCGCCGCAGGGAACGGGCCATCCTTCCGGGGGGGCAGTCCGGATGGGATGCCGGGCCCGGGCGCTGGTCGTGGCCTTTCTGGCTTGGGTCCTCCAGGCGCAATCGCCGAAGCGGCTCTGGGTGCTTCCGGCGCCGGATCGGGTCGTCGCCTCGGACGGGGCCCCGTTCACGGCCAGGCGAGCGAACGCGAAAACGGTGCCGCGGTGCCTCCTCTCGGCCGGGGGGAAGCGCCTGCTCCGGTTCGGGAAGGGGGTGGACGACTCGGGCGCGGAGCCTTCCATGCGCTTCAGCCCATCCAGCGGCCCCTCGACGCCTCGGAGAGCGGCGACGGAATGGGCGCGGCCGTGGGCGAGCTGCCCGCCGTCGAGGGGGTGCGGCTCGGGATCCCGCCGCGGGTGACGGCCGTCATCCGTCACGCCGCCCGGGTCGGCTGGCCGAGCGGGCGCGAAATCCTCGTGGCGCAGGATGGGCGGCCGGCGGTCCACGCGATTGACGGCCGCAAGCGGAGAGAGACCGCCATCCGGGTGCGCAGCGGCGCGGATGCGTTCTTGCGCTAGGCCCGCTCGCCCCCGGGCCGGCGCAGGCGCGAAGCCCCCCATGTCCGACCAGCCGCTCCGAGATCTGTTCGCAGGCCGGTTCGGGGAGCCGGCGGAGCGCGTCCTGCCCCTCAAGGGCGACGCCTCGGATCGGAGGATCTTCCGTCTCGCGGGCGCGTCGCGGACCGCGATCGGCGTCATCAATCCGGATTCCCGGGAGAACCGCGCCTTCCTCGGGTTCTCCCGCCACTTCCGCGCCTGCGGCCTGCCGGTCCCCGAAATCTACGTCGAGGATCTCGACCGGGGAATCTACCTCGAAGAGGACCTGGGCGACACCACGCTCTTCCAGTTCCTCACGGCGAACCGCGCCGGAGACCGGCTGTCCGGCGAATCGCTCCGCCTGTACCGGCGGGTAGTCGAGTGGCTGCCGCGGTTTCAGATCGAGGCCGGCCGGACCCTGGATTACGCCGTGTGCTACCCGCGGGCCAGCTTCGACCGGCAGTCCATGCGGTGGGACCTTAACCACTTCAAGTACTACTTCCTGCGCCTGGCCAAGATCCCGTTCAGCGAGCAGGCGCTCGAGGAGGACTTTGAGCGGTTCGCCGAGTTCCTGCTCGCCGCGGAGCGGCGCTTCTTCCTCTACCGCGACTTTCAGTCCCGCAACATCATGATTCGGGACGGGGAGCCGTGCTTCATCGACTACCAGGGCGGCCGGCGCGGGGCGCTGCAGTACGACCTGGCCTCCCTGCTGTTCGATGCCAAGGCCGACCTGCCGGTCGAGGTGCGCGAGGAGCTCTACGAGCGGTACCTCGACGCCGCGGCGCGGCTGGAGCCGATAGACCGCAAGGCCTTTCACACCTACTACCCCGGCTTCGTCCTCATCCGGATCATGCAGGCGATGGGGGCCTACGGCCTGCGGGGCTTTTACGAGCGGAAGCAGCATTTTCTGGCCAGCATCCCGTACGCCATCCGCAACCTCGAGCACCTGCTTCGGACGGCCGAGCTGCCCGTCGAGCTGCCCGAGTTGACGCAGGTCTGGCGCCGCCTGGTCGCGGCCTCCTCCCTGCGGCAGTTCGGCGCCGCCTCCCTCAAGCTCACGGTCCGGATCCAGAGCTTTTCGTACACGGACGGCGTGCCGACCGACGACAAGGGCCATGGTGGCGGCTACGTGTTCGACTGCCGGGCGCTGCCCAATCCCGGCCGGTTCGGGCAGTACGCGGGGCTGACGGGCCGGGACGACGCCGTGATCGCCTTCCTGGAGAGCGAGCCCGCCGTGCGCGAGTTCCTGGACCACGTGTTCGCCTTGATTGACCGGACCGTCGAGAACTACCAGCAGCGGAACTTCACCGACCTCCTGGTGGCATTCGGCTGCACCGGCGGCCGGCACCGCTCGGTCTACTGCGCCGAGCGGCTGGCCCAGCACCTGCGCGAGAGGTTCCCGGTGAGCGTGCAGCTGCGCCACCTGGCGCAGGAGGGCGGCGCCCTCAGCCCCGCCCCTGGCGGGGAGGGGGACGGGCAATGAAGGCCATGATCCTCGCGGCCGGCCTGGGGAGCCGCCTCAGGCCGCTCACCGACGGGATCCCCAAGGCCCTGCTGGATGTGGGCGGCGCGCCGATGATCGAGCGGGTGATCCGCCGTCTCCGGTCGGCCGGCGTCACCGAGATCGTCGTGAACCTCTTCCACCTGGGCGAGCGCATCGTGGAGTTTCTGGCCTCGAAGGGCGACTTCGGGCTCCGTCTGGCCTTCGCGCGCGAGGCCGAGCTGCTCGGCACCGGCGGCGGGCTGAAGAACGCGGCCTGGTTCTTCGGCGACGGCCGACCGTTCTTCCTCCACAACGTGGATGTCCTGAGCGACATCGACCTCGAGGGGATGCTCCGGTTCCACGAGCAGGCCGGGGCGCTGGCGACGCTGGCGGTGCAGCGCCGGCCGAGCGCGCGCCAGCTCGTGTTCGATCCCGATGGCTCCCTCTGCGGCCGGCAGTCGCCGGAGGGGACGGAGTGGGCGCGGGGGCCGCAAAGCGGCGCGGAGCGGCTCGCCTTCACGGGGATCCACGTGATCGATCCCGCCATCTTTGCCAGGATGACCGAGACGGGCGCCTTCCCGATCCTGCGGACTTACCTGCGGCTGGCGGCGGAGGGGGAGCGGATCGTCGCCTATCGGGCCGACGGGAGGTACTGGCAGGACATCGGCTCGCCGGAGACGCTGGCGGCGGCACGCCGGCGCGCGGCCGGACCGGACGCCTGAACCCCATCTGGGAGCAAGAGGGCAGGGACCGATGGGGGAGCGTTGGCCCGGACCTCATCCGCAGGGGAGAGCGGGCCTTGGGTCAGCGGGTGGGCTCGCCCGCCACAAGGGCGGCCACGGGCGTCCGAAAGCACTGCTGCCCGCGGCCGGCCGTCCCCGCCCACCCGCCGGGTGCGTTGCGGAGGGAAGGTCTGCGTGAACGCATCCATCCCTGGGAGGGTGCCTGTGCCGGCACTGCTCTTCGCCGGGATGGCCGCCACCCGTTTCCCCACCCGCACCACGAAGTCCACCTCGCGACCCCGCCCGCCCCGGTAGAAAAGCTCTGGCGAGGCCCCCGCGCCCCTGTCGAGGAGAGCTGCCCCACCGCCGACCCCCATGGTGGCCTGCTCGGCGGGTTGCTCCGGGTGCGCGCCTCGCGCACATTACGCCAGGTGCCGAGCAAAGAGACTCCGCATCGCTCGAACGGCCAAACGCCCGCTAGCGGGAGGATTGATTGCGATCGGCGCAGGTGAGCTGATACTGGAGCTGGTGGAGGCGGGCGTAGAGGCCCTGGCGGGCCAGGAGCTGCTCGTGCGTGCCCTCTTCGCGGATGCGCCCCTTGTGGATCACCAGGATGCGGTCCACGAACTGGATGGTAGAGAGGCGGTGGGCCACGATGACGGCGGTCCGGTCCTGGAGCAGGACGCGCAGGGCGTCCTGGATGAGGAGTTCGGTCTCCGTGTCCACGGAGCTGGTGGCCTCGTCCAGGATCAGGATGGCCGGATCGAAGGCCAGCGCCCGGGCGAAGGAGAGGAGCTGGCGCTCGCCCTGGGACAGGGTCGAGCCGCGCTCCTGCACCTCCTCCTGGTACTGGAGGGGGAGCCGCTCGATGAACCGGCTGGCGTGCACCCGACGCGCGGCCTCCTGGATCCGCTCGGGGCTGATCCGGGGATCGCCCAGGCCGATGTTGCCCCCGATGGTCCCCGAGAACAGGAACACGTCCTGCAGGACCAGCCCGATCCGCTGGCGCAGGAGGGTCTTGTCCCACTCGCGGATGTCCAGCCCGTCCACCAGGATGCGGCCGCGCTCCACGTCGTAGAACCGGCACAGGGCCGAGATGATGGAGGTCTTGCCGTGGCCCGTGGGGCCGACCAGGGCGATCTTCTCCCCGGGAGAGACGCGGAAGGAGATGCCCCGGAGGACCGGCTCGCCCGGCACGTAGGACAGCCAGACATCCTCGAACTCGATGGCCCCTCCATCCCGCCCATGGCGGGGCTCGGGGCTGGCGCCCCGCGCGCGGCGAGGCTGTTGGGGCCTGGCCGGCGTGACGATCCTGGGGGGCTCGTCCAGGAGGCGGAAGATCCGCTCGCTGCTGGCCATGGCGGCCTGGAAGATGTTGTACTTCTCCGCCAGGTCGCGGATGGGTTGGAACATGCGCTGGACGTACTGGATGAAGGCGACCACCACCCCCGCCAGCACCGTCCCGTGCAGGATCATGTCCCCCCCGCGCCACAGGATGAGGCCGACGGTGACGGCGCTGCTCACCTCCACCAGGGGGAAGAAGACCGCGTTGTAGTGGATGCCCCGCAGCAGGGCGTCCCGGTTCTGGGTGTTGATGTCCTTGAACTTGAGGTACGTCCGGCGCTCCTGGCCGAAGGCCTGGACCGTGGCCATGCCGGAGAGGTGCTCGTTGAGATAGGCGTTCAGCCGCGCCAGGATGCGCCGACTCACCCGGTAGTTTTCGCGGGCCTTGCGGCGGTAGACGCGGGTGGCCAGGATCACCGCCGGCAGCAGGGCGAGGCCCACCAGGCCCAGGCGCCAGTCCAGGATCAGCATGGCCACGGCGATCCCGGCGATCATCAGCGTGTCGCCCAGGAAGGCGACCACGCCGGAACTCAGCAGCTCGTTCAGGTTCTCGACGTCGTTGATGACGCGGGTCATGAGGCGGCCGACGGGGTTGCGGTCGAAGAAGGCGAGGTCGTGGCGCTCGAGGTGCGCAAAGAGCTGCCGGCGGATGTCGTGCATCACCCGCTGGCCCACGGACTGGGTGGTGTAGGAGCTGGCGAACTGGAAGAGGAAGCTCAGGACGACGGCGGCCAGGTAGAGCGCGGCCACCCCATTCAGCCCGGCCAGGTCCTGGGCGGCGATGTAGCGGTCGATGGCGACCTTGACGAGATACGGGCCGAGGAGCTGGGACCCGGTGTACCCCCCCAGGCACAGGAGGGCCAGGCAGACCAGGAACCAGTACGGCTTGAGGTACGCGAGGAGCCGGAGGAGCAGCCGGGCGTCGTAGGCCTTCCCCAGCACCTCGTCGTCGATGTGCACGTTGGGCCCGTGCATGGCTAGCCGGTCTCCCGCTCCGCCAGGGCCTCCAGCTCGCTCGCCAGGAGCTGCCGCTGGTACAGCCGGTAGTAGTGACCCTCCCGCGCCATCAGCTCCTGGTGGGTGCCCTGCTCGACGATCCGCCCCTCCTTCAGGTACACGATCTGATCCGCCTCCTTCACCGTCGAGATCCGGTGGGAGACGAGGATGGTGGTCCGCCCTTCCATGGCGGCCTTCAGCTCGCGGAGGATCCGCTCCTCCGTCTGGACGTCCACGCTGGAGAAGGCATCGTCCAGGATCAGGATGGGCGGGTTCTTGATCAGGGCCCGGGCCAGGGCGGTGCGCTGCTTCTGGCCGCCGGAGAGGCGGACGCCCCGCTCCCCCAGCACGGTCTCGAACCGGTCGGGGAATTCCTGGATGCTGGGGAGCAGCGCCGCGATCCGGGCGGCCTCCTCCACATCCTCCAGGCTGGCATCCTGCCGCCCGAAGAGGATGTTCTCCCGGATGCTCTCGGAGAAGAGGAAGATGTCCTGCGCGACCAGGCCGATGGAGGCCTGGAGGGTGGGCAGCGGGATCCTCCGGATGTCCCGCCCGTCCAGGAAGAGGCTCGCCTCGGGGGCCTCGAACAGGCGGGAGATCAGGTGGACCAGGGTGCTCTTGCCCGCGCCCACCTCGCCCAGGATGGCGCAGCGGGTCCCGGCCGGGATGTGCAGGCTGAGGTCCCGCAGGACCCAGGGGGAATCGGGCGCGTAGCGGAACGACAGACGCCGGAACTCGATGTCGCCGCGAAGCCGCCGGGGCGATCCGTCCTCCGGCGTGAGGTAGCCGGGGGCCACGGGGGCCTCCAGGATCTCCACCAGCCGGCCGAGGGCCGAGGTGCCCCGCTGGTAGAGGTTCACCACGTACCCGATGGCCATCACCGGCCACGTCAGCATGGCGAGGTAGCCGTTGAACTGGACGAACTGGCCGATGGTCAGTTGCCCCAGCAGGACCCGCCGGCCGCCCAGCCCCAGGACGATGGCGGCGGCGAGGCCCGAGAAGACCGCCATGAGCGGCCACAGCAGGCCGCTCAGGCGCGCCACGACCAGGTTCTTCCGCATGTACTCGGCGCTGAGGGCCCCGAACTGCCGCGCCTGGTTCTCCTCCTGCGCGTAGGCCTGGATGACGCGGATGCCGGCCAGGTTCTCCTGGAGGAAGATGCTCACCCGACCCAGGCACTGCTGCACCTCGCGATAGCCCCGGTGGATGCGGTTGCCGAAGGTGAGGACCAGGAGCGTGATCCCCGGCAAGGAGAGGAGCGACCACAGGGTGAGCCAGGGGTCGATCCCGATCATCAGGGGGAGGGCGGCCAGGATCAGGAGGATGCCGTCCAGGGCCGCCACGGCGCCGATGCCCAGGAGCTCCCGAACCGAGGCCAGATCGTTGGTGAGCCGCGACATGAGGTCGCCGGTCTTCACGTGCTGGAAGTAGGCCAGGGGCAGCCGCTGCAGGTGGGCGAAGAGGGCGTTGCGGAGCTCCCACTCGATGTTGCGGGAGAAGCCGAAGACGTGGGTCCGCCAGAAGTACCGGAAGACCCCCTGGGCGACCGCCGCGGCCACGATCAGGGCGGGATAGGTGAGCAGGCCCCACCCCTCATCCCGAAGGCTGTGGAGGCCGTCCAGGGCCAGGCGGGTGAACCACGGGATGAGCAGGTGCATCGCATCCGTGGCCAGCAGGGCCAGGATGCCCACGAAGAAAAGCCGCCGATGCCGGCGGAGGAATGGCCGGACGTGCTGCCAGAGTCTGGCGATGGCGCCCCTCACACGAAAGGGGAGTCAGCGAATGATCGCTTCCTCGTTGGCTATGTGACGGCCGACTTGCGAGCGCTTCCCCCAGGCGGCTCGGACCGCCTCAGTGAATAGCGAAGGCCAGCCCCAGGCCGTAGGTGATGGCGCCGGCGATGACGGCGACCAGCGTCATCTCCAGCCCGCTGATCCACCAGGGGCGGGTGGTGACCAGGCTCTTGGCCAGCCCGACCCCGAAGTGGGCCAGGATGCTCAGGCCAGCCGCCCAGAGGACGGCCGGCGTCCCCCGGGTGAAGAAGAACGGGAGGACCGGAATGAGGCCTCCCAGCGCCGTGGAGGCCGTGGCCGACAGGCAGGCCTTCCAGGCGTTGGGGAAGGTGGTCTCGGAGAGCCCCAGCTCCTCCTGCACCAGCGTCTTCAGGAAGTGATCCGGCTTCTCCTGGATGCGGGCGACCAGGGTGCGGGCCTCGTCCTCGGTGAAGCCTTTGAGCTGGTAGAACAGCTCCAGCTCCTGCCGCTCCTCCTCCGGGTTCTCTTCGATCTCGGCCTTCTCGCGGGCGATCTCCCCCTCGTAGACCTCGCGCTGCGACTTGGCGGCCAGATAGGCACTGGAGCCCATGGACAGGGAGCTGGCCAGGGCCCCCGCCAGACCGGTGACGAGGACGATCTCGCTCCCGCCGGTGTAGCCGGCCATGCCCGACACGATGCCGAACACGGCCCCCAGCCCGTCGTTGATCCCGTAGATGGCGTCGCTCACCCAACTGGCCCCCCGGACGTGCCGTTCCTTCTTCAGGATCAGTTCCAGCGCCGTCTGCGGGCTCTCGGGTCCGGCCAGGACGCGCATGATGCGCGCGTGCTCGCGCTCGTCCGCCTTGGCCTGCTGCAGGATGGCCTGGCTCTTCTCATCCAGGACCGAGGCCAGCGCCTCGTAGGAGGCGATATCCCGATCTTCGAAGGCCTCCAGCTTGCGGAAGATCACCTCCGGGCTGGCGACGTGCAGGCTCAGGCCGAGGCCCGGCTTCACCGTGGAGGGATCCGGAACCGTCCCGCCCATCTCCCGGATGCGGCCGGCCCATTTTTCGGCATGCCCTATCTCGGCGTCGGCAAGCTTGTTCAGGATGTGGCGCCGCCGGGGATCCTTCTCGCGTCCGGCCAGGGTCCGGTAGGTCGCGGCCCCCTCCATCTCGCGATACCAGCATTTCTCCAGGGCGCGGAGGATGTCTCGCGTGTCGGCCACGGTGATCTCCCGTCCCCTCCCCCTGCCAGCCTGCTCCGAGCACGGCTCGCGGGAGTATAGCCCCTTTGCGCCGATCTGCCCACCCCAAACCTGGGCGCGGGTCCCGGGGCGCCTCGCGCCGGGCCCTTACAAATCCCGGGCGAGTGTGCTAGAGTGAAGGCATGGAGGAGAGTCCTCGGCCCCCCCACGAGGACGGGGCGGCCCCGCGGTTTCTGGCCGACGGGATGCTCGGCCGGCTGGCCCGGTGGCTGCGCATCCTGGGGTATGATGCCGAGTACTTTCCCGGCGAGGACGCCGAGCTCATCCGGCGGGCGCGGCGCGAGGGCCGCATCCTCCTGACGCGGGATAGCCGCCTGCTCCGCCGCGGCCTCGGGGGGGCCCGTCCCGTTCCCGGACGGGAGACCGACCCGCTGCCCCCTCACCTCTTCATCGAAAGCGACCGGGTGATGGAGCAGCTGCGCCAGGTGGTCGGCGCCCTGCACCTGACACCGGCCCGCCCGCCCGCCCGCCGCTGCTCCTGCTGCAATGCGCTCCTGGAGCCGCGCGACAGGGCGGAGGTGGTCGGCCAGGTCCCCGACTTCGTGTGGAGCCACCAGCCGGCGTTCTGGGCCTGCCCGCGCTGCCGGCGGATCTACTGGGCGGGCACCCATCGCCAGCGGATGGAGGAGGTCATCAGGGCGCTCTGCGGCTGAAAGACGTTCGGCAGCTTCCGCCTCGGGTGCAAACCCGCCGCGGGCGGAGCGGGCCGAATGCCCCTGCGGAGAGACTCCGGTGTCGAAGCCACTCCGCGTCATCTTCATGGGGACTCCGGCGTTCGCCGTGCCCTCGCTCGAACGGGTGCTGGCCGCGGGCCACGCGGTCGCCCTCGTCGTGACGCAGCCGGATCGGCCGGCCGGCCGGGGCCAGAACCTTCGCCCGCCGCCGGTGAAGGTCGCCGCCGCGTCGCACGGCCTTCCCGTGCTGCAACCGGAACAGCTGAACGAGCCGGGTGTGCTGTCCGCTCTGGCCGAGGCGCGGCCCGACGTGATCGCGGTGGTCGCCTTCGGCCAGTTCATTCCGCGGGCGGTGCGGGAGCTGCCGCGGCTCGGCTGCGTGAACGCGCACGCCTCCCTGCTGCCCAAATACCGGGGGGCCGCGCCCATCCACTGGGCCCTGATCGCGGGGGAGAGGGAAACGGGCATCACCATCATGCGGGTCGAGGAGGGGATGGACACGGGGGCCATCCTGCTTCAGCGCGCCATCCCTATCGCCCCCGGCGACGACGCCGGGAGTCTGCAGGACCGGCTGGCCGACCTCGCGGCCTCGGGCCTGGCGGAGGCCCTGGAGATGCTGGCGAGGGGGGAGGCGGTGTGGACGCCCCAGGACGAGGCGCGGGCGACCCGGGCTCCCAAGATCCGGGACGAGGACTGCCGGCTGGACCTGGCGGGGGATCCGGTGCTCCTGGTGAACCGCATCCGCGGCCTCGCGCCGGAACCGGGCGCGTACCTGCTCTCCCACGGGCAGCGCCTCAAGGTCCTGCGGGCGGAGGCGCGACCGGAGGCCGGGCCCGCGGGGGCCATCCTCCGCATCGAGAGCCGGGCGCTCGTGTGCGGGACGGGGGCGGGGGCGGTGGCCCTTCACGAGGTGCAGCCGGAGGGCAAGCGTCGCATGACCGGCGCCGACTTCGCGCGGGGCCAGCGCCTGCGGGTGGGGGACCGGCTTGTCTAGGGCCGAGGTGCTGAAACGGGGAACCGGCGAACCGGAGAGACGGGGAGCCAGCCATGCTGCTCCGGTGCTCCGACACGCCGTTTCTCCGGTTCGCCGAAGCCGAGGGGCGGACCCTCGCGCGCTGGCGCTTGAGATCCTCCTGCGGGTGGAGGCGACCGCGGCCTATGCCAACCTGCTGCTGGACGCCCGCCTCAAGGGGAGCGCGCTGGCGGGGGCGGACCGGGCCCTCGTGACGGAGCTCACCTACGGCGTCCTGCGCTGGCAGGGCAAGCTCGACGCGATCCTGAGCGAGGTGCTGGACCGGCCCATGGCGGCCCTGGACCGGCCGGTCCGCCAGGTGCTGCGCCTCGGCGCGTACCAGCTGTGTTGCCTGACCCGGGTCCCGGATTTCGCCGCGGTGGACGAAGCGGTTCGGCTGGTGCGGCGAGCCGGGGCCGGCCGGAGCGCCGGCTACGTGAACGCCGTCTTGCGCAGGGTGGCGCGCCAGCGCGAGATCCCGGCACCCGATCCCGCGGGGGACCCGGTCGGCTACTGGGAGCGGGTGGGCTCCCACCCTCGCTGGCTGGTGGAGCGGTGGCTCGCGCGGCTGGGCCCCGAGGAGGCGGGCCGGTTGATGGCGGCCAACAACGCGGCGCCGCCCGTGACCGTTCTCGTCAACACGCTCCGGGCCGAGGTGGACGCTATCCGGCGCGCCCTGGAAGAGGCCGTGCAGGAGGTCGTCCCCGGTTGCTGGGTCCCCGGGGCGTTCTCGGTCCGTGGTGCGGGAAGCCCGGCCGACCTGCCGGGCTTCGCAGCCGGCCGGCTGATCCCCATGGACGAGGCCGGGGCGCTGCCCGTCCTGGCGCTGGAGGTCTTGCCCGGGCAGCGTGTCCTGGACGCCTGCGCCGGCGGCGGCGGCAAGAGCGCCCTGCTCGCGGCACGGGTCGGCGCCGCGGGCGAGGTCGTGGCCCTGGATCAGAGCCCCCGGGCCA
>JBBIQE010000101.1:0-12002 GCA_037442485.1 Methylomirabilis sp. (SeqCode)
GCTATGATGAGCAGCACCATCTGGCGACCGTGGCGCGGCAGCAGCTCCGCCAAGCCGCGTGAGCCCTATGCAAAAATCTCTGTAAAAAACTCTTGACAAGCTCCATAGGAAGTCTCCCCCTCAGAGGGGGGAGGGTTAGGGTGGGGGTGAACTCCGCGTGAATTTGCGGTTGCTATTTCTCCTCGAGGGGTTCCAGCCGGTAGCGGAAATCGCAGAAGGGGGCCCCCTCCATGATGGTCTGGGTCCGGGTGAGCTTGAGGGCGGGGTTGAACCCCTCGCCCAAAGCGAAATCCCGGCCGCAGGAGAGTACGCTCCCCAGTTCGGGGATCCCCAGCGCCCGGTACATCTCGGCGTACCGGCAGCGGGTCACGTTGAAGTCGTAGGCCCTGTCGGTCTGCTGCAGGAGCTCCGTCTCCAGGGCCCCGCCCTTGACCCAGGCCTCCTTGCTCCTGGCGAAGTGGGCCAGGCTGCTGCCCCCCACCTCTTCGGCCAGCGCCCTTCCCTGCTGGCGCGCGACCTGCACGATCACGCGCCTGGCGACCTCGATCACCCGCTCGCGGCCGAACTCCGCCGCCAGGGCATCGATGAGGGGGGCGAGGATGCGGGCCTCGATCTCGCGCCGCTTCAGGACCCCGATCTCATTCAACGTATCGGGCGGCATCGGCTCCGGCATCGTGGCTCCTTACGCCTTCTGGGGGGACGTCTCCGCCGACCCCGGCATGCTCCCCCCGCTGAAGCCCTGGTGGCCGACGACCTCCTTCAGGGTCCAGTAGTCGCCGCCGAACGGGTCGTAGGCCAGGGGCGCCACCCGGCCCAGGATGACCCCGCCGTTCTCCACGACCTCGGCGTCCGCGTGCAGGGCCACCACCTCCGCCAGGAAGAGGACATGGGATCCCAGGACGAGGGAGCTGCGCACCACGCATTCCAGGTTGACCGGGCACTCCCGGATCATGGGGGCCCGCACTTTCAGCCCCGGCACCGGGGTGAAGCGCGTCTCGGCAAACTTGTTCACGTTCTGTCCCGAGACGACGCCGCAGAAGTCCACGGCCCGCAACAGCTGCGCCGGGGGGATGTTCAGAACGAATTCCCCGGTTTCCCGAACGAGGCCGTAGGAGAACCGCTCGGCCCGCAGGGCCACGCTGACCATGGGCGGCGTCTGGCAGGCGACACCGGCCCAGGAGAGTGTCATGATGTTCATCGAGCCGTCCCCGCCCATGGTAGACAGCAGCAGGACCGGCGCCGGCGCCAGGAATGCCGCCCGCTCGAGCCTCACCTTTCCCATGGCACCCACCTCGGAGAGCAAGAACCTTCCGGACGAAGACCCAGCCTGGAACCGCAGATGACGCGGACTCCGCGGATTCCAGCGGAACCATCCATCTGCGAGGGTGCGTGTCGCTTGCCCGCTCCCCGCTTCCTGTCCCCCCATGGAAGATATCGCAAGACCGGGGCCGATGCCAGTGCTTCCTCCGGCCGGCCAGCGCTTCCTCCGACAGCGAGAAGACGAGAACTCTCCACGCATTCCACAGCAGGCAGAAGGCGGTTCATGCCGAAATGCTCTGTCACGAAAATCCCCCCACTCTCCCCTCCCCCCGCACCCCGCCAAAGGCGGGGTACCCGGGGGGAGGGCACCGCACCCAGAGGGTACCCGGTACCCGGTGGGGGTCGCTGACTCCGGGCAGTTCGCCAGGGTTTTCATCCGTCGTGGTGAGACTCGTTTCATGACCACTGCGAAACCTGCGGTTGCCCGGGAAGTTCGGTTCAACCCGATCGGGCGGCCGCCTGGGCGGCAATCAAGCGCAGCGCGTGATCCCAGTCCGCGACGCGCGTAATGCCCGGGGGAAGGGCGGCCCGGTTCCAGGGGCGGTCGAAGAGCAGGACCGGGATGGGGACCTCCGCCGCGGCCAGGGCCACGTGCAGCTCGTCCTCGATCAGCAGATCGAGCTTTAGCTCCCGCGCGATGCGCGGCTTGTACTCGGCCGGGGCCTCGCCTCCGCGGTGGACCAGCGCCTCGAAGAAGGCCAGGAGCCCCGCCTGCTGGAGGAGCCGGCGGGTCTGCGCGCGGTGCTGGGTGAGGCGCCCCGTCACGACGAACAGCCGGTGGCCGTCCGCGGCCAGGGCCTTCACCGCCCTGACCGCCTCGGGGTAGACCGGGCGGGTGCTGAGGAAGTTGTTCGCCTCCAGCTCCTCGAAAAACCCGCCCAACTGGGTGGCCGAGATCTCCGGGTAGCGGCGAAAGATCTCCCAGGCCGCTTCCTCGATCCTCACCTCGTGGCCGAAGCGGCGCCGGAACGCCTCCAGGTACCCGGGCAGCGACTCGGCCAGGACGTCATCCAGGTCAATGCCGATGCGTAGCTTCCCTGGCATTGGCCGCTCCCGGCTCAGGCCGCCTTGGATCCCTCGCAGCCCTCACCGGTCCCGCCACCCGCCGGCGGTGCCGCACGGTCCACCGCCATGGACTCCAGGATCAGCCCCTGGGGTGGGCCCGCCGCCAGGTGGGCGATGCGCCTCCCGAGTTCCGCGCGGTCGGGGCCCCTCGCCCAGCGCTGCCAGTCGGCCAGGCCCTCCCAGGTGCTGATCACCACCGAAAAGCGAGGGATCGGTCGGGCGGCGCAGGGTCTCGCCGCTGATGTATCCGGGCCCATCCAGGGCCTGCACGCGCATCCGCTCCAGCCCCCGGCCCAACTCCGCCTGGCGGCCGGAACGAACCCCGCGCTGAATGATCCCCCGAGCCGGCATGACAGGCCCCCCTGTTACCGGGGGCGGCTGGGGGATTCGAACCGCGCTACTCCCCCTCCCCATAGGCCGTGCTGGGGCAGATCTCGCGGAAGGCGCAGTAACTGCACGCCATGTAGCCGGGCGTGGCGGTGAAGCTCCGGGCGCGAACGCCGCGGGCGACCCGCTCGACCGTGGCGCGGGTCTCGGCGAGGTCTCCCTCGGTCTTGCGGGCGCCTCCCACCAGGCCCGACTCCAGGAAGTGCAGCTCCACCGCGTCGGGGATCCGCTGGTGCATCTGCTCGTACGCCAGGGCGTAGATGGCGAGTTGCAGGCTCTCCCGCGCCTTCCGGTCGGCCTCTTTCTGGTCACGGACGGCCGAGGACTTGTAGTCAATGATGGTGACGCGCCCGTCGCGCTCGTCCACGCGGTCGAAGCGCCCGACCACCTTGGTGGTCCCGAGCAGGAAGGCAAACGGCCGCTCCACCGCCGTCGGGGGCAGCCCCCGTCGCTCCTCCTCGGCCACGAACCGGCGGAGGAGGCGCCGCCCCTCCTCCAGCCGCAGCTCCTCATGCTCCCTCGAGAGGAAGCCCACGCTCTCCCAGGCCGCCTGGAAGACCTCCAGCACCTCGGCCTCGGTCGCGCCGCCCCCGCCGCGGGGATCGCCCGGCGGCCTCTGCGCCGCCGCCAGCTTGCGGCGCAGGTAGAACGAGATGGCCTCGTGGAGCGCCTTCCCGTACACCACGGCATGATGCTCCCGGATCGGGACCCGCAGGACGTGGATGTATTTGTACTTCAGCGGGCAGGTAAGATAGTCGTCCACCTGGTAATGGCTGAGGGGCAGGATCGCATCCTCGGGAATCGCCCCCAGGGCGTCCGCCCCCTCCTCGACCGCGGGGGCGTGGCGCCGGATCGCCTCCAGGGGCGAGGCCTTGTACGGCGGGGGCTCGGCCGGCGGCAGGTCCAGGGCCTCCAGGACGAAGCGGCTCAGCTTCTTCCCCCGGCTGCCCCCGTAATCGCGGGCGCTGGTCAGATACAGCTCGCGCCTGGCCCGCGTCATGCCCACGTAGAACAGGCGCCGCTCCTCCTGCAGGTGGACGTCCCCGCCGGCCAGGATGTCGTGGAGCAGGGCCTCGGGCAGCGCGAGGGGCTCGCGGCGTCCCCGCGAGGGGAAGCGATCGGCCACCAGGCTCACCAGGAACACCACGGGGAACTCCAGGCCCTTGGCCTTGTGCACGGTGAGGACGTTGACCGCGTCGGCATCCTCGTCCGCCTCCACCGCCGCAGGGTCGTCGCCCCCCTCCACCAGCAGGTCCAGGTGCTGGATGAACTGCGGGACACGATCGCGGTCCGCCACGTCGGCGAAGCGGTGGACGATCTCGAAGAAGCGCGCGAGGTTCCTTACGCGGGTATCCGCCGCGGGCGTGCCCGCGGCGGTGAGGTGCTTGAGCAGGCCGCTCCGCATCAGGAACTGGTACAGGACCTCGCCCGTGGACCGCTCGCGCGCCAGGGCCACGTACTCCTTCAGGTCCTTGAGGAGCCGCTCGGCCGTGGCCCGGGCCGTCAGATCCAGATCCGCCAGCTCCGGGAGGCTGGCCAGGTTCTCGAACACCCAGCGCAAGGACCGGTTCGTCCGCTTGGCCACGCTGGCGCAGCGGGCGAGTTGCCAGCCGTCCATCTCGTACAGCTCCGATCCCGCCAGGAAGTGCAGATTCACCGTATCCTCGGGATCGGCCACAGCCCGGAGGAAGGCGAGGAGAAGCCGGATCTCCGGCCGGGCGTACAGGCCCTGGTTCCCGCTGAACCGCCAGGGGATGCCCAGGAGGTTCATGGCCCGCAGGAACGGGTCGGCGTCCCGGTTCGCCCGGACCAGGATGGCCACGTCCCGGTAGGCCCAGGCCCCGGAGCCCACGCGGTCGGCGATGAGGCGGGCCACGGCATCCGCTTCGCTGGAGATGGTGTCGTGATGCAGGTGCCGGGGGGGCGGCCCCTCGGGCGATGCGGCCACGAGCCGTTTGTCAATCTGCTCCCGCACCTCCAGCCGGTCCGGATCGTTGTGGCGGATGAGGCGGTAGGCCGCATCCAGGATGGCCTGGCTGGACCGGAAGTTCTCCGTGAGGACGATCCGCCGCGCCCCGGGATAGGCGGCCGCGAAGCCCAGGATGTTGCTGATGGCCGCCCCCCGAAACTTGTAGATGCTCTGGTCGTCATCCCCCACGACCGTGAGGTTGCCCTCCGGTCCCGCCAACAGCTTCACCAGCTCCCACTGGGTGTGGTTGGTGTCCTGAAACTCGTCCAGCAGGATGTAGCGGAAGCGCTGGCGGTACTTCTGAAGGAGCAGCGGGTGCTCCCGAAACAGCCGCAGGCAGAGCAGCACCTGATCGCCGAAATCCACGAGGCCACGCTCGGCGAGCAGGCGCTGGTATTCGCGGTAGCACGCGGCCAGCTCCTGCTGCAGCGCCGCCTCCTCGTCAAGCGGGGCATCCTTCGGCGCCGCGGCCGCCCGACCGGCCAAGCTGACCGCAAAGGCCAGGTAGTCTTCCGGCGTGACCGCCTCGTCCTTGGCACGGCTGAAGAGGGTGATCAGGGCCTGCAGGTGCCGGGTGGGATCCCCCAGCGGACGCAGACGCCGGAGGGGCAGCTCGAAGAGGTGCTCCCGCAGGAACACCATCTGCTCGGGCCGCGTGAGGACCCGGAAATCGGTGGTGAGCCCCAGCGCCAGCCCCTCCTCCCGCAGCACCCGGTCGCCGAAGGCGTGGAAGGTGCTGATCCACATATCGGTGAACCCGTAGGGCACCAGGAGGTCCACCCGCGCCTCCATCTCGTCGGCGGCCTTGTCGGTGAAGGTGAGGGCCAGGATTTCGGAGGGACGGGCCCGCTTGGCGGCCACGAGATAGGCGATCCGGCGGGTGATCACGGTGGTCTTCCCCGTCCCGGCGCCGGCCACGATCAGCAGCGGTCCCTCGCCGTGGGTGACCGCCTCTGCCTGCAAGGGGGTGAGCCCGTCCAGGATTCTGGCCAGGGCCGGACTATCTCTTTGGGCGGTCGTCATCGCCTCCACCCTCGCGAGTCCCGGAGGCTGGAGTACGCTCGTCCCGGACCGGTCCACCGACAGCGCATCTCGGGAGGAACCTGGAGTCCACCGCGGGCGCGATGCGCCGCTGGAGGGCGGGCGGCGTGCCTGGCCTCGCGAGCGCCGCACCTGCGGACCGGACATCGCCCGAGAACAGGAATCAGCATCGTCGCGGAGCCTAACACAGTTCCCCCCACCCCTTCAAGGCACCATACTCTCCGGGTGAGCTCGCGCGGCTGGGTTACTGCACCCCCGAGCTTCGTGCCCGAGAGGGGGCGCCCAGGCTTGGGGGCGCGCCAGCCGGCCAAGGTGGCCCCGAGCGCACGGCCCCCCGCACCAGCCGAGCGGTACGAGACTCCGGGTGGCCTGGGGATACCTCGCGTCGCCTTCCGAGCCACCCAGAGGTCCATCCCATTTGCTGGTCCAGCCGGGGTAACAGACGGCTCGCTACCGACGGCCAGGAAGGAGGCCGGCGCCTCCTCCGGACGGAAGGATTCCGCGCGAGCTGCGACAAGTCCCGCGCGTCTGGTGTTTACGTTAACGTTAACTTGCCTTGGCCCTCTGTCGTGACTGGGGGGGACCCATTTTCTCGCTTCCCCTCCCATCCTGACCGAAAAAAAATTCAGCACTTCGCTAGGAAAATCAATTGGTTACGTTCTACGGTGGACTGTCTTAAATTTTATGGCTTGACAGGACCCTTTCTATCCTATATATTTCAGTGGACCAACCGGTTAGTACACAGGTGGGAGATGACGAGCACCAAAGAGCAGATCCTCGAGGCAGCCACTCGCCTGGTTCACCTTCGAGGATTTAACAAGACCTCCATTGACGACATCCTCAAGGAATGCAGTGTCGGGAAGGGGAACTTTTACTATTACTTCAAGAGCAAAGAGGAGCTCGGGTTCGCCATCCTGGAACGAAGCCTGGAACAGTTCACCAGGGGGCTCATCGAGAAAAGCTTCGACCCGAGCAAGGAGCCCTGGCAGCAGATCCATGACTTCCTGAACTTCCTGGTGGACCGGGCGCGGCAGCAGGACGGGAGCCGGGGCTGCATCCTGGGCAACCTGGCTGTGGAGATGAGCGACATCCACGAGGAATTCCGGCGCCGCCTGAACAAGGCCTTCGAAGGGTTGCGATCCCGCATCGAGGCCTCGCTGACCGAGGCCAGGGCCCAGGGCACCTTGCGCCGCGACGCCGACATTCCGCGACTGGCCCATTTCATCGTGGCGGGATTCGAGGGCGCCTTCATGATGGGCAAGCTCCAGAAGGATGCGGATGTGGTGGCGAGTGTCGTCGAGGAGTTGAAAGGGCACCTGGCACAGTACCGCGCCGCCCGAGTGGAAGGCGGCGCGTTGGCGGACCGCTCTGGCGCGGGCCCCGGGGATGGGGGCGCGCTCGGAAGCGGGGATAACACGGACGAGGAGGATGGCAGCACATGAACCGCACGATTCCACGGCAACGGCGGGATCGAGGCAGGCGGCCGTCCCCACCCGGTGAGCAGATGGAGCAGACGATGGCGACGATTGTCGAGTACACCGATCAGAAGCAACCCAAGAATCAGTATCCCGAGCGGATCATCTCCCCCGTTCGGTCGGGGCCCTGCTGCTTCTCCGACATGGAAGAGGTGGGCAAGCCCCAGGAGGACAGCCGCTGGGTCTTCCAGTACAAGCGCTGCAAGAAATGCGGGTTCACCGTGCGGGTCATCCTCCGGGAGATCCCGGACGCCGCCCTGGCGGCCGAACTCCGCAAGACCCTGGCCAACTCCTTCGTGCGGAACGTGCCCGACTAGACGCCTCTTCGGCTCGACCCTTCCGATGGTCGGGCGCAGCCCCTGGATCACCCGAGGCCGGCTCACCCCACGGTGAGTCCGGCCTCTTTTTTCGCCCCCCGCCCCTGGCACGCCGGAACCCGCGGAGTACTGGGAACGGAGCGGTTCGACAAAGCTGCGTTCCTCCAAGTGCTGACGGGGATTCACTCGGTTGAACGCCCCGAAAGATTCGGATGACGAGGTGGTGCCGAGCCCCGAAAGCGACCCCCCTTCTGTCTTACCTCGGCGGGACGATCCGCGATGGTGGCACCGGAGGTGGGGGCGGCGGGGGAGGTACGACGAGCGGACAAACATCGGAGAAACTCAGGCTTACCGAAAACGGCTGATCGAAGTGAGGGGCAGATCGCACAACGCCCGTTCCGCCCAGGGTGCTGACATCGAGGACGAACTCCCCGAGCATCGTCCCGCAACCCGGTTCGCCTCGGCGGAGATAGTCAACCCCAAAAGCACTTGGTCCCCGATGACCTGGGCGATCCCATGCGTCGGGTAGCTTCGATGGCCGAGGCAGGCCGGGCCCGCAGGCGGCAGGTAGGTCCCCATCACCGGGATGACCCAGCCGCGACTCTCGCCCACCTCCAAGAGCAACCACCCGCCGGTATCGGTATTCCAGCACGCCGCACCCACCTGCCCCGCGGCAAGCAGCACCAGGGTTGCCGCCAGCACCGAAGATCGTCTCATCGCAGCCTCCTCCCGGCACCAGGGACGATCACCGCCCCCACCATCTCCCGTTCAGCCACCGAGGCTATATTTTCCGGGATACTCTCGCAATCCGCGAAGGACCATCCGCTTGCAAGGGCCGACGACGCAAACGGCTCCGTCAGCAAGGCGATCAAGGGTGACGGGTTTCGTCATGTCCCCAACCCGAGCGGATCGGCAAAGGGGACCGGAAGCCTACCGAGTACGGTGCCCTGAGGGCCAAGCGTGGATCCGTGGCCCGCAACCCGCCGATACATGCGGGAATAAGCTGGAGACCGAAATTGCATGCGCCCCCCTGCACTCTTGCTCCTCCGCTCCTCCCCTCCTCTACGCCTCTGCTCCCTCTCCTCCTCTGCCCTCTGCTCCCCGTCCCCCCTTCGTCTCGTCGCCTTGTCGCCGAGTCCCCTTGTCGCCTTGTCGCCTTGTTGCCGTGTCCCCGCGTCGCCGTCTCCTCCTGCCTCCAGCTCCCCTGTGCCACAGCGCCCGGTTAGTGGCCTTCGCGAGACGGAGAGTTGTTGGTCCCAGAGTCTTGTGCTATTCTCCGCATATGAGTACGCCCGTCCGTCCCGAAGAATTCTCCGAGGAAAAGCTCCTGGACCTCATCCGGGCTGGCCTGCCGCGCCTCTTGCGCGAGCACCCTGAGTTGCGCCATGAAGTGGCCGGGATCCTGGCGGAGGCTTTCCCCACCCGTCAGGAGTTCGGCGAGATGCTGGCGGAGGTCCGCGGGCTCCGCGAGGACTTCCGGCGATTCGCCGAAGAGACCGCCAGGCGCTTCGAAGAGATAGATCGCCGTTTCGAGGCCGTGGACAGGCGCTTTGAAGAGTTGATCCAGGAGATGCGGGGCATCCGGCTGGAGGTCTCCGCGCTTTCAGGCCGCCTCGGCCATGGCCTGGAGCGGATCGTGCAGGGCGTCATCGAGGAGTTCGCCGGGGAGAAGTTCACACGCGCCGAACGCCTCCTTCTCACCGACGCGACCGGCGAAGTGTTCGGGGTTCCCGGCGCCGAGGTGGAGTACGACCTCCTGGTTTCGGACGGGACCGCGTATGTCGTGGAGGTGAAGTCGCACCTCAAGCCGGATGACGTCCTCACCTTCCATCGCAAGGCGGAGTTTGCCTCCCGCCAACTTGGTCGCCCTTTGAAGAGGTGCATGATCGCCGCCACCATGGAGGAGCGCACGGAGCCGCTCCTGCGCCGGCTCGGCATCGACTTCATCGTCCGATCCCGCCTCACCTGACCTAAGACACCCCATCCTGGTTTTGCGCTCGGCGGAAAGGGCAGAGTTGGGGTCCCGCCCAGCCAACTGAGCGACGTCCCCTTCCCGTCCCCTTCCCGGATGGCCGGGAGCGTAACACCTTACACGGCACGATGCGGGGCTTGACTTTTTCCAGAACGTTATGTAGTTCTTTGTAATACGCACGTCCGGGAGTGTTTGTGCGAATCGCGGCCCTTGTCTGGGACGACTGGAACGAGGATCACATATCGAGGCATGGAGTGTCTGCGGAGGAGGTTGAGGAGATCTGTTCGACCCCAGGGAGAATCCTTAGACGGGGCCGCAGTGGCACGTACGTTGTGTTCGGTCGCACCGCTGACGGGCGGGAACTGATGGTGGTCCTATCAGCGCGAGGTCCTGCCCCAGGCTCCTTTTACCCCATTACTGCCAGGGACCTGAACGACCGGGAGCGCCGATTCTTCCGTGGACGAAAGGGCAACATATGAAGCGAGTGAAGAGAAAGGGGCTGCCAAGATTTGCCTCTGCCAAGGAGGAGGCGAGATTCTGGCAGGTCCATAGCCCGTTGGACTATCGCGGGACGTTTCGCGAGGAACTGGCTGGGCCTTCCGCACAACTGGCAACCGTGCTGGCCGTTCGTTTCGACCGGGAAACTGCACGCCTCCTGCGCAAAGTCGCCCGCGCCAAGGGGATCGGAGCTACCACGTTGCTTCGCCTCTGGACCATCGAGCGACTCAAGGAGGAGCTGGCACCCGCTCGGAAAGGCGTGGCCCGCCGCACCGCATGATCCAAGCGGATCCGCGCCGCATTGATTCCATTCAGAGCTGGCCTCAGGAGGTCCCCCGACGCGAACCTCGAAGTTTCTAAGCTGCCAGACAACGCCCCGTCCTCCGACGGTGGACGAAGCTGTTCGCGAGAGCTGCCTTCGCCCGGCCCTGCGCCGCAGTGTCCGGACAGCGGCCTCGCAGTGCGGAACGGCTCGATGTACCGACCCTGCCTGTGATCCTCCCCTTCCCCCTCTGCCCTCTGCGTCCCCTGCCTCCAGCCCCCCCGCTCCCCTGCGGCGCCGCCTCCTGCGTCACGGCTGGAACGTGACGAACGCCGATGCAACGGGTCCGAGGACCTCCTGGGTCCCAGGCCGCGTGAGGAAGGCGAGCCAGAGATACGTCCCCGGCGCCTCCGTTCCGGTGAAGGTATGCGTGGCCGCGACAACGTCGGAGACGAAGGGGACCAGAAGATTCGACTGCCAGGGCATCGGAGGAGGAACGGGTAGCCCGGGTGCCACTGAGACCAGATAGAGATCGGCGAATGGCTCCTGGACGCCTGGGGCAAGCGTCATGCGAAGAGTGATCGTATCCCCAGGGTGAGCGGTCGTAGCGGACGTGGTGAGCCGCACCGTCGGCAGTGCCGCAATAACGGGGACTGGCTCAAAATCGAGCTTGCCAATCTCCTGGTCCTGAAGAATCACCCTCCGGCTTGCCGGTTTCCCGTGGAGGCCATCCTGCGTGAGCGGCACCACGTAATCCCCAGCGGGAAGGCCGGAAAGCCGGTACGTCCCGTCCAGGATCGTAACTGCCTGAGCAGTGACAGGTCCGACGGCAGTCACCGTGACTCCGGGGAGGCCATCCTCCCCCCGAGTCACCCGACCGGCGAACACTCCTGCATCCTGCTCCGCAGCCCAGGCCAACCCCCCGACGCCCGCCACTACGATGATGAGGAGGACAGGGGCCAGGCCGGCGAGCCACCTCCCCGGCCGAGACACCTCCCTGGTCCTCTGTCCAGCCCCTTCTGCCTCACCACTGCTCTGCATTCGCCGTTCCCTGTTCCGCATTTTGCTATCTTCTGCTCCAGTCATCGGCTCCGTTCCGCCTTCTCCCATCTCCCAGCCTTCCGCATTCCCCTCCGCCCCATTCGTCAATCCGCATTCGGGTACTCCCTGGGGGTAGTGTCAAGCATTTTCTGTAGATTCTCTCAGGGCTCGATCCTCCCGGCTCCTTCCGGGTTTCCCCTCTCCTCGCCCCCTCAGGCAGCGGCCGTCGCCTCGTGTTCGGCGCGCAGCATCCGCACGAGCCGCTGGGCCTCCGCCGGCATCGCGAGGCGCCGCCAGCCCGCTTTCGCCTCCTCGAGGAGCGCATGGACCATCGCCAGCGCGCGGAGCTCATCCTGAAACCGGCCGATGTCTCGCACGCGGCGGCGCACCTCGCGGAAGCTCCGCTCCAGCACGTTCGTGGTGCGAATCCGTTTCCAGTGACTCACGGGGAACCGATAGGTAGGTCCCGCACGCCTCCAGGTCTCGCGCCAGACACTCCACCGCCGAGGGGAAGCGCTGCCCGCAGGCGCGCTGGAAGCGCCCCCACGCCTCCTCGGCCTGCGTCCGCGTGGCCGCGTAGAGGACCCGACGGGCGGCCGCCGCGACCTCGGCCTCGACCCCCTTGGGCACCTTTTCCAGGACGTTGGCCAGCTTG
>JBBIQE010000102.1:0-11994 GCA_037442485.1 Methylomirabilis sp. (SeqCode)
AGGATGGGCGATAGTCTGTCGGCAGGTCGGAGAGGCTATCTTGCCAGGGGATTCCTCGAAGGGGGCTGCCATGGACCTGAACGCGCTGAAGGAAGCGGTGATCAACGGCGACCTCAAGGGCTGCACTGTCTTGACCGAGGTGGCCATCCAGGCGGGCCTTCCGCCGCAGAAGATCCTGAACGAGGCCCTGGTTCCGGGCATGGAGGTCGTCGGCGAGAAGTTCAAGTGCAACGAGATCTACGTCCCCGAGGTCCTGGTAGCGGCGCGGGCCATGAAGAAATCCCTCGCCATGCTGAAGCCGCTGCTCACCCAGACCGGGGCCAAGCCGGTGGGCGTCGCGGTCGCCGGCACGGTGAAGGGGGATCTCCACGACATCGGCAAGAACCTGGTCTGCATGATGTGGGAGGGGGCCGGCTTCGAGGTGGTGGACCTGGGGACCGACGTCTCGCCCGAGAAGTTCGTCCAGACGGTCAAGGACACCGGGGCCCAGATCCTGGGGATGTCCACCCTGCTCACCACGACCATGCTGAACATGCGGGACGTAATCCAGGCGCTGGAGCGGGCCCAGCTCCGCGACAAGGTCAAGGTCCTGGTCGGCGGGGCGCCCGTCACCCGGACCTTCGCCGGCGAGATCGGCGCCGACGGCTACGGCGAGAGCGCCGCGGTCGCCGTGGAAGAGGCCAAGGCCCTCCTCGGCCTCGGGTAGATCGGCCGGAAGGCTGGAGGGCCTCAGGCGCCCTCGCTGCCTAGCCTTCAAGCCTTTCAGCGGGCCAGCCTCTGGAGGCAACCATGACCCACCGCGAGCGTGTCCTGACCACTCTCAAACGGGAGCCGCCGGATCGCGTGCCCGTGGACCTCGGCGGGACCTTGGCCAGCACCCTCAACATCCACGCCTACCGGCGCCTCATGGCGCGCCTCGGTTTTGGCGAGGCCCCTCCCATCGCCTACCTCTCCCGCCGGTCCAACAGCGTCCTTCCGGACGAGCGACTCCTCGCGTCCCTCGATGTGGACTGCCGCGCCGTGATCCTGGACAATCCCGATGCGAACCCGGAGCGGCAGCTTCCCGACGGCTCGCTCTACGATGAGTGGGGCATTACCTGGAAGCACGTGGGGGAGGGCCAGCACTTCATCAATGCCGACGGTCCCTTCTACGGGCAGGAGCCGGATCCCGCCCTGGTGGAGAGGTTCGCCTGGCCCGATCCGCACGATCCGGGCCGCTTCCGCACGCTGCGCCACCAGGCCCAGACCCATCGGGCTCGCACCGACGCCGCCATCATCCTCGTCCTGGGCGTGGGGGCCGTCCACCAGATCCAGTTCATGCGCGGGTACGCCGCCGCCCTGGAGGATTTGATCGTTGCGCCCGATTTCGTGCAGGCCTTCCTGGAGCGCTACGTGGACTTCTGGGTGCGCCTGACCGAGCGCGCCTTGCAGGAGGTCGGGGATCTCGTGGATCTCGCCATGTTCGGCGACGATCTCGGCACCCAGCAGGGGCCGGTGCTGAGCCCGGCGCTCTACCGCCGGCTCATCAAGCCGTACCACGCCCGGATGGTGCAGGCGGTCAAGCGGTTCGGCAAGCCCATTCTCCTCCACAGTTGCGGCTCGGTGGCGGCCTTCATCCCCGACCTGATCGAGATGGGCTTCGACGCCCTCCACCCCATCCAGGTGTCGGCCAAGGATATGGACAGCGCCCGGCTCAAGCGCGAGTACGGCCGCGACATCACCTTCTGGGGCGGGGTGGATACCCAGCGGGTCCTGCCCTTGGGGACGCCCCAGGAGGTACGGGAGGAGGTCCGGAGGCGGATCGCCGACCTCGGGCCGGGCGGGGGATACGTCCTGGGGGCGGTCCACAACATCCAGGCCGAGGTCCCGGTGGACAACATCCTGGCCATGTTCGAGGCGGCGCGGGAGTTCGGGAAGTACTCACCATGAGCCCCGAGCCGCGAGCCGCGACCGCCGCGGGGCGGCATCTCATCGCCTGCGAGGTGTTCCGGGACGAGTTCGAGGCGACGGCGCCGCCCGACCTCGCCCGCACCTACCTCCCCCAGGGCCTGCACCGGACGCCGGGCAAGATGCCGACCGCCATCCAGGAGATCCTGGACGGCGTCGGCCCCGAGGTGGAAACGATCCTGCTCGGCTACGGGTTGTGCAGCCACGGGGTGGTGGGCGTGAGGTCGCGGACCGCCGCCCTGATCATGCCCCGGGTGCACGACTGCATCGCCCTGCTCCTCGGGTCGCGCGAGCGGTACGAGGCCGAGGTGGCCGCCTGCCCCGGGACCTACTACATCACGCCGGGCTGGGCCCTCTACGGGACGACCCCGCTCTCGGCCTACAAGAACGAGTACCTGCCCAAGTACGGCGAGGAGGACGCCCGCTACATCGCCCGGGAACTCCTGAAGAGCTACTCGCGCGTCGCCGTGATTGACCACCGCATCGGCAACATGGCGGCGGCCCGGGCGCACGCCCGCGAGTTTGCCGAGGTCTTCGGCCTGGCCTACGCCGAGGTGCCCGGCTCGCTGGACTACCTCCGCCGCCTGGTCCGGGGGCCGTGGGACAACGACGACTTCGTCATCGTGCAACCCGGCACCGCCCTCAGCCCCACGCCCTTCATGGCGCTGCACACCATCAGCCTGCCCTAGCTCGCATCAGCCCTTTGGACGCTCTTCCCTCTGCTCCTGACGTGCCGGGTCATCCACAGCGAATGCCGGGTGCCCCATCCGAGTTTGATGTATTGACAAAGAGTTGACATTACCATATCCTGCCCGTGTGAAGGTTTCTGCCTTCCTTTGGGATGATGACAACATTGAGCACGTTGCGGTCCACGGCGTTGCGCAGTGGGAAGTTGAACAGGTGTTCCGACGTAGTCCGAAGGTCCGTCGCGCTCGCGAGGGCCGCTACCAGGCGGCCGGAACGACGGAGGCCGGAAGATACTTGCTGATTCATTTCCGCTACCTGGGAAACGGTGTACTGCGGCCCATCACCGCGCGAGACATGACCCTCAAGGAAAGGCGCAGCTATGCGAGGAAGTAGGAGCCCGAAGCCGATGCGGTACCTCAAGTCCCTGGACGAGATCCCACACTTCCGGACCGAGGCCGAGGAAGCGGACTTCTGGTCCACGCACAGCCTGGCGGATATCTGGGACCAGCTGGAACCCGTTGAGATCGAAGTGTCTCCTGAAGCCCGACGCATCACTTTGCGACCGAGCCGGAAGAAGCCCGTGACCCTCCGCCTCGAGGAAGGGCAGATCGCGCGGGCCAAGAAGCTGGCGCGGGCCAAGAGTTTGAGCTATCAGGCCCTGATGCGGAGCTGGATCAGCGAAGGAATTGCTCGGGAGGAACAATCGCGGCGACGGCCCTGACGATCGCCCGGACGCAGCCCGATCGCTCGCGCCCGCCTGCTTCCGCCAATTATTCCTTCGGGTCTTGGCGTCCTGGCGGTGAATGGTTCCCTTCGAAAGGGAGGCGCTATGCGCATCGAACAGGAGCTGGAGAAAATGGGATTCGCCCTGCCCACGCCCAAGCCGGTGGCGGCCTACGTCCCGGCCGTTCGCACGGGCGATCTGGTCTTCACTGCGGGGCAGGGACCCACGCTGGATGGCACCCCCATGTTCACGGGGAAGCTGGGCCGGGAACTCACCGAGGAGCAGGGGTACAAGGCCGCCCAGCTCTGCGCCGTCAACTGCCTGGCCTGCGTGAAGAGCGTGATCGGCGACCTGGACAAAGTCGAGCAGGTGGTGAAGCTCCTGGGCTTCGTCGCCTCCGTGGACGGCTTCACCCGGCAGCCCTGGGTCATGAACGGGGCGTCGGAGCTGCTCATCAAGCTGTACGGGGAGAAGGGCCAGCACGCCCGCTCGGCCATCGGGACGAACCAGTTGCCCCTGGACATCCCGGTCGAGGTCGAGATCGTCGTGCGGGTGCGGGACTAGAAAAAGACGGGGAGACACTTATCCGCAGATTTCGCAGATGCGCACGTCCCTCCCGTCCCCTCCTCCGCACCCCGCCAGAGGCGGGGGACCCGGGGAGAGACGGAAAAACGCCCGGTTGGGGTCACAGCCGGGCGTTGGTGTCTGAGGACCGACGCGCCACGATGGCCGCACTATTGAGCGGCGCCCAGCGCCGCCCGCATGATCCGGAACAGCTCGGTGTTGTGGCGGAAGCCCACCAGCTCTTCCGACCCGGGGCCTGTGCCGAAGGCGAAGAGCGGGGAGGCGGTGTGGGTCTGGCTGCCCCAGCCCACCCGCAGGTAGGGCCGCAGGACGAAGGCCAGGGAATGGAGCGTCGCATAACTGTAATTCTTGGGATCCAGCTTGCGGATGGTGTCGTCGGCCACCACCTTGGCCTCCTCCTCGGTGATCTCGAGGGCCAGGTGTTTCTTCACGGCATCCCGGACCTTCTCGGGCGTGGGATTCTTCCCCAGCTCATCCAGGATCAGCTCGAAGGAGGCCTGGGCCTTCTGGATGGCCGCGAGGTCGATCCCCACGTACTCCTTGCTCTCCTTGCTGTGGCCGATGAGGGCCATGCCGCCGGTTTCGTGGTCGGCCGTCACGATGAGGAGCGTGTCCGGGTTCTTGCGCTGGAACTTTAGGGCCACGCCCACCGCCTCGTCGAAGGCCAGCGTGTCCCGAATCGTGGCCGCGGCGTCGTTGCGATGGGCGGCGTGGTCAATCCGGCCGCCCTCGATCATGGCGAAGAAACCCTTAGGGCTCTTCGACAGCACCTCCAGGGTCTTGGCCGTCATCTCGGCCAGGCTGGGCTCGGCCGTCCTGACCCGGTCGATCTCGTAGGCCATATTCCCCATACTGAACAGGCCGAGGATCTTGGGGCCGCCGGCCTGTCGGAGCTCGCCGGCCGTGCCCACCACGGCATAGCCCGCCCGGCGAGCCTCTTCCACCAGGTTCCGGCCGTCCTTCCGCTTGCCGCCCGCCGCCTCGGGCAGGAAGAACTGCTTCCGCCCGCCCAGCAGGACATCCACGCCGAGCGTAAGTTGCTGGGCAGCCACCGAGGCCTCGTCGCTCCGATGCGGGACGTGGGCGGCGAAGGCCGCCGGGGTGGCGTCGGTGATCCCCGAGGTCGTCACCAGGCCCGTGAGCATCCCCTTGTCCCTGGCCAGCTCGAGGATCGTCTTGCAGGGGGTCTTGCCATCCGGGCCCATCCCCACCGCGCGCGCCGGCACCCTCACGCCGCAGGCGATCTGGGTCGCCGCCGCCGCCGACTCGGTGACGATGGCGTCCGCCGTGTCATTGACCAGATAGGCCGTCCGCCCGCTCTGCATCACCTCGACCATCTGCAGCTCTTTCCCCAGGATGCGGTTGCTGTAGAGCCAGGCCGCGCCGACGTGGGTGGGCCCCATGCCGTCGCCGATCATGAGGAGGATGTTCCTGGCCTGGGCGCCGAGGCCACGTCCCGGCAGGAGCAGGAGGCCCACGACCAGCAAGAGGACGATGGTCCGAAGTCGAGACGGTGTGCGCATGATAACCCTCCTTTCGCGATCCGGGTGGATCCTGGAAGACGGCAAACGCGGACGAAACGGCCTACCAATCCCACAGGTATCCGCCTCCGGTCAAGGGCAGCCGGCGGGAGATACGGAACAGAGGACGAATTCGGGAGGGCCGAAGCGCCAAAATCCCTTGCGCCCCACCTTCAGCATGTGGTAAAAGACGCGCGAAGTACGGCAGGAGTGGGCTTCATCCCCGGAGGGCGAATCGCGAAGCAGGTTGCGGTCCCGGATCCGTCTTCCCGAGCGAGGTCGGATGCTCCCGCATCAATCGTTGGACAGGCCAAACGATCGGGTAGAGCGCTCGGGATGGCGCCGTCGGCGAGTCATCCTGGGCGCCACAGGCGTGGCACTCCTCCTGGTCCTCGGCCTGGCCCTGCGCTGGAGTTGGCCCCCCCAATCCTCGCCGACCCCCGCCCCGCATCCCCCCATCGTCACGACCCTGGGGAAGGGTCGGACATTCCAGGACGCCCTCCTCGCCCGGGGAATTTCGCGAGGACTGGCCGCCCAAATCGCCCAGGCGTTTCGGCCGCACGTGGATTTCCGGCGCCTCCAGCCCGGGGATTCCGTGGAATTCCACCGGGATGTTACCGGCGCGGTCACGCGGGTGATCTACCGGCAGAGCCCGGTGGACATCGTCGAGGCCTGGCGTGCGGGGGAGACGTGGACCGCGGCCAGGCGTGACGTGCCCGTGGAGCGGAAGGTCGTCCTGGTCGCCGGAACGGTCGCCGGCAGCCTGTTCGAAAGCATGGAGGCCCTGGGGGAGCAGGCTCAGCTCGTCCTGGACTTCGCCGAGATTTTCGCGTGGGACTTCGACTTCGCCTCCGACTCGCAGCCCGGAGACCGCTTCCGGATGCTGGTGGAGAAAACCTACACGGGCGGGCAGTTCGTCAAATACGGCCGCATCCTCGTGGCGGAATACGAGAGCGAGGGAACCGTCCACACCGGCATCTACTTCCGGGATCGAGAGGGGGGCCGCTATTACACGCCGGCGGGGGAATCGCTCCGCCGGGCCTTCTTGAAGTCGCCCCTGGAGTTCACCCGGATCAGCTCCGGGTACACCGGGCGGCGGCGCCATCCCATCCTGGGCGGGGTGCGGCCCCACCTGGCGATTGATTACGCCGCGCCCGCCGGGACCCCCATCTGGGCGGTGGCCGACGGCGTCGTGGAGTTCGCGGGCTGGAAGGGTGGGAACGGCAAGTCCGTGACGATCCGGCACCGGAGGAACTTCAAGACCATGTACAATCACCTGTCCCGCTTCGGCACGGGCATTCGCCCGGGCGCCCGGGTCAAGCAGCGTCAGGTGATCGGGTATGTCGGCTCGACCGGCCTATCCACGGGCCCCCACCTGGACTATCGCGTCATCAAGGACGGACGCTTCGTCAATCCGTTGAAGGAAACGTTCCTGCCGGGAAAGCCCGTCTCCCCCGCCGCCCGCCGGGCCTTCGCCGCCGCCCGCGATGCCCTGCTCGCGCAGCTCCGGACCGCCCTGGCGGCGCGATCAGGATCCGCCCCGAAATCGTGACCCGATTTTCCCCCCTCCCACCCGTGGAGGCGCGAGGCTCGCGCCACAATTCTCCAACGCCTTCGGATGCCCTCAGGGGGCCAGGGCGATCCTCTCCAGCCCCTCGAGATCGGTCAAGGTGAAGGCGCCGCCGCTTCCGCCGACCAGCCGCTGCGACCGAAAGTCGGCTAGGACGTAGTTCACGTGCTGGCGCGAGGCCCCCACCAGATCCGCCAGGTTCTGCTGGGTGAGGGAAATGGTCAGGCGCACGCCGTGATCCACCCGCTTCCCGAAGGCCCGGGCCATCTGCAGCAGCGTATGCGCTACGCGCGCCGCGAGACTCTTGAAGGCCAGCGCCTCGATCCGGTTCTCGAACGTCATCGCCTCCCCTTCGAGCGCCTTGATCACGGTGAACGCCAGGTGGGCCTGGGTGCGGAGCAGGCGACGGAACTCCTCCGGCGCAAAGCAGCACACCTCGGATGCGATTCGAGCGCGGGCCGTGTCGGGCTCGGCCAGGCGGCCGATCAGGGCCAGGAGCCCGAACACCTCTCCCGGCCGGAGGAGCGAGATGGTGAGCTCGCGTCCCTCCTCGTGTGGCCGCGCGAGTTCCACCAGGCCCGAGAGGAGGAGGCAGACGCTGGAGGCAGGATCTCCGGCGAAGCGGATCACCTCGCCGGGTCGGAAATTCCTGACCCGTCCCCGCGCCACGAGGGCGCGGAGTTCCCCCGGGCTCAGCTCTCGGGAGAGGTCAAACGTGTTGAGGTACCAAGGGGTCAGTCGCCGCGGCTCAGGCATGCCCACCGCCCCCTTTCCCGGCGGTATCTCCCCTGGTTCTTGCGCTCCCTGGGCGCAAGAACCAGGTGTCACCAAGGTGATTGCGCCAAGCCCGTCTTGTGGGATAGAAAGCCCACCGTTTTTGTCCGGACAACTGGACTTCCGTCTCCGTTGCGGGCGTTGACAGGCCTTCGCCCTCCGTGGAAACATGCGGGTGCGTTCCGCATGCCCACCCTCTATCAGTAATTTACGCGCGACGGGGCCTCGGGGCCAGAGAACCAGTTCGCCGGAACTTTTTTGCCCGACCCGGAGCTACCACCTCGCCATCCGGGTGCATCCGACGTTTTCCCTGATCCGTCCAGAGGCAGCCGGCGATGCGGCCGACAATTCGGGCTCAAATCATCCTCGCGTCTCTTGCGGCTCTCCTTCCCCTGGCGGCCCTGGAGGTGTTGCACATCCTGGACCACTACCGCTCCACGAGGCGCGAGGTCGTCGCGGATGCCCGGAGGCAGGCGCAGGCCATCGCCGCCGCGGCGACGGCCCTCATGGTGAACCTGCAGAGCGGCGCCCAGGTCCTCGCACAGGAAGCCAGGCTCCTCGGCGGGGACCCGCGCCGCATCCAGTCGCTGCTCGCGCGCACGACCCGCGCGGCCAAAATCCAAGCCTCTGTCGCCTTTATCCCTTCCGGCGGCCAGGTGGCCGCTTCCGTCCCGCCGGAGATCGCAGCCTCGGGCCTGAACATCGCGGACCGCCCGTTCTTCCAGGCGCTCCGTGCCGGGGCCGACTGGCAGCCTGTCAACCTCATGCAGAGCCGCGTGCGTGGAATCCCCGTGTGGGGAGCCGCGGCGGCCGTCCGGGAGGGGGACAGGTTCCTCGGGGCTGTGGCGGTCACCGTGCCGGCCACGGAGTTCGATCGGCTGATCCAGGTCAAGATGCCGGCCGGCTCCTGGTCCATCGTGGATGGGCGGGGGCGACTCGTCTACCTGAACGGCGTGGCGGAGATCCCCTGGGAGGCGCGCGACCGATCCGGCGGGGAGCTGGTTCGCCGCGCCCTGGCAGGCGAAGAGGCCACCAGCGAGGAATTCGCCGGGCCGGATGGGGTCTCGCGCCTGGGTGCCAGTGTTCCCATCCGGCCCTTTGGCTGGCTCGTGGAGGTCAGCCGGCCGGTCGCCGAAGCCCTGGCGGCAGCGAGGACCCAGAGCGTGATCGAAGCCAGCAAGTATGGACCGGCCCTGGTCCTCGCCATCCTGGTCGCTTTCGTCATCGGAAATCGGGTCAGCCTTCCGCTCGCGCGCCTGACGGCCGCGACCGAGCGGATCGCCCGGGGGGAGTTCGACGTGGTGGCCGAGTCGGGCGGCCCCCCCGAACTCGTCCGGGTGATGACCGCGTTCAATACCATGGCTGCCAGCCTCCGCCAGCGGCACGAGTGGGACGAGGCCCTCAAGGCGATTGGCCGGGCCGCGACATCCGGCGTCCCTCTGGACGAGATCCTGGCGAGCGGCCTGGATGCCATGATGCAGGCTTCCGGTGCCACGGTTGGTTTGGTCCGCCTTCTGGACCCGAAGACCCGGGGCCTGGTGGTGGCCGTCCACCGGAACCTGCCGCCGGAGTATCTCGACGTGGCGAGGGAAATCCCCTGGGGGGCAAAGCTGGCCGGATACGTGGCCTACAGCGGAGAGCCGTGGTTGGTGGGCCGGCTCCAGGAACAGCCCGATGTCTCCCACCTCAGCCTGCTGGTCGGGCCAATCCAATCCCTGGCCTGCCTTCCCCTGAAAGCGCACGAACGGGTCGTGGGGACCGTCACGCTGGGTCAGCCTCGGCCCCAATCCTTCGGCCCGGCGGATCTTCCGGTCCTGCTCCAGGCCGCCTCCATGTTGGCCGGTGCCATCCTTGCCGAGCAGCTCCGCGCCGCCACGAGCAAGGAGGCGGAGGAGAAGGCGCTTCTGCTGCGGGAGCTGGACCACCGGGTCCGGAACAATCTGGCCGCCCTGATCAGCCTCATCCACCTGGCGGCCGAAGGGGCGGAGGGGGCGGCCGCCGAAACCCTGCGGGAGATGGCGGACCGGGTAGCGCGCCTGGCGGACGTCCACAATCTGCTGGCCGGCCGGGGGAACCGGCCCGTCGAGCTTCGGGAGCTGGAAGAGGTGGTGGCGAAGAATGTCCTGGCGGCGCTCCCCGAGCATGCCCATATCCGGTGGAGGGTGTTCGGGGAACCGGTCCGGGTGTCGCCGTCGCTGGTCACGGCCATCGCCCTCGTCCTCAACGAGCTGCTGACCAACTGTGCCAAGCATGCATTCCCGGGACGCGCCACCGGCACCGTCAGCGTCCGGATAGCCCGGGAGGGGGATCAGGCCGCGGTCGAGGTGCGGGACGATGGGGTGGGGTTCGATCCGGCGCGGCGCCCGAGCGGCCTGGGCTTGACCATCGTGGAGACGCTCGTCACCCGGAACCTTCGGGGCACGGTGACGGTGACCATCCCGGGCGATGGGGGTACCGGGGTCCGGATTCGCTTTCCCCGGCCCGAGGACACACCAGCAGGAGGTGGCCCCTGAGGATCCTGATCGCGGAGGACGACGGTCTGGAGGCCCAGGAGATGGAACGCTCCCTCCATGCCCTGGGCCACCGCGTGGTGGGGACGGCGGGTACGGGCCGGCGGGCCGTGGAGCTGGCCCGCACGCTCGCGCCGGACCTGGTCCTGCTCGACATCGCCATGCCCGGCCTGGATGGAATCAGCGCCGCGCGCGAAATCCTGGCCGCCGTGGCCGTGCCCATCGTCATGGTGACGGGCCATGCGGATCCGGAGTTGGTGGAGCGGGCAGCCGCCGCCGGGGTCTTCACCTATCTCCTCAAGCCCGTCGGCCAGCGCGACCTCGACGCCGCCATCCAGATAGCTCGGGCGCGCTTCGGCGAACTCCAGGACCTCCGCCAGCAGGTGCGGGATCTCACCGAGGCCCTGGAAGTCCGGAAGGTGGTTGAGCGCGCCAAGGGAGTCCTCATGAAGCGCCTGCACCTCTCGGAGGCCGAAGCCTTCCGACGGTTGCAGCGGCGCGCCGCCTCCCAGCGCCGGTCCATCCGGGACGTCGCGGAGGCCGTCCAGGAGGCAGATCGGTTCTACCGGGAACTCGAGGCGGAGGAGGCGTGAGCCGACTGCGGACCAGCCCTCCCTTCACAAGGCCCTTGCAAGTGCCACTTGACAGGCACGGGTCGCTGGAGGGATAGTTCACCGCGCGCCTGACAATCGGGCGGCTCTGACAGAGACAAGCGAGTGGCCAGGAACCGCAGGAGGCGGCTCCTGGCCGGGCGATGGACGCCCTGGAATCTCGCCGGCGAGGCGGGGCCAGGGCGTTTTTTGTGGCCGGCCCGCAGCCTCACACGGCAATGTGGAGGCCTGGACAGGTCGCGGGGAGGCCGGAGGGGGGCCAGAGGGAGGAATGTCATGGGTCGCCTCTGGGGATTTCGCTGCGGGAGCTGCAAAGCAGAATTCCTGGCACAAGGAAGATCGGAGGGCCCTCCGGGGCGGGCGGACTGGATTCCGCCGGTCCTGTGCTGTGGAGAGCCGCTGCGGCGCCTGGAGGCGGATCAGGTCCTCTCCAGCATCCAGACGCGGCGACGGCGCATAGCGCGCTGCCCCCGATGTGGCTACGAAGTGGCCATCGTTGTCCATCCGGCGGGAAGCCTGGTCTGCAGCGTGTGCCAGACGGACTTCATGATTGTTGGCGGGAGTCCCGTCACGGTAACGGGGTGATCGGACCGACTGCCAGGAGGAAGGAGTGAGGAGCATGCCCAAGTCGGAAAGGCCGCGGAAGACCAAGCTGTCGGAGAAGCCCGCCACGCGTCGAAGGCGACCTGATCGCGCCCCGGCCTCCAGCCCGGAGGCGGCATCCCTGGCCTCCGCGGCAATCCATGAGCAAATCGCCGCCCGGGCGTACGAACTGTTCCTCGCCCGCGGCGGACAGCACGGGGATGATTGGGCGGACTGGTTCCGGGCGGAGGCCGAAGTCCTGGGGAAGGGCGATCGGTCGGGGAGGCCTTCCGAGGAGTAGCGGGGACGCCCGGGGCTTCTGCATTCCCATGCGGGGGGCTGTGGAGGTAACCCATGGCCGCGATCCTGATTGTGGAAGATGACGGGCTGGTGGCCGGGCACTTGGCGCGAATCCTGCGACAGGCTGGCCATACGCCGATTCTCGCACCCGATGCGCGCTCCGCGCTGCAGGAAACGCGGGACC
>JBBIQE010000103.1:0-11824 GCA_037442485.1 Methylomirabilis sp. (SeqCode)
TCGGCGGGGCGCGGGGCGATGACGACCGAGCGCGACCCGGGAAGCGGCCTCAGCGATCGCGCCCGACTCGCGATCCTGCTCGACGTCATCAAGGCCATGAGCGCGGAGACCGACTTCGATCGGCTCCTCCAGCTCATCATGGCGGAGACGACCCGCGCCATGGGGGCGGACCGGAGCACGCTCTTCCTCGTGGACCGCGACCGCGGGGAGCTCTGGTCGCGGGTCGCCCTGGGCCTCGAGGAGAAGAAGGAGATCCGCTTCAAATCCCACCTCGGCATCGCCGGCTACGTGGCCACCACGGGCGAGCGGCTGAACATCCCCGAGGCCTACGATGACCCCCGCTTCAACCAGGCGGTGGACCGACAGACCGGCTACCGGACCAAGACCATCCTGTGCGTGCCGGTCCGGAACAAGGCGGGCACCATCGTCGGGGTCCTGCAGGTCCTGAACAAGCGCCAGGGGGTGTTCACGGCCGCCGACGAGGAGATGCTGGACGCCCTGGCCTCCCAGGCGGCCATCGCCCTGGAGAATGCCAAGCTGTACGAGGAGCTGCGCAGCGCCTATGCCGAGCTGAAGCAGCTCGACAGCATGAAGGGAAACTTCCTGGCCAACATCTCCCACGAGCTACGGACGCCGCTGGCGCCCATCATCGGGTACGTCGAGATGCTGCTCTCGGGGCGGCCCGGCCCCCTCACGGACCGGCAGCGGTCGCATCTCACGGTGGTGGAGCAGGCGGTGCAGCGCCTGCAGGGGCTGATCGAGGACCTGCTGGCCTTCGTGCAGATGGACCAGGGCAAGCTCCTGCTCCAGGTCCGGCCCTTCGCCCTCGCCCCCCTGCTGGAGGAGCGGGCGCGGAGCATCATGCCCCGGGCCACGCAGAAGGGCCTGACGGTGGAGGTGGCGGTGCCCGCCGAGCTGCCCGAGGTCCTGGTGGATCCGGCGCAGATCGGCCGGGCCCTCGTGCTGATGCTCGACAACGCCATCAAGTTCACCCCCCAGGGCGGGCGGATCACGCTCGCGGCGAAGGCCCAGGTCGCGCCCGACGACGCCCCGCCCACCTGGAGCCACGGCGACGTCGAGGTGAGCCTGAGCGATACCGGGATCGGCATCCCCGCGGACAAGATCCCCCGGATCTTCGACAAGTTCTACCAGGTGGACGCCTCGGCCACGCGCAGCTACGGCGGAACCGGCCTGGGTCTGGCCCTGGTGAAGCAGATCATGGACGCCCACGGCACGAAGGTGACGGTCGAGAGCGCGCCGGGCGTCGGCTCCACCTTCCGGTTCCGCCTGCCCATTGCCCACCCCAATGGCTGAGGTCTCGCTTCTCCTTCGCCGTCCCAGGAGGCGCCGCCGCGGGTCACGCTGCGGACGGTTTCTGCTGCCGGCGCTCTTGGGCCTCGCCCTGCCTCTCCACCTGGCGGCGTCCGGCGCGGCGTCGCCGCTCAGGCTCGATCTGGTTCCTGGAGAGGTGAGACAGGGCGGCCTGGCGATCCTCCGGATCAGCGGCCCCGGGCCGATTCGCGCCCTGCGGGTTAGCGTGGGGAACCGGGAGATTCCCGTCCCCCCCGCCAACAGCCCGAACCGCCTGGCGCTCCTCGTCGGCATTGACCTCGAGCAGCCGCCGGGACGTCTGCCCATCCGCGTGGATGCGCAGGATGCCCGCGGGCGCCCCCTCACGGCACGGCGGGCGCTCCGGGTCCTGGATGGGCATTTTCCGGTCCAGCATCTCGCGCTGCCCCGCCCCTTCGTGGACCTGGACGCGGTCGCGCTGGAGCGCGTCCACCGGGAGAAGGCCGTCCTGGATCGGATCTGGGAAACCGTTACCCCCCACCGGCTGTGGCGCGGCCCCTTCCGCCTGCCCCTGGATGGGGCGGGCCCCGGCTCGGGATTCGGGCGGCGGCGGATCATCAACGGGGAGCCGCGGTCGCCGCATACCGGGGCGGACTTCCCGGCGCCGGCAGGGACGGAGGTGGTCGCGGCCAACGCCGGCAGCGTGGCGCTGGTGGCGGATCAGTTCTTTTCGGGAACCTCCGTCATCCTGGATCACGGCCTCGGGCTCTATACCATGTACTTCCACCTCCAGGAGAGCCTGGTGCGGGCGGGACAGGGCGTGGAGCGGGGGGAGATCATTGCCCGTGTCGGAAGCAGCGGCCGCGCCACGGGGCCCCACCTCCACTGGGGGGCGCGCCTCGCCGGCGCCCGGATTGACCCGCGGGCCCTTCTCCGGCCGCTCCCAGTCGAGTAGGAGCACATGGCGTTCCGCCGTGCCCGCTTCGGGCCGCGTAGCGGGGCGGAGTCGGCAGCTCGACCGTACGGGGAACAGCCGAAGGCCTCTTGTCTGAGCAGGGGTCTCCATGGCACGCGAAGCGGGAATGACGGCACAGCCGAAGGAAGAATTCCGGGCGGCCTACGTCGCCGTGATCGGCCGGCCCAACGTGGGCAAGTCCACGCTCGTGAACCGGCTGCTCGGGCAGAAGCTCTCCATCGTGTCACCCCGACCCCAGACGACCTGGCACCGCATCCTGGGCATCAAGACCCTCCCCCACGCGCAACTGCTCTTCCTGGATACCCCGGGAATGCACAAGTCGGACGCGGTGTTCAACCGGGGCCTCGTCCGGGCGGCCCTGCGCGCCATGGCGGATGCCGACATTCTCCTCTGGCTGATTGACGCCTCGCGGCCGGAGGATCCCGACGATCAGCTGATCCTGGGGGAGGTCCGCGAGAAAAAGCCAGGTCAGGCGCCCGTGATCCTGGCCATCAACAAGGTGGACCTGGTGGCCAAACCGCTCGTGCTCCCCCTGATGGACCGGTGGCGCGCCGTGTACCCCTTCGCCGAGCTCGTCCCCATCTCTGCGGCCGGCGGGGACAACCTGGACCGGCTGGAGTCCCTGCTGGTCCAGTACGCGCCGCCGGGCCAGCCGTTTTACCCGCCGGAGGAACTCAGCGATCGGCCCGAGCGGTTCTTCATCGCCGAGATCATCCGCGAGCAGGCCTTCGCCCTCCTCCGGCAGGAGCTGCCCTACGCCGTCGCCGTCCAGGTCGAGGCGGTAAAGGCGCGGGAGGGCCGGGACCTCACCGATGTCGAGGCCACCCTCTACGTCGAGAAGGAGGCCCAGAAGGGCATCGTGATCGGCGCCGGGGGCCAGATGCTGAAGAGGATCGGCGAGCGGGCCCGACCCGCCATCGAGGAGCTGCTGGGCACGCGTGTCTTCCTGCGGCTCTGGGTGAAGGTCCAGGAGGGCTGGCGGAAGGACGAGGCCGTCCTGAAACGGTTCGGGTACCTGGAGCCCTGAACCCATTGCGGATTTCGAAGCTCGGATGTCGACTCGAGCATCCGAAGCCCGGGGACCCTCTGGGCTGGGTGTCCGACATCCGAGATGGAGGCGAGTGTGCCGCTGCACTCGACCGAGGCCATCGTCATCGGCGGCCACGACCTGGCCGAGGCGGACCGCATCCTCGTATTCTACACCAAGACGTCCGGCAAGGTCCGGGCCGTGGCCGAGGGGGCGCGGCGCATCCGCACGCGGTTCGGCGGCAACCTCCAGCTCTTCACCCGGGGGCGGCTGGTCTACTTCGAGCGGCCCAACAAGACCCTGCACAAGGTGAACGAGTTCGCCGTCATCCGCTCGCACCACATCCTGCGGGAGGACCTGGATCGGCTGGTGCTCGCCTCCACGGCCGTGGAGGCGGTGGCGGCCGGCGTCGAGGAGGGCGAGGCGTCGCCCGAGCTGTACCGCCTGCTCGCCGAGGGGATGGAACTCCTGGAGGAAGCCGCCCGACCCCACCTGGTGATGCAGGGCTTCCTCGTGCACCTGCTCCGCCTCCTGGGCTATCTTCCCGAGCTTTCGGTGTGCGTGCGCTGCCGGGGCGGCGTATCCGCATCCGACGAGGCCTATCTCAGCCCCGGTCAGGGGGGCCTGCTCTGCCCCAGGTGCCAGCACGGGATCGCGGATGCCATTCCGATCTGCTCGGCGGCCCTGGGTTTCCTGCGAGGCGCCAGTAATTCAACGCTTCGCGTCATGGATCGAATATCCGTTCTTCCCCAAGTGTTACAAGAGGTTAGCGCCATCCTCCAGGCCTTCTTCCGGCACGTCCTGGGCCGCCCCCTCCGTTCCGCCGAATTCCTGGCCCATCTGTAACCCTTTATGAACAAAGCTATTCCTTCATCCGCGCGGGCCTTTTTGCTTGACACGATCTTCCGGGATTGTTAGCGTGAGGAACCCTCTCTCGCGAGGTGCCGAATGAAACCGCCGATGACCTTTCAGGACCTGGTGCTGGCACTCGAAGGCTTTTGGGCCAGGTATGGCTGCGTCATCCAGCAGCCCTACGACATCGAGGTGGGTGCGGGCACCAGCAACCCGGCGACGTTCCTCCGGGTGATCGGCCCGGAGCCCTGGAACGTCGCCTATGTGGAGCCGTCGCGGCGCCCCACGGACGGCCGCTACGGCGAGAACCCGAACCGCCTGCAGCACTACTATCAGTACCAGGTGATCCTCAAGCCCTCGCCGGACGACATCCAGGACATCTACCTCGAGAGCCTGGAGAGCTTCGGCGTGGACCCCCTCAAGCACGACATCCGCTTCGTCGAGGACGACTGGGAGTCGCCCACGCTGGGGGCCTGGGGGCTCGGCTGGGAGGTGTGGCTGGACGGGCTGGAGATCACCCAGTTCACCTACTTCCAGCAGGCCGGCGGCCTCGAGCTGAGGCCCGTGGCGGGCGAGATCACCTACGGCATCGAGCGCATTGCCATGTTCCTCCAGGGCGTGGACAACGTCTACGACCTGAAGTGGAACGAGCGCGTCACCTACGGCGACGTGCACCACCGGGGCGAGGTGGAGTGGTCCATCCACAACTTCGAGGTGGCGGACATCCCGATGCAGCTCCGGCTGTTCGAGGAGTACGAGCGCGAGTCCCTGCGCCTGGTTGAGCGGGGCCTGGTCCTCCCGGCCTACGACTATTGCCTGAAGTGCTCCCACACCTTCAACATCCTGGACGCACGCGGTGCCATCAGCGTGACGGAGCGGACCCACTTCATCGGCCGGGTCCGGAATCTGGCGCGGCGGGTGGCCGAGGCCTACCTCAAGCAGCGGGAGGAGATGGGATTCCCGTTGCTCAAGGCCGCCGCCACCGGCCAGCCGGGACGGCGCCCCTGAGGCGGACAGCCGCGCTCGATCGGCGCCCCGAACCCGAGCGGGCTTGCGGGACAACGCGCGCAAGAGGACGCCAGCCAAGCTGAGCGAAGGCTACCCACGCCATGGAAAAAGAACTGCTCTTCGAGATCGGCACGGAAGAAATCCCCTCCGGCTACATCCCGCCCGCGCTGGAGGACCTGAAGGCGGTGGCGGGCCGCCTGCTGCAGGAATCCCGACTGAGCTTCCAGGGCCTGCGAACCCTGGCCACCCCGCGGCGACTCACCCTGGTTGTGCAGGGGCTGGCGGACAGGCAGGCCGATACGCGCCGCGAGGTCGTCGGCCCCACCCGGGCTGTGGCCTTCGACGCCGAGGGGAAGCCGACCCGGGCCGCCGAGGGCTTCGCCCGGGCCCAGGGCGTGCCGGTGGACCGCCTGGTGGTTCGGGCGCTCGACCGCGGCGAGTACGTGGTGGCCGTGCAGGAGGAGCGGGGCGCCCCCACGGCCGAGGTGCTGCTCACGCTGCTGCCCAAGCTCGTCACCTCCCTCGCCTTCCCCAAGTTCATGCGCTGGGGCGAGGGGACGTTCCGGTTCGTCCGGCCCATCCGCTGGCTGCTGTGTCTGTACGGGGGAAAGGTCGTGCCCGTGACCATCGAGGGGGTCAGGGCCGCCGGGAAGACCTACGGCCACCGGTTCCTGTCCCCCCGCGGCGTGCGGGTGCGTAACTTCCAGGACTACCTGGAAAAGCTGGAAGCGAAATTCGTCATCGTGGATCCGGACCGGCGGCGCGCCCTGGTGCGGAGCCTGGCAACCGAGGCCGCGGCCGCGGTGAAGGGCCAGGCCGTCCTGGATGACGAGCTGGTCGAGACGGTCACCCACCTGGTGGAGTACCCCACCGTCGTCTGCGGCGCGTTCAAGCGGGAGTACCTGGAGCTGCCGCGCGAGGTCATCATCACCCCCATGCGGAAGCACCAGCGCTACTTCCCGGTGGTGGATGCCGCCGGGAACCTCCTGCCCCACTTCGTGGCCATCTCCAACATGCGCGCCAAGGACATGGAGCTGATCCGCCAGGGGAACGAGCGGGTCCTGCGGGCCCGGCTCAACGACGCCGAGTTCTTCTACCGGGAGGACCGCAAGCTCCCCCTGGCCGAGCGCGTCCCGGCCCTCACGCACATCATCTTCCAGGAGAAGCTGGGGACGATGTTCGACAAGGTGCAGCGCATCGGCCGGCTGGCCGGCCTGATCGCCGAGCGGGTGGATCCCGCCTGCCGCGCCGTGGCCGAACGGGCCGCCTTCCTGTGCAAGGCGGATCTTACGACCACCATGGTCAAGGAGTTTCCCAACCTCCAGGGGACCATGGGCAAGGAGTACGCCCGCCTCTCGGGGGAGCCGGCCGAGGTCTGCCAGGCCATCGAGGAGCATTACCTGCCCCGCTTTGCCGGCGACCGGCTGCCGGCCTCGAGCGCCGGCGCCGTGGTGGGTCTGGCGGACCGTCTGGACTCCATCGTGGGCTGTTTCGGCGTCGGGCTCATGCCCACGGGGTCCGAAGATCCCTACGCCCTGCGCCGCGCCGCCCAGGGGGTGGTCCTCACCATCCTGCACCGGGGCTTCCGCGCCTCCCTGGCCGAGCTGGTGGACCGGTCGCGGGAGGGCTTTCCGTCCCTGGGGAGGGACCCGGAGAAGATCCGGCGCGACGTCCTGGAGTTTCTCCGCGGCCGGGCCCAGGTGGTCGTCACGGATCGGGGGCTGCCGGCCGACGTGGTCGAGGCGGCCCTGGCCGCCGGATCCGACGACCTCGTGGATGCGGCCCGGCGCGCCGAGGCCCTGGCGGTGATGCGGCGCGAGGCGGATTTTTCCGAGCTCACGGCCGCCTTCAAGCGGGTGGTGGGCATCATCCCCAAGGGCTTCGACCGGCCGGTGGATGCCGCGCGACTGGTCGAGGGGGCGGAGCGGGCGCTCCACGCCCAGGTGGCGGCCCTCAAGGCCGAGGTGGACGCGCTGGTGGGGGCGCAGGATTACCTGGCGGCGCTCCAGCGGATCGCCGCCCTCAAGCCCATGGTGGACATGTTCTTCGAGGAGGTTCTGGTCATCGGGCCGGACGAGGGGCTGACCCAGAACCGCTTCGCCCTGCTGAAGGCGGTCTGGGACCTGTTTGCGCGGATCGCGGATTTCACCAAACTCTCGGGATAGGGGGGACGGCGGAGGCGTCTATGGCAACGGCACGCAAGTACGTCTTTTTCTTCGGGAAGGGGAAGGCCGAAGGGCGAGCGGAACAGAAGAACCTCCTGGGGGGCAAGGGGGCCAACCTGCACGAGATGACCCGGCTGGGCATCCCGGTGCCGGCCGGCTTCACCATCTCCACGGAGGCGTGCATCCACTACACCCGGAACAAGAAGCAGTACCCCGCCGGCATGTGGAAGCAGGTGGAGGAGAACCTGAAGAAGGTCGAAAAGGTCATGGGGGGCAAGTTCGGCGACCCCGAGAATCCCCTGCTGGTCTCGGTGCGCTCCGGCGCCCGCGTCTCCATGCCCGGGATGATGGATACGGTCCTGAACCTGGGGCTGAACGACCAGACGCTGCAGGGCCTGATCGCCCGGTCGAAGAACGAGCGCTTCGCCTACGACTCCTACCGGCGCTTCATCCAGATGTTCGGGGACGTGGTGCTGGGGATCGAGAAGCCGGCCTTCGAGCGGCTGATCGAGGCCCAGAAGCACGCCAAGAAGGTGAAGCTGGACACCGAACTGACCGCGGCCGACCTGAAGGAGCTGGTGGCGCTCTTCAAGCGCGTGGTCAAGGACAAGACCGGCAAGGACTTCCCCCAGGACGTGAAGGAGCAGCTCAGGCTGGCCATCAACGCCGTGTTCGAGTCCTGGGACAACCCCCGCGCCATCACCTATCGCAAGCTCCACAACATCCCCGGCGACTGGGGGACGGCCGTGAACGTCCAGTCCATGGTCTTCGGCAACATGGGCGAGAACTCGGGGACGGGCGTGGCCTTCACCCGGGACCCGGCCACGGGCGAGAAGCGGTTCTTCGGCGAGTACCTGATGAACGCCCAGGGCGAGGACGTGGTGGCCGGGATCCGCACCCCCCAGCCCATCAGCCAGCTCAAGAAGACGCTGCCCAAGGCCTACGCCGACCTCACACGGATCTACCAGCGGCTGGAGAAGCACTACCGAGACATGCTGGACATCGAGTTCACCATCCAGGACGGCAAGCTCTACATGCTGCAGTGCCGCGTGGGCAAGCGCACCGCGGCCGCGGCCGTGAAGATCGCCGTGGACATGGTGAAGGAACGGCTCATCGACCAGCGGCTGGCCGTCCTGCGCGTGGATCCCCACCAGCTCGATCAGCTGCTGCACCCGCGGGTGGACCCGACCGCCAAGGTGCAGAAGATCGCCAAGGGCCTGCCGGCCTCGCCGGGGGCGGCCGTGGGCAAGGTGGTCTTCAGCGCGGCCGAGGCCGAGGCCGAGGCCGCCAGGGGCGAGCGGGTCATCCTGGTCCGGACCGAGACCTCGCCCGAGGACATCGGCGGGATGCACGCCGCCCAGGGGATCCTCACGGCTCGGGGCGGCATGACCTCGCACGCCGCCGTGGTGGCCCGGGGCATGGGCAAGCCCTGCGTGGCCGGCTCCACCGACATCACGGTGTACGAGGAGCACGGCTACTTCTTCGCCAAGGACCTCAAGATCCAGCGCGGGGACTACATCACCCTGGACGGCGGGACCGGGGAGGTCATGCTGGGCGAGGTGAAGCTGATCCAGCCCGAGCTGTCGGGGGACTTCGCCACCCTCATGCGCTGGGCCGACAAGTACCGGAAGATCGGCGTCCGGACCAACGCCGACACGCCCAAGGACGCCCAGATCACCCGCCAGTTCGGCGCCGGTGGCATTGGCCTCTGCCGGACGGAGCACATGTTCTTCGAGGGGGACCGGATTGACGCGGTCCGCGAGATGATCCTGGCCGAGGACGTGGAGGGCCGGAGGCGCGCCCTGGCCAAGCTGCTGCCCATGCAGCGGGCGGACTTCAAGGCCATCCTGGAGATCATGGGCGACCTCCCGGTCACGGTGCGCACACTGGATCCGCCGCTGCACGAGTTCCTGCCCAAGACGGAGGCCGAGATCGAGGAGCTGGCGAAGAAGTCCGGTCTGCCGGCCGAGCGGCTGAAGGCCAAGGTGGACGCCCTGCATGAGTTCAACCCCATGCTGGGCTACCGGGGCTGCCGCCTGGGGATCGAGTACCCCGAGATCACGGAGATGCAGGCCCAGGCCCTCTTCGAAGCGGCCTGCGAGCTGCGCAAGGCGGGCCAGAACCCCTACCCCGAGGTCATGATCCCGCTGGTGGGCACGCTGAAGGAGCTGCAGCTCCAGCAGGACATCGTGGAGCGGGTGGCCCGGGAGACGATGAAAAAGTACGGTGTGAAGGTGCGCTACATGCTGGGCACCATGATCGAGATCCCCCGGGCGTGCATCGTGGCGGACGAGATCGCCAAGGTGGCCCAGTTCTTCTCCTTCGGGACCAACGACCTCACCCAGACCTGCCTGGCCCTCTCCCGCGACGATGCGGGAAAGTTCCTCCCCCTTTACGTGGAGCGGGGGATCTACCCCGAGGATCCCTTCGTCAGTATTGACCAGGCCGGCGTGGGGGCCCTGATGCGGATGGCCGTGGAGAAGGGGCGCGCCACGAGGAAGGACCTCGAGATCGGGATCTGCGGCGAGCACGGGGGCGAGCCGCGCTCGGTGGCCTTCTGCCACCAGATCGGCCTGGATTACGTGAGCTGCTCCCCCTACCGGGTCCCCATCGCCAAGCTGGCCGCCGCCCACGCCGCGCTCAAGGAGCAGGTGAAGGTCAAGGAGATGGGCGAGAAGTAAGGCGGCCTGGCAACCTGCCACACCGCACGGGGGGCCGGCCATCCGGCCCCCCATGTTTTAGACCGGTACCTGGTACCGGAGGGGGGCTAAGTGCCTGTGATTGTTGATGTGACGTTCGACTTTTTCGGATCATCGAGCTTGACTGCCCGCTTGACTCCTCGGGGTGGCCCATGCCGTCATCTGTCCACGGGGGGCCTACGATGACGCCGAACAGCCCCTGGCTGTTCGCGATCTGAGGAGCCGTACCGGCGGTTCCTGTGCACCTCCTACCGGTTCCTCGACCCTCACCTGCGGCGACGGGTCGAGGCATTCCCGATGGTATGGCATCCCGGCGGCGAAAAACCCCTTTACACGCTCGCCGTCCCCAGTGTATAAGGCGGGCCAATCTGAAACCGGATCCTTTCGGCGAAAGGAGGGATGAGGCGTGGCAAAGAAGGGGAAAACGGCAGAGCTCATCATCTCGAAGAGCCGCACCAAGGACGCGGTCAAGAAGTGCAACGTGTCCGGCGACTTCTATGGGGCCCTGGACAAGAAGGTGCGCGAGCTGATCGCCGCGGCCGAGAGTCGGGCCATCGGGAACAAGCGGAAGACCTTGAAGCCTCAGGATCTGTAGGCCGATCGCGAGCAGCCCTTCCAGCCCTCTGGCCCGCGGCCAGGGGGCTGTTTTCTTCCCCGGAGGAGCATGGAGAGCGTGCGGCTGTACTCCCGGGACGGCTGCCCCGCCTGCCAGCAGGCGAGGGAGTTTCTCTCCCGGCGGCAGGTGCCTTACACGGCCCACGACGTGGCCCGCCATCCCCTGAATGCCCACGCGACTCTCGCACTCATCCGCCCCTGCCGCCGGTTCTTCGTGAAGGTGGGGGAGGAGGTCTTCGTCTGGGGCCGCGACCAGGAAGAGGTCCCGGAGGAGGCGCTGCGCCGCCACTTCGTGCATCTCGACGGCTTCATCCACGTCCCGGTCCTGATCGTCGGGACCAGCGCGGCCGTCCGCGGATTCCTCCCCGATATCTACTCCGAACTCCTTTCTGCTTGAAGGCTGGAAGGCTCAAAGGCGGGAGGGCTGACGTCTCACGGCCCGACCGGTTGGAGGGGAGGAGCGTTCCAGCTTCCCAGCATTCTCGCTGTCCAGCGGAGAGGCAGCCGGCAGGCTGCGGCGAGAGGTCAGCTCGGCCAGCCGATGTACTGGCCGTCCTCCCACAGCTCGATCATGCGGGCCAGGATGGCCACCGAGCCTTCGAACCGCATGGCCTGTGGCAGGCGGCGGAGCCCCGGCGGCACCTTCTCGATCCGGGGCCGCTCCGATTCGGGCAGGCGGTAGTAGGCGCGGCGCAACCGCTCCAGCGTCTCCCGGTTGCACACATCCAGGTTCGAGGCCGGCGCGATGAGCGGGCGGGGGTTGTCGTGCAGCGGGCCCCAGTGCAGGCAGTCGCGCAGGTTGATCCCCAACAGGTCCCGCGCCACCCGTGCAAACTCCATGAACCAGTCGGTCGTGCCGGCGCAAACGGGACAGCCGTGACAGCCATCGTGCAAGACGACGGCGTGGTAGGCGGTGGCCCAGGGGCCCCCGTTGAGCGTCCAGTACACGTGCTTGTAGTGGCGCAGGCGGAGGGGTGGCGGGGCCGCAGCCGCCGGGGCCGGCCGGCGCGCCACCGTGACGGAAAGACGGCGTGAAGCCAGGGATCGTCTCATGCCACTCGTAGTCTATCCAGGCTGCCCAGGTCAGGCAAGAGGAAATCCAGCCATTGTCCGACCCGCAGGCCGCGTCGCCGGTCCGCCTCGCGGAGGAGGGGCCGGAGCGCGGCCGCCACCCGGTCCGCGATCAGCCGGT
>JBBIQE010000104.1:0-11821 GCA_037442485.1 Methylomirabilis sp. (SeqCode)
CTGCCGCATTCGCATGGCCCCTCCTCGCTCCCTTGGAGCCCGCACGGTCAACTGCGCATATATACCAGCATCCCTCCCCGTCCGCAACTGCACCGCCTTGCCCCCGTGCCCCAATGGCGTCGCAATATAGCCGGGGCTACTGATGCAACCAAACAGGCAACGTGGTCCTCCTGAGCGATCATCGCGGGCGAGGCGGGAGCGGGCGGAAATCGCGGGCGAAGCGCTCCCGGCGCCGCGATGGCGCGGGCGGGGAAGTCCGGGTGGGCGGGGTGGAGCAGGTAGTTCAGGGGCTGGGGCGCCACCGCACTCGGGACCTGGAGGGCGAGAGAGGTCCGCCTGGCCGCCCAGGTATCGCCGATCGCCCGGACGGCCGGGTCGCGCCACGTGGCAGGGAGGGTATTGGGATCGAGCACCGACACCAGCCGTTCCGGCGGGGTGACGCGAAAGAGGTGGCAGATCGGCAGGCTCGCGACGGAGGACGTCTGGACGAGCTGCTCCAGGATGGCGGCGGCCGGGTAATCGGCCGTGTAGAGGATGCGGGTCCCCTTCGAATTCCGACGGCCGCCCCGGGCGCGGGCCCCCTCGCCGCTGGACGCGCGGGCGAGATCGGGGATGGTGGTGATCCGCCACGCGGTCAGCATCAGGCGAAGACCCCGTCCTGGCTGCGGCCGAGGGCGTCCTCGACCTCCCGGGCCCCGATCTCGGTCCGGGCGAGGTGGGGGGCACCGCCCCGCCGAGGCCGCGCCACGGGGTCGTCATCCCCGTCTTGGCGGCGGCGGGGTCGTTGTTGAACAGTGCCGCCGCCTGGTGCAACAGGCGGTCGGCGCGCAGCACCCGATCGGACCCGTCGGCCTTGAGGCGGGGGCTCGCCTTCCCGCGGGTCAGCGTCCGGATTGGAATCTGCACCAGGGCGACGATCGCCTCCGTCGAGAGCTCGAAAGCGTGCTGCAGGCGCTCCACCGTCGCGAAGGGGAACCCCTCCCGCACGCGGCGGACGAGGGGCGGGGTGTCGGGGGCAGGGATGCGAAGGGTCCGGACGGACTCGCGCATCGGGGACACGGTCGGGATGCCGGCCGGGCAGAGGCGGGGCCGAGGGGCGTCGGCCCCCCGAGCGGTGGCGAACTTGCGAACGGCCGGCTTTGCGTGAGGCACGATGGTCCCCTTCCAGTTGGCCAATTATACGCCGGATGGCTGGCTGTCAACTGGTCGCCTGAAAGCCCGTGGGGGAGGTGGGCGTCCCGACGGGCGACCATCGTGGCGGCGCCTCCCAGAATTGACGGTTCCTCTTTCCTCTGATAGGGTTTGGCTGTTCCAGCGTCATCGCTCTCTCTCCGGGGGTCCCGCATGGCACAGGAGGGCGCCGTTCACTTCTTCCTCTACCAGGAATGCCTCCTCCGGATCGGCAGCGACGAGCTGGTCCCCAAGTTCGGCAGCCTGCTCCTCGCCCGGCATTTGCCCCTCCGGGACGGCGACGTGGTCCTGGACCTGGGGGCGGGGGCGGGCCTGATCGGTCTGCTGGCCGCCCGGCGCGGGCACCGGGTGGTCGCCACGGACGTGGTGGCCGCCTGCTCCGAGTCTACCCGGTCGAACGCCCTGCTCAACGGGGTCGGGGATCGGCTCGAGGTCCGAACCGGAGACCTCTTCACGCCGGTGGCCGGCGAGACCTTCGACGTGATCGCCAGCAATCCGCCCCAGATGCCCACGCCGCCCGACCGGGAGTGGGACGACGCCCTCTCGCGGGCGGACAATGGCGGCCCGGACGGGTGGGACGTCCTGGATCGCATCATCCGCGAAGCCCCGGCGCATCTCAAGCCCCAGGGTCGTCTGGTCTTCACCCTGTTCGGCTTCCTGGGTATCGAGCGGGGAAAGGAAAAGCTCCGGGCGGCGGGCCTCGACCCGAAGGTCCTAGCCCGGGAGGAGCAGCCCTTCCCGCGCCTGGCCCGCGAGCGGATGGAGTACCTCCGGTCCCTGGACGCCGAGAGGATCCTTCCGCCGGGACGTCCCCGGACGTGCCCGCGGCTCGTCCTGTGCGGGCAGAAGGGATAGCGCGTGCCCTCCCTCCTCATCGTCAACGCGGACGACTTCAACCTCACCGAGGGGGTGAGCCGGGGCATCCTGGAAGCCCACCGACACGGCATCGTGACCAGCACGACGGTGCTGGTCAATCTCCCGGGCCTCGTGCAACGCCGGGATCTGGCGGCGGAGGCGCCGCATCTCGGGCTGGGCCTGCACCTCAATCTCACCTTCGGCCCGCCCGTCCTGCCGCCGTCGCGTGTGCCTTCGCTCGTAGATGCAGGCGGCCAGTTCGTCCATGACCGAGCCCGGCCGGGCCTTGCCGGGAATCCGTCGGATGTCCGGGCGGAGTGGACGGCCCAGATCGAGCGATTCGAGGCCGTCTTCTCGAGGCGGCCCACCCATCTGGACGCCCACCATCACGTGCACCGGCATCCCCGGATTTTCGAGGTCGCGCTCGACCTCGCGGCCGGGTTGGGCATCCCGCTCCGCGCCATCACGCCCGAGATGGCCGGGCGCATCCGGGCGCGTGGCCTGCCGGCCGTGGACCGGACGGTGGGGGATGTGGGCCCGGAAGCCTTCTGGAACACCGCCCGGCTCCTCGCATTCCTCCGCGACCTGCCGGCCGGCGTCACGGAGCTGATCTGCCACCCTGGCCGCCTGGACGGCGCCCCAGCCGCGAGCAGCTACTGGAAGCAGCGCGAGGTCGAGTTGCGGGCGCTTTGTGATCCCCAGGTGAAGAGTATCCTGGAGGCGGCCGCCATCCCGCGCATCAGCTACGCCGAGCTGGCCGGCGTCGGCGCGAGGAGCTGATGGGCACGGCAAGGGGGGGCGTCATCATCGGGCTGGACGTTGGGGCGACCAGGCTGGCGGGCGGCGTGGTGGATCCCGCCGGGAGGATCCTGAGCGCCCGGACCGCTCCCACCGACCGGCTGGGCCGCGGCGAGGGGATTTTGCAGAACCTCCTGGACGTCGCAGGGGACCTCGTCGAGGCCGCCCGCAGCCTCCGGAATCCGATCCTGGGCCTCGGGGTCGGGGTGCCGGGCGTGATCGAGGCGGGCAGCGGGACGATCGGGGAGGACATCCAGAACCTTCCCGAGTTGCGCGGCCTCGCCCTGGGCCGCATCCTCGGGGAGCGGACGGATCTCCCGGTCGTCGTGGATAACGACGTGAATGCCCTGACGCTGGGCGAGTGGACGTTCGGCCAGGCGCGGGGCTTTCGTCACGTGGCGATGCTCGCCGTGGGGACGAGCGTCGGCGGCGGCCTGATCCTGGACGGGAGGCTGGTGCGGGGCGCCGGCGGCTACGCGGGCGAGATCGGCCACATCCCGGTGGACCTGGACGGGCCCGAATGCCTCTGCGGGAGCAAGGGCTGCCTCAAGGTCTTCGCCTCGGGCGCCGACATCGCCCGCCAGGCGCGGGAGCTTCTTCGGGCCGGCCGGCCCTCGCGGCTGCGAGACCTCTGCGGTGGTGAGCCCGCGCGGATCGAGGCCTCGGCAGTCTTCACCGCGGCCGGGCAAGGCGATCCGGTGGCGGTGACCGTCGTGGCCAGGGCGGCGCAGGCGCTGGGCGCCGGGGTGGCGACTCTCATCCATCTGTGCAATCCCGAGATCATCGTCCTGGGCGGCGGGGTGATGGAGGCGGGGCAGATGCTGCTCGAGCCGGTCATCCGGTGGGCCCGGTACTACGCGTTCGAGGCCGCCTTTGACCGGACCCGCATCGTCCGCTCCAGCCTCACCAAGGAGTCGGGCGTGCTGGGGGGCGCCGCCCTCTTTCTCTACGAGCAGGGCCGCGGTCGCTTCGGCTGAGCCGGGGCAGACGGCTCGCGGGCGGTTACACGATGGAGGACAGGGTCATGGCAAAAGCGTACGGGATGCTGATCGGCGGCAAGTGGCAGACCGGGGCGGAGACGATCCCGGTCCTGGACAAGTACAGCGGGGAGGTGATCGGCACCATCCCCCGGGCTGGCCAGGCCGACGTGGACCGGGCCATCGGCGCGGCGCACGCCGCCTTTGCCGGATTCGCCGAGATGCCGGCGCACCGGCGGTCCAGGATCCTGGAGCAGACCTCGGCGCTGCTGCAAAAGTACCAGGAGGAGCTGGCCACGATCATCTGCCGCGAGGCGGGCAAAGCCTGGAAGTACTCCCTGGCCGAGGTCGCCCGCGCCGTGGAGACGTTCAAGTTCGCGGCCGAGGAGGCCAAGCGCATCCACGGCGAGACCGTCCCCATGGATGCTTCGACCGGGGGGGAGAGGCGCTTCGGCTTCTACTTCCGGACGCCCGTGGGGGTGGTGATCGCCATCTCGCCGTTCAATTTCCCCCTGAACCTCGTGGCCCACAAGGTGGCCCCGGCCATCGCCGCCGGCAACACCGTCGTCCTGAAGCCCGCCACCGCGACCCCCCTCACGGCCGTCCGCCTGGGGGAGATCCTGATGGAGGCCGGGCTGCCCGACGGGGTCTTCAATCTGGTCTACGGCGAGGGCGGCACCGTGGGGGATTGGCTGGTGACCGACCCGCGGCCGGCCAAGATCTCCTTCACGGGGAGCCCGCCGGTGGGCCAGCACATCATGAGCCGCGCCGGCCTGAAGAAGGTCACGCTGGAGCTGGGCAACAACTCGGGCACGATCATCGAGGCCGACGGGGACATTGACGCGGCCGTCCCCCGCTGCGTCGTTTCCGCCTTCGCCAACTCGGGTCAGATCTGCATCAGCCTGCAGCGGCTTTACCTGCACCAGGCCATCGCCCAGGAGTTCACCCGGAAATTCGTCGAGGCCACGGCCCGGCTCAAGGTCGGGAATCCGCTCGACAAGGACTGCGACGTGGGTCCCATGATCGACGAGAAGGAGGCCAAGCGGGCCGAGGCCTGGATCGGCGAGGCCGTGGCGCAGGGGGCCAAGGTCCTGGTGGGGGGCAAGCGGGAGGGGCGCATCCTCTACCCCACCATCCTGGAGCACGTCCGGCCCGATATGAAGGTCATGTGCCAGGAGACCTTCGCGCCCCTCGTCTCGCTGGTGACCTACAAGGACTTCGACGAGGCGCTGGAGCTTCTGGCGGACAGCCCGTATGGCCTCCAGGCCGGGATCTACACCCGGGACATCGGCAAGGCCTTCAAGGCCATCCAGCGCGTGGACGTGGGCGGGATGATGGTGAACGACACCTCGCTCTTCCGCGTGGATCACATGCCCTACGGCGGCAACAGGATGAGCGGGATCGGGCGCGAGGGGGTCCGCTTCGCCATCGAGGAGATGACCAACCTGCGGATGGTCTGCTTCAATCTGGGATAGGGCTCGCGATCCGGCGGGCGCACCTCGCCGTGGCGGCTTCGGGGCGGCGGATTCACTCCGATTCTTCCCGGAATCTTTCCTCGCCTGGGAAGCGGACGGAGCTGGATCCGTCGCCTTGTTTCTTGGCCGTCCGCCAGGCGCTGTGCGGAGAATGCACCAGCATACTGGGTCGTCGGGAAAAGACGCCCCAGTCTTTCTGAGAAAGGCCCGTGGGTTGTGGAGATTCCCCGGCCAGGACGGCCAGGAGAGGCTTGACACCCATACGTATGTATGGTAAATGTGAGGCAACTCATGGCTGGCAAAAAGAAAACAGTTCGGGGTCTACACGGAAAGGGGCCTGTCGTGTCTGTGGTGACGGACGCACCAAGATTACCAGACTGCGCCGATGCGGGTCGCACCCTGAACCAAGACGCCCTGGATGATCTCGTCCTGGCGATGGGGAAGCGCCTTCAGGCCGAATATGTCGAAGGGGCGATCCCGTACCTGCGCGAGCGCGAGCCGGAACTGTGGGCGAGGCTGGAGGCTCTGGATCAGGAGCAGTCACTGGAGGCTTTGCTCGAATACGAGCGCCTCTTCTTCGAGGGGCTTCACCGCTACGTCTCCGCTCGGGAGGCGGAGCGCCGGGCGGCCTGATTCCGGTTCCCTCCTCCGCCCCCGGATTGGATTCCCTCCCTCAGCTTTCCTGCTGCCCAGTCCAGCCGTCCTCCGCTGGGGGGCGCTTTCGCATCCGACGGACCGGCCGGCTCTCGGCCAGGCGCCTTTCGAGGGATCCGGCCGGCTCCGTGATTCCTCCCCGGCACGTGCCCGGCGGATAAAGCTCTCGACATGCCGAGGGCAAGAAGTGTAGTCTGTAGCGGCCCCGGGGGGTCGGACGCATCCACGCCGCGGATGCGATGCGCTGCCTCCGGGTGGGTGCAGTCACAGCCAATCGCCCCCAGGGACACAGTCCTGGAGCTGCCGGCGCGCCCCTGGGCAGGATCGTCGCGAGTGCCTTGACACCATGAGCGTGGACTTTCTGTCCTTCGACCTGCCGGAGCCCGTGGTTAGGGGCATCCAGGCCGCCGGCTTCACGGCCTGCACCCCCATCCAGGAGGAGGTCCTGCCCATCGCCCTGCGGGGACGGGATGTGGCGGGCCAGGCCCAGACCGGCACGGGGAAGACGGCGGCCTTTCTCATCTCGATCTTCACTCGCCTGTTGCGCGAGCCGGACCGGCGCCCCAGAGGCCTCGTCGGTCCGCGCGCCCTGGTGATCGCCCCCACGCGGGAGCTGGCGGTGCAGATCCATCAGGACGCGCTCCTGCTCGGCCAGGCCACCGGCCTCAACATGCAGGTGGTCTATGGCGGCGTGGACTACCACAAGCAGCGCGAGATGCTCCGCGCCGGCGTGGACGTCCTGATCGGGACGCCCGGGCGGCTCATTGACTATTTCCGGCAGGGGGTCTTCGCCCTCAAGGCCGTGGAGATCCTGGTCATTGACGAGGCGGACCGGATGTTCGACATGGGGTTCATCAAGGACATCCGGTACCTCACCCGCCAGTTGCCGCCGCCGGAGCGGCGGCAGTCGTTCCTCTTCTCCGCCACCCTCGGAACCCGGGTGCTGGAGCTGGCCTACGAGTGCATGAACAACCCCACCATGGTGTCGGTGGCACCGGAGCAGGTCACGGCCGAGAAGGTGGAGGAGATCCTGTACCACGTCACGCGGGAGGAGAAGTTCCCGCTCCTCCTCGGCCTGCTGGAACGCGAGAAGGGGAAGCGAATCCTGATCTTCGCCAACATGAAGCACGAGGCCGAGCGGCTGGCCGAGCGGCTGGTGCGGATGGGCTACCACGCGCGGGCCATCACCGGCGACGTGGATCAGAGGAAGCGCCTCAAGATCATGCAGGCCTTCAAGGAGGGGGGGCTGCACATCCTGGTGGCCACCGACGTGGCCTCGCGCGGCCTGCACATCGAGGGGGTCACCCACGTCATCAACTACGATCTGCCCCAGGATCCCGAGGACTACGTCCACCGGATCGGCCGCACGGCCCGCGCCGGCGCCTCGGGCAAGGCCATCAGTCTGGCGGACGAGCAGTACGTCCTGTCCCTGGAGGCCATCGAGGAGTACATCGGGCACAAGATCCCGGTCGAGTGGGCGGACGACGAGCTGTTCGTGAAACCGATCCCCCGCCCGGCGGAGGCACGGGTCCGACCGCCCAAGGCGGCGGCGGACCGGCGGCAGGCGCCGCCCATCCCTGGGGGGCCGCCGACCGGGAATGCCGAGCCGGGGGAGAAGCGCCGCCGCCGCCGCAGGCGGAGGCGCCGGAAGCCGGCGGAGACTCCCTTGCCCCCGATCGGCGAGCAGTGACGGCAAGGCGGGGGGCAACCCTGGTTGGATCCCGAGGAGATGATCCATGCCTGCGAAGGAAGAGCATTTCGGCAAGGGCCTGGGCCTCTACGGTCAGGGCAAGTACGAAGAGGCCATTGCGGAGCTGCAAAAGGCAGTGGCGATGGATCCCGCCTTCGCCGATGCCCACCTGGCGATCGGCCACGCGCTGCACAAGCTGAGGCGGCTTCCCGAGGCGGTCGAGGCCATTCAGAAGGCCATCGCCATCGATGCCCGCGAGCCCATGTACCACACCAGCCTCTCCACGGTGTACCGGGACATGGGGAGGATCCCCGATGCCGAGGAGGAGATGGCCATCTCGTTCCAGCTCCAGCGCGGGTACTAGGGCGTCGCTTCTGCGCCCCTTGACCTTGATCGTCCCGGGTTCCATCCCACCCCTGTCCTCGCCGTTTGAAACGGTTCGGAGCCGGTCGGGCGCCTCCCGGGGGTCTCGGCACTACCCTGCCCCTTGTGTCGCGGGGTTAGGCAGGGTAGCATCCGACGGCGGGCGCGAGGATGGAGGCGCTTCCCCGAAGGATGTTTCACGGGGTTCCCCGGCTGTCTCACGCCCGAGGGACCCGATCCCTACCGACACCGGACACGCGGGAGACGCGGATGGATTCACGATCCAGCATTCCCACCGAGATCACGGTGAGCCGCGAGAGGCGCCAGGTGCGCATCCGCTGGCAGGACGGCCATGAGAGCCTGTACGGCTTCGACCTGTTGCGCAAGGAGTGCCCCTGCGCCGTGTGCAATGACCAGCGGGGCAAACAGGCCGCGCCGGCCGGTCTGGGATTGACCGTGCTGAGCGGCCCGATTGTCCGGGCGGGAGACATCCAGGTGACGGAGGTCAAGCCGGTGGGCCGCTACGCGATCAACTTCGTCTGGAGCGACGGCCACGACAGCGGCATCTACCCCTACAGTTTTTTGCGGGAGGCCTGCCCGTGCCCGATCTGTGGCGCGGGGGCCTGAGGTCAGGATGAATCCGCCGCAGGCGAGAGGAAAGGCGGTGCGCCGCCCACGCCGCCGCTCCCAGGGGGGCCGGGCTCCTGCGGACGGGCGCGATCGCCGGTCGGGATCGGCGCCGCCGCGGGTCGAGCCCACGAGCCCGCGCTGGAGCCGGGAGTCGGGCCCCAAGACCTGCCGGAAGTGCGGGGGCCGGATGTACCCCGCCGACTGGATCTGGCAGCAGTTCGGGCTGTGCCTGGGCTGGCGCTGTTCCCAGTGCAAGGAGAAGGTGCTGGCGCGCTCGCTTCCGTTCAAGGGCCTGCGCAAGCGCAAGATGGACCCGGACGAGGCGCGGGATCTCGCCGAGGCGCGTAACCGCAAGCCCCAGGGGGCCGGTGAGCGGCAGGCCCCGGGACCGGCGCCCCAGGCCGGGGGCCGGCGGCAAGAGCCGGCCGCCGAGAGGCGGGGGACGACCCGGGGCTAGGGCCCGCTCCTGGGAGGGACGAGCCGGATGCGCATTCGAGTGGAGCAGGTCGAGCAGCAGATGGCGGCGGCCGGAGGGAAGACCCTGGAAGAGGTCCTGGGGGTCTTCGAGGTCTTTGCCAGCGGCGCCCTGAGCGACGAGGTGTATATCCTGGATGACGTGGCCGGGAAGCGCATCGCCATCGCGCCGGCCGCCCTCAAGCAGCGGTTCAGGCCGCCGGCTCCTGCCTGAGCCATCGACCGCCACGGCGCCCGTCTGCCCCGCTTCGGAGCGGGGCACAGGCAGGCCGAGGACGCCGAGGCCAGACCGCGCGGTCGTTCTGGGAGAGGGAGTGCACCCTCTGGCCGTGTTCTGATCCGGGGACCTTCTGGCCCGTCCCGGGCGGGATTGACGGTTGGGAGCAGGTGCGGCAGATGAAAGCGATCCTGGCGAAGCCGTCAGGCGAGTTCGGTTTGTGCGAGGTCGCGCCACCCAGGATCGGCCCCGGCGAGATCCTGCTCGAGATGCGGGCGTGTGGTCTCTGTGGCACGGATCTCGCCAAGCTGGCGGCACCGCGGAGCTCCCCGCCGCCCTCGCTGGGTCACGAGATCGCCGGCGTCGTCCGCGAGGTCGGTCCGGGCCTGACCCGCTTCGCGCCGGGGGATCGCGTCCTGGCCGCCCACCACGTGCCCTGCGGCGACTGCTGGGCCTGCCGGCACGGCAGCGAGTCCATGTGCCCCCAGTTCAAGGCCACGAATATTGACCCTTGCGGTCTGGCCGAGATGATCCGGATCCCTCGGCTGCACGTGGAGCAGGTGACCATCCCTCTGCCGGACGCGATGCCGTTCGAGGTGGCCTCCTTCGCTGAGCCGCTGGCCTGCGCCGTCCGGGCCGTGGACCGGTCGGCCGTCCTGCCCGGAGACCGGATCGCCGTGGTCGGGGGCGGCGGCATGGGCCTGCTCATCGCCCAGACGCTCGCCGCCCGCGCGATGGTCCCCATCGTCCTGGACATCTCCGAGGCGCGAATCGCGCTGGCACGGGCCCTCGGAATCCAGGCCACGATCAACCCCGGGCGCGAGAATGTGCAGGAGGCGGTGGCCGCGGTGACGGGGGGCGGCGGCCTGGACGGGGCCATTCTCACCGTAGTGAGTGAGACCATCCTGGCCGACATCCAGCCGCTCCTCCGGGCGGGGGGCCGGATCAACATCTTCGCCGGGCCCTGGGAGGGGCCGCGCCTCGCCCTGGACTTCGCCGACCTGTATCGCCGCGAGCTCTCCGTGCTCTCCACCTACTCCTCGACTCCGGCCGCGCTTCACGAGGCCTTCCGGCTCCTGGCGAGCGCGCGGGTCCGGGTCCTGCCCCTGATCAGCCATCGCCTGCCCCTTGCCGCCTTCGACGAGGGGGTCGCGCTGCAGAAGAGCGGGCGGGCGACCAAGGTGATCTTCCATCCATGAGCCTCCCTGTCGGTTCCGATTCGCGACCCCTGATGCGGGCGGCCGTCCTGCACGGCCCCGAGGACGTGCGGATGGAGGAGGTCCCCGTCCCCGTCCCCGGGCCGGGCGAGGTCCTGGCCCGGGTGGACGTGGCGTCCGTGGACTTCACGGACCGGAAGGTCTATCTGCGCGGCCAGCACCCGATGATCACGATCCCGGGCCTCTTCGGCCACGAGTGGGCGGGGACGATCGTACAGGTCGGCGCGGGCGTCGAGCCCCGCTGGCGCCCCGGCCAGCGGGTCGTGGCGGCCAACTCGGTCCCCTGTCTCCCCGAGGAGGGCCCCCTCTGCCGGCAGTGCCGCCGCGGCCGGGCGAGCATGTGCGAGAACATCCAGTACAACAACGGCGCCTTCGCGCCGTACATCCTGGTCCCCTCGCGCCTGGTCCGCGGCAACCTGTACGAGATCCCCCCGGACATCCCGTTGGAGCGCGTGGTGTTTACCGAGCCATACGCGTGCGTCCTGCATGCCGTCCGCCGGATCCCCATCCAGCCGCCGGAGGTCGTCGTGATCGTCGGGGCGGGGCCCATGGGGCTCTTCTTCGTGAGCGCGCTCCGCCGGCGGTACGGCCCCGATCTCCTCATCGTCTCCCTGGATCACCTGGACGCCCGCCTGGCGGTGGCCCAGGCGATGGGGGCCAGCCGGGGGGTGAACACCAAGGGCCGCGCGGCGAGAGAGGCCCTTCAGGAGGCCATCGGCCGGCCGGATGCGGACGTGGTGATCGAAGCCATCGGGACGGTGGAGACCCACGGGGAGGCGCTGGATCTGGTGGGGCGGGGTGGGACGCTGGTCTCCTTCGGGGGCGTGGCCGCGGGAGAGTTCCTGCCCGTGGATCTCGGCCGGCTGCACTACGCAGAGATTTGCATCCTGCCGATCTATCACCACACGCCGCCCGATGTGGCCGAGGCCGTGCGCCAGCTCGTGGCGGGGGAGGTTTCCCTCCAGCGCCTCATCACGGCGCGCCTCCCCCTCGCCGAGTTGCCCAAGGCCCTCCAGATGGTGGGCGACCGGACGAGCCTGCGCACCCTCCTCATTCCGGAGCATCGAGACGGCTGATTGGCCTTGCCCCGCCCGCCCGCAACCCTGCCCTCCCCGCTGAGCCAGGCCTCCTCACCCCAGGGCGGCTCTGCTGGCTATCCGCGCCGGTGCCCCCGCCTCGCTCGGCGCTTGCAATCCACGACCCGCTGACGGTATGCTCACCGCGATCGTGTGATCAGTAGCGGCAGCAGATGGGGTGCCGCGGGGGCAGAGGGGAGAAAG
>JBBIQE010000105.1:0-11598 GCA_037442485.1 Methylomirabilis sp. (SeqCode)
GACGGGGAAGAGGATCAGGGTGAGGGGGGGGCATCCTCTCCGGCGTTACTTCTTCAGCATGCCACCCTTATCCATGAGGTCCTTCGTCGCCGCCTCCTTCTGCTCCAGCCACTTCACGTACTCCGGCCCCGACAGGAAGGCCGGCTTGAGCGCGTAGTCCTTGAGGTACTTCTGGTACTCGTCGCTGTCGTACACCTTCTTGAAGAGGGCCACGTAGCCGTCATGGACCTCCTTCGAGATCTTCGGCGGCGCAAAGATCCCGCGGAGCATGTTGTAGCCGATGTCCACGCCCGTGGCCTCCTTCAGGGTGGGGATCTGGTCCCACATGGGCAGGGGGATCCGCTCGTGGTCAATGACCGCCAGGGGGCGCAGCTTCCCGGCCCGCCAGTGGCTCACGGCCTCGGAGGGATTGTTCACCGTGGAATCCGAATGCTTTCCGACGAGGCTCACCGCCACGTCCCCGCCCCCCTTGAAGGGCACATAGGCGAACTTCAGCCCGAAGGCCTGCTCGAGCTGGACGGTGATGATCTGGTCCTCCTGTTTCGTCCCGGTGCCGGCCATCTTGAACTTCCCCGGCTCCTTCTTGACCGCGTCGAAGTACTCCTTGGCTGTTTTGTAGGGGCTGTCGGCGTTCACCCAGAGGACGAACCAGTCCAGGGCCAGGCGGGCAATCGGCGTCAGATCGCGCCAGTTGAACGGAACGCCGGTTGCCAGGGGGGTGGTGAAGAGGTTATCCAGCGTGATGATGATCGTGTAGGGATCCCCGGCCTTGCCCTTCACGTGCAGGAACCCCTCGGCGCCCGCGCCGCCCGAGCGGTTGACCACGATGAAGGGCTGCTCCGTGATCTTGGCCTTTTGAAAGAGGGGGGCGATGAACCGGGCCATGATGTCGGCCCCGCCCCCGGTGCCGGCCGGGACGTTGAACTCCACCGGCTTGTCCGGCTGCCAGGCGGCCGACGCGATCCCGCTCCAGGAGCCCACCAGACTCACGACCAGGCCGGCCACGACCGCCCACCGCCACGACTTGGGTACCTGCTGCTTGCTCATGAGTCTCCTCCCCTTCCCTTGCGGGAATGCCACACACCTGCACTGCGCCTGACCTGTCCGCGGATCCCCTCGGCACCCTCACCCCCCTCTCCCGTCAAGGGAGAGGGGGATGTCTCGAGTGCCTCTCCCCGGTGGGGAGGGCGAGGGGCGCGCTCAGGCCTCCGCCCGCGGCGGCGGAATCGGGATCTCCACCGGCATGCCGGGCGCCTTCAGCCGGGCGTCAACGAAGGCCTGCATCTTCTGGATGTGCTCCGGCTTGAGATGGGCGAAGCGGCCCATCAGCTTCATGTACTCGGCAACCGGCTTGTACTGCTGGGGCTTGTGCTGGTACTTGTACTCGCCGTTCTCCCACTCGTAGAGTACGAACATCCCGGTCTGGACGGCGAGCTTCGCCACCTCCACCGTCTTGTCCTCGGGGAATTTCCACCCCTTGGGGCACGGCGCGTGGATGTGGAGGAAGCTCGGCGCCTTGTAGTTCAGGGCCTTCCGGACCTTGTTCATCAGGTCCACCGGGTAGGCGATGGAGGCCGTGGCCACATACTTCACGGCCGGATGGCCACCGATGACCAGTTGCGGCGGATCCTTGGGGAAGGTCTTTTTCCCCTCCGGGATCATCTCGCCGGGGGGCGTGAACGTGGTGTTGCCGCCGTACGGCGTGGTGGGCGAGGTCTGAATGCCGGTGTTGGCATACGCCTCGTTGTCGTAGCAGATGAACAGGGCATCGTGGCCGCGGTACATCATGGCCGACATGGCCTGGAGCCCGATGTCCACCGAGCCGCCATCCCCCGCCATGACGATCACATTGGGGAGTTTGCCTTCCCATTTCCCCTTGCGGATCAGGACCTGGTAGGCGGCCTCGATGCCCGAGGCGACGGCCCCGCCGTTGGTGATCTGGGCGTGGATCCAGGGCACCGCATAGGGGGTGCACAGGTAACTGGAATTGGCCACGTACATGCACCCCGTCGGCCCGACGAAGATGGTGTTGGGTCCGGCGGCCTTGGCCACCAGTTTGTACTGGAGGGCCGGGCCGCAGCCGGCACAGGTCCGGTGGCCCGGGACGTAATACTCTTCCTTCGGAATGTCTCGGATCCGCCGGATGTGAGGCAGCTCTTGCGTCTGCACCGCAGTCGCCATGCTCGACTCCTTTCGTTTTGCGTAAGGCGTAAAGCGGAATACGTAAGCTTACGTTTTACGTTTCGCGTTTCACTCGGGCTCGAACCCGATCCAGTGCGTCCGCTTGCAGACCTTCCCGTCCTGGATGGCCTTCGCCAGGTGCTTGGCCATGTACTCGAAGTCCTCGATCTTCACGACCTCGCCGCCCAGGCCGGCCATGAACGAGGTCACCAGGGGCCGCTTCGGGAGCTCGTACAGGGAGGTGCAGACCTCAAACATCAGCCCGCCGCCCTGTGTCGCGCCGCCGTAGGAGGTCTGCGTCTCCACCACGCCCACCGCCTTGACCTTGGACAGGGCCTCGGCGACGGCCTCCGTCGGCCAGGGCCGGACGAAGCGCAGCTTGGCCATGCCGATCTTGACGCCCTGCTTCCGCAGCTTCCGGATGGCGGTGCGGGCCGTTGCCGCGTGGGCGCCCATGATGAAGATGGCCATCTCGGCGTCGTCGAGCATGTACTCTTCCACGAACGGCGAGTACCTCCGCCCGAAGATTCGGGCGAAATCGTCCACGGCCTCCTTGACCACCTTCGGGACTTCACCCATGGCCATGGCCCGGGCCAGCTCCAGGGCATCCCCCTGGTCGGGGCGGATCTGCGGACCGTGGGAGATGGGCTTCTTCGGATCCAGGCGATGCTCCATCTTGAGGGGCGGCAGGAACTCGTCCACCTGCGACTGGTCCGGGAGCACCACCTTGGCCGGGATGTGGGAGACGAAATAGCCGTCCTGGCACACGAACTGGGGGAGCATGATCCGCTGGTCCTCGCCCACCCGGTAGCTGATCAGGTGGTTGTCGAAGGCCTCCTGCGGGTTCTCGGCCCAGCCCATGATCCAGCCCATGTCGCGGGCGCAGAAGACGTCGGTGTGCTCGGAGCCGAAGTCGCCGGGCGGATCCAGCGTGCGGTCGGCGATCATCATCTGCACCGGCAGGCGGGCGCCAGCAATGGGCGAGTAGACCTCATAGGCATAGGTCACGCCGACGCCAGAGCTGCCCGTGAAGGTCCGGGCGCCGCAGGCGGAGGCGCCGTATACCACGGAAAGCTGGGCATGCTCCCCCTCGCCGTGGATGAACTCGGCGTCCAGCTCGCCGTTGGCCACCATCTTGGCCAGCTCCATCATCACGGCCGTATAGGGACGGATGGGATAGGAGCAGATCACCTCGACCTTGGCGAACTTGGCCGCCTGGGCCGAGGCCGCGCATCCGCTGATCATCACTTCCTTGGGCATGGGTGTCCCTCCTTAGAACGGCTTCTCCAGTCGGACGACGCCATCCTCGAAATCCAGCTCGTGGGCCTTGCTCAGCGCGCCGTGGGTGCACTCGTTCACGCAGATCAGGCAGCCCTTGCAGTACTCGCTGTTCCAGACCACCTCCTGCTCGTCCTCGCTCAACTGCCAGCAGGCATCGGGGCAGTAGGCCACGCAGTTCATGCACAGGTTGCATTCCTCGCGGTTGATCACCGGGCGGTACGTCCGCCAGTTCCCGGTGATCATCATGCGCTGTTCCTTCACCGGCGCCGGGGTGCAGCCGGCGAACGGGACCTGCTTGTGCTCGGGGATCACGTACATAACCGACCCTCCTTGTGAAAGGCCTCGGCCTCAGTTCAGGGTGTGGACTATCGCCTGCTCGTAGCCGCTCTTCAAAGCCGCCTTGTTCGCCACCACCTGCTCGAGGGACTGGAGCTTCACCAGGCCGGTGGCCCTGGCGATCGCCCCCAGGAGGGGCGCCGCCACACCGGCGCCGAGCGCCGTGGCGTCAACGCCGCCCTCGGTTCCCGAGAAGTCCACCGTCGCCTTCCCGGCGATCCCGTCGGCATCCACGCAGACGAGGGCCTTCAGCAGCTCCTTGTTTGGGACGAACTTCAGGATCTGCTCCGGCTTGCGGGGGGTGTTGACCACCAGCACCCCGCCCTTGGGCATCCCGCGCAGCACGTTCATCCCCTTCACGATGGCATCGGTCACCAGGACCACCACCTCGGGATGGTGGTTCTCGTACTCGTAGCGCATCTCGATTTCTTCGTCGCTGAGCCGGGCGTACTTCCGCACGGGGACGTTCACGCGGTCGGGAAGGTCCACGTAGTTGTCGAAGGCCTGCACGAACTTCCCCTCGATCTGCCCGGCCCGCGCCAGGCCGTTGGCGACGTCCCGGCCTTCCTTGTCCTTGACGACCCCCGATGTCCAGACGGTAATCTCATGCACCTTGCCCATACATGCCTCCTTTGGGGAAACGGGTGGATCTCTGGGCGTCCATCCGGGTGTTCGATCTCTGCCGTTCCTCACCTCCCCTCATTGCGGTGTCCGGGAAGCGCGGCCCCATTTCCGGTTTTCATGCTCCGGGTCTGCGCCAGAGCCTCCAGCAGGTGCCGGCGGCCGACGCGGAAGGCCTCGGCCGATTTGCCCCGGCTCTCCTCCAGGGCCAGGATCGCCGCCTTCTTGCACGTGAGCTCGAGGTCCGCACCGGTCCATCCCCCCGTGGCCTCGACGATTTCGCCCAGGTTCACATCGTCCTCCAGAGGCAGCCCCTCCGTATGGATCCCCAGGATGTCCCGGCGCTCCTCCGGGTTGGGGAGCGGTAACTCCAGGACGTAGTCGAACCGGCCGACCCGGAGGAGCGCCGGCTCCATCAGGTCGGGGCGGTTGGTGGCCGCCAGGACCAGGACGCCCAGGGAGCCGTGCAGGTCGTCCAGCTCGCGGAAGAGCTGGCTCACCAGGCGCGGGAAGTGGCTGCCGGCCTCGTGCATCGTCCGGACCGGCGCGATGGATTCGATCTCGTCGAAGAAGACGATGCAGGGCGAGGCCTGCTTGGCCCGCTTGAACACCTCGTGGAGCCCCTTCTCCGACTCCCCCACCCACTTGGACAGCAGGCTGGTCTGATCCACCGTGATCAGGGTCAGGCCCAGCTCCCCAGCCAGGGCCCGGGCCAGGAGGGTCTTGCCGGTCCCCGAGGGCCCGGTCAGCAGGATGCCCTTGGGCGGGTTGAAGCGCGCCTGGGTGGACAGGGCGCTTCCCTGCCGCATGAGCTGCAGGATGGAACGGAGCGTCCGCTTGATCCCGCCGAGCCCCCCCACGTCCTTGAGGGTGAGGCGCGGGCGCTCGGCCAGGAACTCCCGGGTGGAGGTGGGCTCGACCATCCGGAAGGCTTCGAGGAAGTCCTCCTGGGTGACCCGGACCTCCTTCGAGGTGAGTTTGGGCTTCTCGTCCACCTCGAAGCGGATCTGGGGGACCAGGCGCCGAAGGGCCACCATGCCCGCCTCTTTGCAGAGGACCGCCAGGTCCGCGCCCACGTAGCCGTGGGTGATGTTGGCGATCTCCTCCAGGTCCACATCCGGGGCGAGCGGCATCCGCCGGGAGTGGATGTCGAGGATCTGCCGGCGCGCCGCGCGATTGGGGACGCGGATGTTGATCTCGCGATCGAAGCGCCCCGGCCGCCGCAGCGCCGGGTCGAGCAGCTCCGGCATGTTGGTGGCGCCGATGACCACCACCTCGCCCCGCTCCACCAGCCCGTCCATCAGGGCGAGCAGCTGCGCCACCACCCGCTTCTCCACGTCCCCGATCACCTGGGCGCGCCGCGGGGCCACGGCGTCCATCTCGTCCAGGAAGATGATGCTGGGGGCGTTCCGGCGCGCCTCCTCGAAGACCTGGCGGAGCTTGGCCTCGCTCTCGCCGTAATACTTGTGAATGACCTCGGGGCCGCTCACGTGGATGAAGTGCGCCCGGACCTCGTTGGAGACGGCGCGGGCGATCAGGGTCTTCCCGGTCCCGGGCGGCCCGACCAGCAAGACCCCCTTGGGGGGATCGATCCCCAGCAGGCCGAAGATCTCGGGGAACTTCAGCGGCAGCTCGATCATCTCCCGGACGAGCCGCAGCTCCCAGTCCAGCCCCCCGATATCCTCGTAGGAGACCCGGTAGGCCCTGGCCGCGGAGACATCGGGAGGCCGGAACGAGATGGCGGTGTCGTTGGTGATCAGGAGGGCGCCGCGCGGGGCCGCCCCCTCCACCGTGAACATCCGCGGCCGCGACCCCAGGAAGGTCACCTGCAGGGTGTCGCCCAGCACGACGGGAAGCCCGGAGAGGAGCTGGCGCAGGTGGGGGATTTCGGCGTCGGTAGGCATGGGCAGTCCGGCCTGCACCGGAGAGAGCAGGATGGATTCGGCCGGCTTGAACGGGACCTTCCGGACCGTGGCCCACTCGTCAATGCCAACCTCGGCGTTCAGCCGTGTCGTCCCATCCACCAGGATGAGCTGCTGGCCGCAGTGGGTGGCCGGTGCCTGGGCCGCCCGCGCCACCGTGGAGCGGCGCCCCGTGATCATCAGCACGTCCCCGGGGACCGCGTGGAGCCGGGTCAGATCATCCTTGTCGAGGCGCGCCAGGCCCTTGCCCACGTCCTCGACGAAGGCCTCCATCACCCGAAACTGGAGGCCGCCAGGTTCCCGCTCGCTCATGGCCTGATCTCCGGGTCGGGCGCGGACGGAGGCGTCGCAGGTTCCGCCAGAGGCTGCTTCCCCTGCGAGAAGACCAACTCCTCGATCTCGGCGATGTGCTGATACATGAGCCGCTCCGCGGCCCGAGGATTGCGGGCCTCGATGGCACGCAGCATGGCCCGGTGCTGTTTGAGGGACCGGGCGGGCCGCTTGTCGTGCTGCAGGGACTCCTCGCGGGTCTTCAGGAGCAGATCCATCAGGCTATCCATGATCCGCAGGAGGATCTCGTTGCCCGTCGCCTCGGCCAGCAGGTAGTGGAACAGGGTGTCCTGCCTCACCCCGGTTCCCCCCTGCCGGATCTGTGCCTCCTGCTCGGCCAGGATGGCCCGCATTTTCTCGATGTGCTCTGCGGTGGCGCGCCGTGCCGCCAGGGCCGCCAGGTCGGGCTCGATCACCTCGCGAACTTCGAACAGCTTGCGCTGCATGCTCCAGGCCTGATACAGGCTGGAGCTGATGGGGTCGTTGGCCCGCTCGCTCAGGGACGAGGCGACGAACGTCCCTTCCCCCGGACGCGCCTCGAGGACCCCCAGCGTCTCCAGGGCCCGGATGGCCTCGCGCACAACGGAGCGGCTGACGGCGAAGGTCTCGGCCAGCTCGCGCTCGGCCGGGAGGCGGTCCCCGGGATTGAGCCGGCCGGAGGTGATCAGGTCCCGCACCTGCTCGATAATCTCCTCGGAGACTCGGGTCTTGCGAACCTTTCGGAATTCCCTGCGACTGACAGCGGCCGGGCGCTGCGCCCGCCCTGGCCTTGCCGCGGCGGTGCGTGAGTTCCTGGCGGGCACGACCATTCGGCCTTCCTCCCCGAGGACCGAGCGGCATCCAGTCGGAACCGCCGACCGCCATGCGCACGGCTCGACGGTCCGGTGGTCCGACCATCAGCATTCTTCCCCTTCCACGCGACGAGGTCAATTCTTAATTTTCACACACTTACAAATCTGACAAGGTGGAAAGAGTCCTGTTTTCTCCGACAACTGCGAAGCACTGGATGCCGGGTGGAACCGGGGATCAGCCGAGGGTAGAAGGGGAAACGCGAAGGGGTTCGTGCCGGGGACGGTGCTACGCCGGCTCGCCGGTGAGCCGGGCCGCCATCGGCCTGAGGCAGAAGAAGGCGAGGAGGCCGGCCAGGAGATTGCACGCGAAGGCGGCCCAGAGCACGGGAAGCCAGGAGCCCGTGCTCTCCAGCAGTCTGGCCGCGCCCCAGCCGGAAAAGATCGAGGCCACCCCCTTGGAGGTGTAGAGGATGCCGTTGTTCGTGGCCGCGTATTCGGACCCGAACACATCGCCGACGGCGGCGGAGAACAGGACGAAGGTGGCGCCCCAGGAAAACACGGTCAGAGCGGACAGGAGCACGAACCAGGCGGGATGACGAACCAGCTCCAGCAGGCCCAGGATCGCAACCGCCCCCACGCCGAAGGCCAGCCCCATCGTGGTGTACCGCCCGATCCGGTCCGACAGCCAGCCCCAGAACGGCCGCGTCGTCCCCGTGGAGATCAGGTTCAGCATGAGGGCCAGGGCCAGCGCGTCCAGGCCGAACATCACGACTTCCTTATCCAGGCCGTAGGCCGTCGCAATCGGCTTGAGCTGCGCGGTCACCACGAGGCCCCCGAACGTGATCAGGACGCTGGAGAGGTACATCAGGTAAAAGGCTCCCGACCTGAGCATCTGTCCCGGCGTATAGCTTTGCGCCGCTGGCCGCATCCGCCCGACCGGGGTGGCCAGGCCCGAGCGCCTGCTGCGGGGCCTCCAACTGGAGGCCGGGCCCCCCATGAACCGGGCCAGAACCGTCAGAACGGCCCCCAGGAGGATGCCCCAGGTGACGAACGTGAACCGGTAGCCGCTGTGCCCGATCATCCGCTGGATGGGCACGACCGTCAGCACCGCCCCCGACCCGTACGCCCCCACGACGAGGCCGGCGGCGAGGCCGCGCCGATCCGGGAACCACTTCAGCGCGATGCCCATGCAGGCCCCATAGACGGCGCCGACGCCGACGCCCCCCAGCATGTACCACGCGTACAAGGCGGACACCGACTGCGCCAGGCCGGAGCCGATCCAGCTCGCCCCCACCAGCAGGCCACCCACCGCGACGACGATCCGGGCCCCCAACAGATCCACGAGGTATCCCTCGACGGGAACCAGCCAGCTCTGCGTCAGGATGAACAGGGTGAAGGTGAGCTGGACCTCCGACAGCCTGGCGCGGAGCCCCGCGGCCAGGGGCACGGTGAACAGGGTCCAGGTGTATTGCAGGTTGGCGATGGCCATCATGGCGATCATGCACGCCACGAGTTGCCACCAGCGGTTGGCCAGCCCTCCGTACCTGGGCACTCTTCTCCCGGCGCCCCCGCCCACACAGCGGCCGGTGGCCTCCGGCGTATGGCCTACGGTTCAGGCCGGGCCATGCGCCGTCAGCCAAACGCCACCGCCGCGTGATCCTAGACCACCGGCTGCAGGACCGTCACGCCGCAATCCACGAAGATGGTGTGCGCCGTGATGCCCGTGGCGTCGGCCGCCAGGAACAGGGCCGCGGTGGCGATGTCTTCTACGGTGGGGATCCGGCCCATGGGGCTCACCTGGATGTTCTTCTCCATGGCCTCGCGGGGCCAGTCGACGAAATGGGTGTCCACAAAGCCGGGCGCGATGGCGTTGACCAGGATGTTGTCCTTGGCGAAGGCCCGCGCCAGCGACTTCGTGATCGCCGCCAGCCCCGCCTTCGAGGCGCAGTAGATGACGGAGCTGCCGGCCCCCTGATAGGCGGCGATGGACGTGATGTTGATGATCCGGCCTCCGCCCTGCTTCAGCATGTGGGGGATGGCGGCGCGGCAGAGGTACAGGGGGCCCTTGGTGTTCACCGCCCAGGTCCGCTCCAGGATCTCCTCCGTCAGCTTCTCCAGCTCGCGGTGGGGAACCAGGTGGCTCCAGCCGGCGTTGTTCACCAGGATATCCAGGCGGCCGAATTTCCCTACGGTCTCCTCCACCAGCCGGCGACACTCCGGATCCTGGCCCACGTCTGCCTTGACAGCCAAGGCCTGCACGCCGAGCCTTCTGGCCGCCGCGGCGGTTTCCTCGGCTTCCCTGTTGCGCCGCGAATAGTTGATGACGACGTCGGCGCCCTCCCCCGCGAACTTCAGGGAGATGGCCCGACCCATGCCGGTCCCCCCACCCGTGACCAGCGCGACCTTTCCCGTGAGCTTCATCGCCCGCTCCTCTGCGTGAGGTTGGAACATGATCCCCGCACACAAAAGCCCCGCCCTCGCACCGCCAGAGGACGAGGCTCGACTCGTCGAGAGTCCGAGCGCCTCAGGGGGATGTCGGCGTCCCCTCGCCGGACAGCCGGGCCCGAAGGGCCAGGCCGCGCTTCACCCGGGCGTCGCACATCTCCACCGCAAAGGCGTGGGTCCCGTCGCGGCCGGGAAAATCCGTCACGATGAACTCGAGGTCGCCCTGCCGCCACCGATGCTCGACGAAGGCCAGATCCTCGGCCCCGTGATGGTCCCGGCGCACCGCGGGCGGCCCGAACCGCGCAACCGAGGGGGCCAGGGGATCCGTGGTCGCGTTCTCCCAGATGATGGAGAACAGCCGCTCCTCGGCGAAACAGTACGTGACGCTCTCGAAGGGCGACTGGCCGGGATCCAGGCGCTGGCGGATGCAGGTGGTTCCGCCCAGGAACGGGAACTCCTCGAAGAGGACGTTCCCCAGGCAGGTGAGGACCCGCTCCAGTGCCATGCCGAGGTGGATCTCCCCCACCTGGCTCGGCAGCGGCTCCCTCCGCCCGCTCCTGGCCAGCTCGTCACCGGGCTGCATGTTGTCACCGCTGGGCCGTCGGCCTACCCTGCGCACGGCGTATGGCTCGTGCTTCACTTCTCCGGCTGCCACCAGGCGAAGGAACTTTCATCCCCTCCCTTCCGGCCCGGAGAGCAGCGTCCCGTGAAAGCGGGCGAGCCTTTGGGCCAGGACCGCGACGCCGCGAGGCTGCCCCGTGAAAGCGACCCCGAAGCCGGCGCCGCCGCAGCCGTAGAGGAAGCTGAGCTGGATCCCCAGGTCCGGTCTCCCCCGCCGCGATTACCCACTACGTCTTCGGGGTACCCGCGCTGAAGTCTGATGGAACGAGAATATAGCATGAATGCCGACCCGATACCATGGAAACATCCGTTCCCTATTGTCGGTATGGCCTGCCAATGCCTCGGACCGCTGCCCAGCGCGCTCTGTCGGGCCTCCTTGGTTACCAAAGTACATTCAGGAGTGGTCGTTGAAGCGCCGAGATTCTCCTCGGGCAGCCGCGAACCGGACCGAAGGTGCTTGACGTGTACCCACATCTACATATAGTTTCCATCGTTAGCAGAAGTGGGGCGTGCCATATGCGAGACGAAAAGGTCAAGACACACCTCGTCCTCCCTAAGAAACTTCTCGTGGAGATGGACAGATTTGTCAGTCCTCGGGGGCGGAGCCAGTTCGTTGCCGACGCCACCTGGGAGAAGCTTGAAAGCCTCCGCCTGGAGCGTGCTCTGGAGAAAGCTGCAGGGGCGTGGACGGACGAGAACCACGCCCAGCTGACATCTCCCGCCGCAGTGAAGCGATACCTCCGGCACCTACGCTCTCAGACTTGCCGCCGCTTGGAACCTGACACTCGTGACCGACAATCCGAAGGACTTTCCCATCCCTGAGCTGCCGCTCCTGCCCCTGCGGCCCAGGTAGGAGTGCTTCCCTCTTCTGTCAGGGCCAGGCCAACGACCCACCCCTCCTTTCTCGAGCCGCGTTTCCACAAGAACTCTCGGCGGCCCCAAGATCCCACAGGATGGGCTGGCCATCCAAGACCACGGCCCGGGGAGGGGCCTCCCCGGGCCGTGCGGATCCACCCGTCGTCCCGCCGCCGGCGGCGGGACCGGGACGGCGGGTTGATCCGGCCCGCCCC
>JBBIQE010000106.1:0-11499 GCA_037442485.1 Methylomirabilis sp. (SeqCode)
CTCTTCCGATCTAAAGGGCTGGCCCCCCCGCCCGGGTGGCTCGACGAGCGGGGCGTTGTCGCGGGCCGGGATAGCGGCAGGACTATTCGGCGGATGCCCGGCGACAAACCTGTCCCACGGCGAGTCAGGTGCCACACGGAACCGAGGCGCTAGCGGCGCGGTTGGTCGAGGCGGAAAACCATCTGGGTGGGCCGGACGAACCGCAGGGCGATGAGGAGGAGGAGCATGACCATCGTCATGTACATCACGGCCATGGCGTCCACGGAATAGACGGGCCGGACGCCCCCGGCAAAGATATTGTAGAACAGGGCGACCACCAGGGTCTGGGAGCCGGCGCCGGACACGAGGAACGTCAACTCGAAATTGGAGACCGTATTCACCAGGATCAGGATGCCCGCGGTGAGGAGCCCGGGCAGCGTGAGCGGCAGCAGGATGCGGCGGAAGACCTGGAACCGGTTGGCCCCCAACACGGCCGCCCCCCATTCCAGGTTGACGCTGATCTGCTCGAAGAAGGGCATGAGGATGAAGACGGCCAGGGGAACCATGGGCACCATGACCGCCAGGATGACGCCGCCGACCGACCCGCCGATGCCGTACCGGTACAGGGTGGTCGCCAGGGGGATGCCGTACGTCATCTGAGGAATCAGCAGGGGCAGGAAGTAGAGCAGGAGGAGCAGCGGCTTGCCCCGGAAGTTCCGTCGCGCCAGGATGTAGGCGGCGGGGAACCCCAGGAGCAGCGCCAGGAACACCACGCTGAGGGCCACCAAGACCGTTACGCCGAGTACCTGGGCCAGGCCGAATTCTCTCCAGGCGTACGCGAACCACTCGGTGCTGAAGGAGCGGGGCAGCGGCGTCCCGAACCAGCGCTTGGCCAGGGAGCTCACCACCACGTGGCCGACGATGCCCAGCAGGTTCAGGATGAACCCCAGGACGAACAGATAAAGCGCCAGCCCCCACAGCCGTCCGCGCATGGCTTGCCTCAGTGACAGAGTAACAAGGTGATGAAGGGACACAGTGTCAATCCCATACTCCGATCTGCTTTGTCCCTTCGTCCCTCTGTCACTCAGTCACTCCGCGTCAGCGTTTCCCGACCCCCATGGTCGCCGCCATGACCATCCGCCGGCGAAGCAGGATGATGACCAGCAGGCCCGCTAACTGGAACACCCCCATGATCACCGCGATGGCCGAGGCGTAGGGCATGTCGAACTGCTCGAAGGCCTGGGCGTATGCCGCGATGGCGATGGTCCGGGTGGCCCCCGACGGCTGGCCCAGCAGGATGGCCGAGGGGAAGGTGGCGAAGCTCATGACGAACACCAGGGCGAAGGCAATGGCCAGCCCGGGGGCGATCAGGGGGAGCATCACCCTGTGGAAGACGGTCCAGGGGTTCGCCCCCAGGGTCCGTGCCGAGTTCTCGATGCTGGGGTCGATCCCCGAGATATATCCCAGCAGCATGAGGAAGCAGAAGGGGAACTGCTGCATGAAGAGGGAGAGCATCACCCCGATGAAATTGTGGGTGAGCACCAGCGGCTCCTCCACCACCCCCAGGGCCAGCAGGATCTGGTTGAACCATCCCTTCCCCCCGTAGAAGCCCAGGATCCCCTGGCTGAGCAGGATCACGCCGAGCGAGATGGGGAGGACCAGGATGGTGGTCACGGTCCGCTCCAGCCAGATCCCCCGGCGCATGTTGTAGGCGAGCAGCAGGCTCGCGGCCACGACCACCACGGTGTTGGGGATGGCGAGGCGGAAGGTGATGCCCACGGTCATGGACTGGTACGGATCGGTGAAGAAGGCGATGTAGTTGGCCAGGCTGAAGCCCTGCACCTTCATGGGGCGGAGGCTCAGGTAGATCCCGTACAGGAACGGGTACACGAACATGACCAGGACGTAGAGCAGCGAGGGGGCCAGACACGCCATGGCCATCCCGTCCAGCTCGCTCGGCTCCCTCGTGCCTGCCCGCCTCATGCCGGGCCCCCGGTCCCTTCCGGCGGGAGAAAGATCACCTTCTCCGGCGGCAAAACCGCCGTCACGGCTTCTCCGGGCGAGAGGCGCGCCGGCGTATGCACCCACACGCGGGGGCCGGCGTGCAGGGAGAGGATCGCCTCGTTTTCCCGCCCCAGGTACTCCACGATCTCCACCCTGCCCCGGAAGACGTTGGGGGCCGAGGCCTCTCCCCCCACCTGCACGTCATCGGGACGGATGGCGGCCACGGCGGCCGCGCCGGCCGTCAGGGCATGGCGCGTCCGTCCCCGCAGGCGCATCCCGTCGCCGCTGGCCTCCACGGCCCCATCCGGCCCCACCCGCGTGACCTGCAGCGGGAAGAAGTTCCGGAAGCCCATGAAGTCCGCGACGAACAGGTTGCGCGGCTGGTCGTGGATCTCCGGCGGGGTGCCCGCCTGCATCAGCACGCCCTCCCGCATCACCACCACCCAGTCGGAGAGGGACAGGGCCTCCGTCTGGTCGTGGGTCACGTAGATGGAGGTGAGCCCGAGGTTGGTGTGGATCCGCTTGATCTCCGCCCGCATCTCGATGCGCAGCTTCGCATCCAGATTGGACAGCGGCTCGTCCAGGAGCAGGAGCCGCGGGTGCAACACCAGGGCGCGGGCGATGGCGATCCGCTGCTGCTGGCCCCCGGAGAGCTGGCTGGGGTAGCGGTCCTCGAATCCCGGGAGCTGGACCAGCTCCAGCATCTCCCGCACGCGGCGCCGGATCTCCTCGGCCGGCCGCCGCCTCAGTTGCAGGCCGAAGGCGATGTTGCCGAAGACCGTCATGTGGGGGAAGAGGGCGTAGTTCTGGAAGACCATGCCGAAGCCCCGCTTCTCCGGCGGCAGGTGATCGATGCGCTCCCCGTCAATCCAGACCTCGCCGTCGGTGGCGGGGATGAGACCGGCGATGATGTTGAGCGCGGTGGACTTCCCGCAGCCGCTGGGACCCAGGAAGGTGATGAACTGCCGCCCGCGCACCTCCAGGGCGAAATCCCGGAGCACCGTCTTTGCCCCGAAGCGCTTGGTGATGCGGAATCGCAAGGACTCGATGGTCTCTTTCATCTGTCCCTGCCGGCCTACACGAAGGGGGAGGGCGCTGGCGCGACACCCTCCCCCCCGAGAAGCCCGCTTACTGCTTCTTGATCTGCGCGGCGCCGATCTCCCGGTCCCAACGGTCCATGGCGTAGGTCAAGGCCTTGAGGGGCAACTGGGGGGTCGTCTTCCAGGTCTTACCGATCTGGTCGTACTCCGGCCGCCAGAACTCCTTCACGTAGTTGCGGATATCGGCGGGCGCCTTGTCCAGCGTCGCGGCCTTGATGGAGGGGCCGATGAAGGCCTTGTAGGTCAGCACCTGCTGGTCCACCCGCCGCATGAACTTCATCAGGTCCAGGATCACCTCGATCTCGTTCTGGGGCACCCCCTTGGGGATCGCCCAGTAGTGGCCGTCAATCACGAAGGTGGTGTTCTCCAGGATGGTGATCTTGGCATCCGGCGGGATGACCCCCTCGGCGCGCGGCTTCATGTCCCACTCCATGATGCCGGCGATCATCCAGCGCTGCTCATTGGCGAACTCCCGGAGCGTGAACAGCGTGCCCGTGGGGTAGTACTCGATGTACTTGCCCAGCTCCTTGAGGAAGGCCCAGGACTTGTCCCAGCCCTTCTCCGGATCCTTGGGATTCTTGTCCTTGAGGATCCAGGACATGCCGGCCAGGATGGAGCGGCCGGGGCCGCTGTTGGCCGGGCGGGCGTAGATGAACTTCCCCGGGTTGGCCTTGGCCCACGCCAGGAGCTCGTCCGCGGTCTTCGGGGGCTTCTGGACCTTCTTCGGGTTGTAGATGAAGACCGGCCCGCCCGCGTTGACCACCGAGGGCAGCAGGTACCCCTCCCCCTCGTCCTGGAGGGCCTTGCCCTCCTCGTTCAGCTCGTCCTTGGGGAAGAGCTTATCGTAGGTGGGGAAGAGCTTGATGAGCTGGTTGTTCGCCCCCAGGACCGAGCCCGCATCCTGGCCGGTCAGGATCAGGTTGATGTCCACCCGGCCCGCATCCTGCTGCGCCTTGATCTTGGCCGGCAGCTCCGGCGCCGGCGCCCGCTGGATCTTGATCTCTTTCACCTTGTTCGGGAAGGCCTTCTTGTAGTTATCCAGGATGACCTGAACGGAGGCTAGATCGCCGGCCACATCAATGATGGAGAGGGTAATCGGCTCTCCGGCAGAGGCCGCTCGGATGGCCCCGCCGAGCATGAGCCCCGCTGCCAGAAGGGACGCCAGCACGAGACACCCGAGCCTGTTCCTGCAACTGGACTGCATGATCCTCCTCCTGCGGCCTGCCTCCCACGGACCGCACTGACGCAAAAGCACGCTGCCCTCCACCGCACCGGTCACGCCGCGCCCGAGCATATAAACAGCCCTGCGACAAAGTCAAGGCGATTCGGGCGCTCGGCCCTCCGCCAGACAAAGCATCAGTCGATCGCGGCCGGCTCTTCCAGCCCCTTCTCCACCTCCTTGAGGAGGTAGATCTGCTCCGCCACCCGCTCGAGATGGGCGAGGCCCAGCCGCCCCTCGGCCAGGGGGAAGCACAGCTCCTCCTCCAGGAACATGTGGTGCAGAAACTCTTTCACCAGGGCCACGCCCTTCTCCCGGACCAGGGGGGCGATCTCCGGGCCGATGGGACGGGCCGTGAGGGCCTTGAACGCCGCCAGGCGGGCCTCGAGGTCGCGGTGCTCCCGCGTGAGCTCGTCAACGAGCCCGGCCGCATCCGGCCCCGTCTCGGCCAGCGGGCGGAAGAGCCAGCGCTCTTCCGAGTTCAGGTACTCGCGCAGCCCGATGTCCAGGTAGTTGGCCACGTTCTTGGCCACGATGGCCCAGGTAGGCCTCTGCATCAGGAGGGCCCCCTCCAGGGAGACCAGCGCCTTGCGGAGGATGTTGTGATCCCGCTGGATGATATCCGTCGCTTTCATCGCCCCCTCCTCTTCTCGCGGCAATCAGGCACCCAGGCCATCGGGCAACCAGGAAGCCCAGACTGCCGAGTTGCCAGGGTGCCCGATTGACACTCAGGGATAGACGCCCCGGACGAGCGTGGCCTCGGCCACCCGGCCGACGGCCAGGATATACGCCGCCGTGCGCATGTCCACCCGCTCCCTGCCGGCGATCTCCTTCACCTCCTGGAAGCTGCGCGTCATGATCTCTCGCAGGCGCCGGTTGACGTCCTCCTCGCTCCAGTGGAGCATCTCCAGGTTCTGCACCCACTCGAAGTACGAGACGGTGACCCCGCCGGCATTGGCCAGGATGTCCGGGACCACGAACACATTGTGGGCGAAGAGGATGGGGTCGGCTTCCGGCGTCGTAGGTCCATTCGCCGCCTCGGCCACGATCCGCGCCTTGATCCGCGGGGCGTTCTGCTTGGTGATGACCCCCTCCAGCGCGGCCGGCACCAGGATGTCGCACGGAAGCTCCAGGAGCTCCTCGTTGCTGATCCGATCGGCTTCGGGGAGGGAGGCCACCGTCCCCGTCTTGGCCTTGTGCTCCAGCGCCCGGGTGGGCTCGATCCCCCTGGGATTGAAGGCGCCGCCGCGCGAGTCGCTCACGGCGATGATGCGCACGCCGACCTCATGCAGGAGCTGGGCCACGATGGAGCCGGCGTTCCCGTAGCCCTGGATCGCGGCCGTCGCGCGGCCGAGGTCCAGGCCCAGCTCCCGGGCAGCCTCTTCGACGGTAAAGACGCATCCCCGGGCCGTGGCCTCCCTGCGGCCGAGCGACCCCCCGATGGCGATGGGCTTCCCCGTGACGACGCCCGGAACCGAGTAGCCTTTGTGCATGCTGTAGGTGTCCATGATCCAGGCCATGATCTGGGCGTCGGTGTACACGTCGGGCGCGGGGATGTCCGACTCCGGCCCCAGGAGCACCGAGATCTCGGTGGTATACCGCCGCGTGAGCCCCTCCAGCTCCCTCCGGGACATCTTCTTCGGGTCGCACCTGACCCCGCCCTTGGCCCCGCCGAAGGGGACGTTGACCACGGCGCATTTCCAGGTCATGAGGGCGGCCAGGGCCCGCATCTCCTCGAGCGTGACATCGGGGTGGTAGCGGATGCCGCCCTTGGCCGGACCCCGGGTCACGTTATGTTGCACCCGGTAGCCGGTGAACACCTTGATGCTGCCGTCGTCCATCTTCACCGGGAAGTGGACGGTCAGCTCCCGCTTGGGCCACCTGAGCTTCTCCCGGAGACCCGGATCCAGATGCAGGTGATCCGCCGCGATGTTGAACAGCCGCAGGGCCGCATCCTGGAATTCCTCGCCTCTCGTCCTGGCCAACACTTCCATCGGGCTCCCTCCCCCGCCGAGTAACGGAGACACAGAGCGATAAAGCGACAAAGTCCAGTCCTGTCCCGTTGTCGCTCTGTCCCTCAGTCACTCTGTCACTTCCCTCCCGGCTCAAGCCACCAGCCCCAGCTTGCCCTCGTAGATGAAGGCCCGGGCGTTCTCCGCCACGACCTCGGGATCCACGCTGAGGCGCGCCACGCCGCTCTGCATGGCGGCGGTGGCCACCGCCTTGGCCACGGCCACGGGCACCCGGAAGTCCAGCATGTGGGGGATGATGTAATCCGGTCGCAGCTCCTTCTCGGTGATGAGCCCGGCGATGGCCGCGGCCGCGGCCTCCTTCATGGCCTGGTTGATGTCCCGCGCCCGCACATCCAGCGCCCCGCGGAAGATGCCGGGGAACCCCAGGGAGTTGTTCACCTGGTTCTCGAAGTCGGACCGGCCCGTGGCCACGATGGCGGCCCCCCCGGCCCGGGCCTCGTCGGGCAGGATCTCGGGGACCGGATTGGCCATGGCGCACACGATGGCGTCCTTGGCCATGCTGCGCACCATCTCCGTGGTCACCAGCTTGGGGCCGGACAGGCCGATGAAGACATCCACCCCCTTGAGGGCCTCGGCCAGGCTCCCTTTGACCTTGTCCTTGTTGGTCAGGCGGGCCATCTCCTCCTTGGCCCAGTTCATCCCCTCGGACCGGCCCTCGTAGATGGCGCCCCGGGTGTCGCAGAGGATGATGTCGCCGGCCCTCAGCCCCAGCAGCATCCTGGCCACGGCGATGCCCGACGCCCCCGTCCCGTTGATGAGGATCCGGGTGCCCGCGAACGTCCGCCCCGTGAGCTTGAGGGCGTTGATGAGGGCGGCGGCCACCACCACGGCGGTCCCGTGCTGGTCGTCGTGGAAGATGGGGATGTCGGTCTCGCGCTTCAGGCGGTCCTCGATGTAGAAGCAGCGGGGCGCGGAGATGTCCTCCAGGTTCACGCCGCCGAAGACCGGCGTGATGGCCTTCACCACCTCGACGATCTCGTCCTGATCCTGGGTGGCGATGCAGACGGGAAAGGCCTCCACGCCGCCGAAGGTCTTGAAGAGGACCGCCTTGCCCTCCATCACGGGCATGGCGGCCCGGGCCCCGATGTTGCCCAGGCCCAGGACGGCGCTGCCGTCCGAGACCACGGCCACCAGGTTGCCCTTGGCCGTGAGTTCGAACACCTTGGCGGGATCGTCCAGGATGGCCTTGGCCGGGAGGGCCGCAGCCGGCGGCAGATAGAGCAGGCTCAGGATGTGGGCATCGCGGATGGGCACCTTGCTGACCACCTGGAGCTTGCCGCGGAAGCGGCGATGCAGCTCCAGCGCCTCCTCTTTCAGGCTGAGCCTCTTGCCCGGGACCCGCGGCTCCACCGGGACGCTGCCCTCGTAGATGAAGCGCAGCGTCCGGTCCATGATCTCGGCCGGGTCCACCTGCTTGCGGGCCTCGCCGGTGGCCATGGCGACCCTGGCGACCGCCGCCGCGATGGTGGGCGCGACGTGAAAGTCCAGGACGGGGGGCAGGATGCGCTCCGGGCTGCGATCCGCCTCGGGCACCATGCCGGCCAGGGCTTTCGCCGCCTCCAGGAGCACGGCCGTGGTCACGTTACGCGCCTGCACGTCCAGGAGGCCCCGCAGGACACCGGGGAACACCAGCGCGATGTCCAGTTGATTCGGAAAATCCGACCGGCCGGTCGCCACGATCTTCGCCCCGGCCCGCTTGGCCTCGGCCGGCGAGATCTCGGGCGCCGGGACGGCCAGGGCAAAGACGATGGGGTTGGCCGCCATGCTGGCGATCATCTCGGGGCTGAGGACGTTCGCCGCCGAGAGGCCGATGCAGACATCCGCGCCCTTCAGGACGTCGCTGAGCGTCCCGGCCACGTTCTCGGGGTTACTCTGGCGGGCGATCTCGGACTTTACCCAATCCATGTGGGAGGCCCGGTACTTGTGCAGCACGCCCGCCCGGTCGCAGACGACGAGTCGGCGCGCGCCCGCCGCCAGGAGCAGCCGCGCCACCCCCAGGCCGGCCGACCCCGCGCCGCAGATGACGATCCGCGCCTCTTCCAGGCGCTTGCCGAGGAGCGGCAGGGCATTCAAGAGCCCGGCCAGCACCATGACGCCCGCCCCGTGGGCGTGATTGTGGAAGACCGGGACGTTCACGGCCCGCTGCAGATGGTCCTCCAGCGAGAAGCAGCGCGGCGAGACAATGTCCTCCAGGCAGAAGGCGCCGAAGGTGGGCGCCAGCATCGTCACCGCCTGGATCATTTCGTACAGCCCCTCCACCTTCAGACACATCGGCAGGGCGTCAATGCCGGCGAACGTCTTGAAGATGACCGATTTCCCCTCCATCGCCGGCAGCGCCGCCTCCGGCCCGACGTGGCCCAGGCCAAAGCTGGCCGAGCCGTCCGTGATCAGGGCGACGGTGTTGCCCCGGCAGGTGTACTCGAAGGAATTCTTCGCATCCCGGAAGATCTCCATACAGGGCTCCGCCACGCCCGGCGTGTAGACCAGGCTGAGCGTGGGGCGGTCCTTCACCGGGACCTTGCTCTCCACCCCGATCAGGCCGTGATGGCGGCGACGGTATTCGAGGGCATCGGCTTCGAGGGCCATGGTCCGCTCCGTTCGGGAGGACGATCCCCCCATCCTGGTCCTCCCGCGTTCGGGCGTTGCGGCTGGGGTGTCGTGCATGGGGGCGCCACCCGACCCCGCGAGTCAGCACGGGGGTATGCCTGGGCCTGGGCGCATCGGGTGCTGCGGCGTCGCCCAACGCCAAGGCACATCAGCCCGCCAAGGATGAAACCAAACAAGACCCAGTCACTCTGCGGATCGTCAACGCGAAGACGCACGGCGCTCTCCGCAATTCCGGTACCAAGCCGATGCTGAACGCCCGGGTCTGCGGTCGGAACCCACGATCTCTGATCCCCGCGAAAATCCAGCCGCTTCGGCGCGGCCGCCCCCTGCAACAGGATGGCGCCGGCAGGAAAGGCAATCGGGAGTGCTGGGCGACTGAGGCAACGTAGCCGAAGGCTGAGCCACAAAGTCTCGCGACTAGGCGGCAGCCTTGTCCGGTGGGCGGAAGCGGGCGCGATACACCTCGCAGAGGCGGTGCTCGCCCGTGGTGCAGAGGTGCAGATAGTGCGGGACGGGGGGAACCATCAGGCGGCCATCTGTTCGGGCGCGACAAATACCCTCGACCGGCCAGAGCCAGTCTGCCACCGCCCGCTTCAGGAACGGGCATGGATCGTCTCCAGGACTACTTCTCTCCCCCTTTGTACCTCCGGCTTCAGTCATCATGATCGGCTCTGGTCGGTTTCCGGACACATCGCCCTTCCGGAGAGCTCGCACCAAAGAGCGTGCCAGGAGGCTCCACTCGCCGGGGGGCCACTCGAACTGCCGCGGATCGCGCCCTGGACACGGCCCTCCCCCGGCATCTTCCGGCCACGGCCGCGAGCCTCTCCCGCGCCAAGGACACCTGTCCATAATGTCGGGTTGAGCCGGCCGGCCGTCAATGTCCGGAAGGCCTCTGCCCTTGACCCGACCCTGCACGAGTCCGGGGATCCTGGGGCCCGTCTCGCCGCATGATCCTGTGCGGAGTTGAGCGACGTGCATAGGCCACAGCCGAGGCGGCCGGTGCCGCCACCTGAACGGAGGTTATCTCCCCTCGCTCCCCTGGATGAGCAGGGCCTCGAACTGCTTCACCAGCTCCCGCGGCGCCTGGGGGCCGATGCGAGCCAGCAGGAGGCTCGTGCGATCATAGCTGACGTTGGGCTCGTCGGTGACATAACGCTCGAAGCCATAGGCCCCGAAAAGCCGGAGCATCATCCGACGATAGGCCGTCACCGGAAGGCCCGTCCCTTCCAGGTCCCAGCACCACGTCAGGGCCTGGGCATAGACGATGATCGGGTCGAAATCGGGCGGCGCGAAGGCCCGGTTCATGAGCCGCCGGGCCAGTCCCATCCCGCGCTGGCTGCGGGCGACCTCGATCCCGCCCAGCTCCAGGATGCTTCCCGGCGGCAAGGCCGCCCAGCGGTTGTCGCCCTCCGGCGGGTGAAACGTCAGATACGCCACGAGGTGGCGGCCACGGTGCGCCACCAGCACGCGGCTGCCCGCCAGGCCAGCCACCTTGACGAGTGCCGCATGCTGCCTTTCCGCCGCCCGGGGGCCATAGCGGCTGAACGCGCCAAGGCCGGGTGCGGGTAAGAGGTCGACCAGGAACTGCGGGGTGCACCGGTCCGCGAATTCCACCGGAGGCTTCTGGAAGGATGCGTCCTCCGGCGTCGAGTGGTCCCTCACGGGCGGGTCCGTCCCATGCGTGTCGGAAAAGCCATTCCCTGGAGCCTCGTCGGGCAGCTTGTCGAAGCCGCTAGGACTGGATGGTCGGGGGACCCTCTTCTTCATCCTCGACGGCGTACCCGCAGCCGCACTCCCTTCCCTCGGCGCACACGGCGCAACAGTACCGCCGCCCCCCGGACAGGATCGGGCTCCACGTCATCTCGATCCCGCATCCATCACAGTGGAGCGCATACTCCACAGGTGTCCCCATGCCCGCCTCCGATTCTCCGACCCCCCCGCCCCCTGCCCGACCCCTCGAAGACCCGAAACCCATTGGTCATTGCTCATTTGTCATTGGTCATTCTCACTGCCGCCTCACTCCTGGGTCGGCTTGATCCCGTAGCGTCGGATCTTCCGGTACAGGGTCCGCCGGTCAATGCCCAGGATGGCGGCCGCTCGGATCTGATGCCCCTTCGTGCGGCGGAGCACCGCCTTGATGTAGTCCCGCTCCAAGTCCTCCAGGCTCGCCTCGTGGGCCAGGGCCCGCTCCACCGGTCCGGCACCGGCCGCCAGGTGGGGGGGCAGGTCGCCGGGCAGGATGGCGGGCCCGCGCCCCAACGTCACGGCCCGCTCGATCACGTTCTCCAGCTCGCGGACATTGCCGGGCCAGGGATAGCTCAGGAGGATCCCCATGGCCTCTTTCGAGATCTCGCGGATGTTGGGGTTCGACTCCCGGGCAAACTTCTGGAGGAAATGGTTGGCCAGCAGCGGGATGTCCTCCTGGCGGTCCTTGAGATCCGGCAGCGTGATGGGCACCACGTTCAGGCGGTAGTACAGGTCCTCGCGGAAGCTGCCCTCCTCCACGGCCTTCTTCAGGTCCCGGTTGGTGGCGGCGATGACCCGGACGTCGATCTTG